>SLPH01000044.1 GCA_007132095.1 Syntrophomonadaceae bacterium | reverse complement strand
TTTACCGGTATTCCGTACTACCAGATCTGTATTCACGCCGCCCTGCCTGCGGTTATGAGTTATGTCGCCCTCCTGATCATGGTTCACCTGGAGGCGGCAAAAACCGGAATTAAACCGCTGCCTGCATCTGAAATTCCGAAGTTCCTGCCCACGTTCCTTTCGGGCATCTATTTTTGGTTTCCCGTTTTCGTCCTGATTTACTACCTCCTTATTCTAAGGGTTACACCTCTTACAGCCGGTTTTTATGGCATTATGGCCATGCTGCTGGTTAGCCTGATCATTAAGCTCTTTGCCGCATTCAATAATATTAAAAAAGGTGTTGAAGAAACGGGCCCGGCAATAACCAGGCAGCTAATAGCGATGGGCAAAGAGTTTGTGGACGGCCTGGAAACCTCGGCCAAAAGCATGGCCGGAATCGGCGTTGCCTGTGCCTGCGCCGGAATTATTGTCGGTGTAATCAGCCTGACCGGACTGGGCTTGCGGATGACGATTCTCTTCTCTGCTCTGGCCGGTGACAGCCTCTTCATCCTGTTATTGCTAACGGCGGGTATGTCGATCATTCTTGGTATGGGACTGCCGACCACGGCGAAATATGTGATTATGGCTACCCTGGTCGCTCCGGCAGTGCTTTTTGTTGAGCCGACCCTGCCGGTTGTCAGTATCCACCTTTTTATTCTTTATTATGCCATCCTGGCTGATGATACCCCGCCTGTTGGTGTGGCCGCTTATTCTGCTGCAGCAGTAGCCCGATCTGAGCCGATTAGAACCGGCATCCAGGGCTTCAAAATTGATATGGCCGCCTTTTTACTGCCGTTCATGTTTATTTACAACCCGGAATTTTTGCTGATCGACACAACCTGGCATAATGCGGCCCTGGTAGCAGGTACATCAGTGTTTGGCATGTATTGTTTCTCCGCTGTTATACAGAGATGGCTTTTCACAAAGCTCAAGATCTGGGAATCGGCGGTCCTGTTGGCTATTTCTATTTCCATGATCTGGCCCACCATCCTCTCCGATGTTATCGGCGTTACCGTGTTTCTCTTTATTTATTTCAGCCAGAGAAGGCGTAAAGCCAAAGAGGAAGAACTTGGCATTTGCCACGTTGAAGAATTTCGTAATGCCTGATTGCCAACCAATATTTAACAACTGCCAAGACTTTGTGAGTAGTATAATCATAAAGCCGGGCCGGGCCTTTGTAAGGCTTTGCCTGGCTTTTCTCTTTATTTTCACCATTTTGTTCTGCTTTACTTCTTGTCGAACTGGCTCCCCGGGCTTTCAGCTTATTGTGGTTGCTCCGGAACTTGATGAGGAGCTGCTGAGGGTTGAAGTTGAGCCTGGGGACTGCTTTAACTTAATCTATACCCATTCGGTTACGGGCAGGGAAGTGAAGGGGACATTCCAGGTTACAGGAGAGGGTTATTTTCTTCCCCTGACGACAGAATTTGATGCTTTCGGGCCCGGGCTGCCTGAGCTGGATGCGCACCAGAGCTATGATATTTCCGAAGGCACCATAACCGTTTACCACAACGAGGACCCAAGGGACCGAATAGGGCTTTTTGTTTCCCCCCTGACTGGTGAAAAACTGCTTTTTTCCGGTCGGGAGTTTGATCTTACCTCGCGCCGGGAAGATCCGAAATTAATTCACATTTATGTTGAAACCGGGGCTGATTAATAATCCCGATCCGGGCTTCAGTAATCACGGCGCCGTATTTATCTATCTTAATGTTCCTCATAGCAATTTCAGATTGTAATTTTGTTGAAAGGACAACTGGCAGGATAAATGGTTCCTGTGATACAATATATATTAATGCTTTGGCCCGCCAGGGCCTGGATGCGGTTCTACTCTACAAGCAGTTTATGAGACAGAGGAGATAAGATGACAGACAAAGCAAATATTATTCCTGTTAATATTCATGATGAAGTGAAAATTTCTTTCCTTGACTACGCCATGAGCGTTATTGTCAGCCGGGCGCTGCCTGACGTTCGGGACGGTCTTAAACCTGTTCATCGACGGATTCTTTATGCCATGTCCGAGATGGGCTCTACGTACGACAAACCCTATCGCAAGTCAGCCCGTATCGTCGGTGAAGTGCTCGGAAAGTATCACCCTCACGGCGATGTTGCGCTTTATGACACTCTTGTACGCATGGCCCAGGATTTTTCTACCCGCTACCCTTTAGTTGACGGGCATGGTAACTTCGGTTCGCAGGACGGAGATTCAGCTGCGGCGATGCGGTACACTGAGGCCAGGTTATCGTCTATTTCCGCTGAATTATTGACCGATTTGCAGAAAGAAACAGTCAACTATCGCCCCAATTTTGACGAGAGCCTCGATGAGCCCGTTGTCTTGCCGTCGCGATTCCCCAACCTTTTAGCGAACGGTTCGTCGGGAATCGCTGTGGGTATGGCGACAAATATTCCGCCTCATAATTTGAATGAATTGATCGAGGCGATAAAAAGCTTGATCGAGAATCCCGAGATGACAATCAGCGATTTAATGCAGCACATTAAGGGTCCCGATTTTCCAACCGGCGGGGTCATAGTCGGTCACGACGGAATCGCTTCGGCTTTCAAAACAGGCAGGGGTATCATCAAGTTAAGAGGGGTAGCGCAGGTTGAAGTGAAAGAACGAAGCCGCGACCAGGTTATTATCAGCGAACTGCCCTATCAGCAGAATAAATCCAAGCTTGTGGAAAAAATTGCCGAGCTGGTCAAGGAGCGCAAAATCGAGGGCATTACAGATCTGCGGGATGAATCCGATCGCTCCGGGGTAAGAATTGTAATGGAAATAAAAAAAGATCATCAGCCCGAAGTGATCATCAACCAGCTTTACAAATTTTCTCCCCTGCAGCAGACTTTTGGGGTCATTATGCTGGCTCTCGTAGATGGGCAGCCAAAGGTTCTCAACCTTAAAGAAATGCTGGTTTATTACCTGGAACACCAGAAGGAAGTGATCAGGCGCCGTTCGGAGTATGACCTGAGAAAAGCCGAGGAAAGGCTGCATATTGTTGAAGGCCTGCTTACCGCTCTTGACCGTCTTGATGAGGTTATCGCCCTGATCAGGGCTTCCGAAAATGTTCATACTGCAAGGACCGGCCTGATGGAGCTTTTAGGTATCTCTGAAAAACAATCCCAGGCAATATTAGATATGCGCCTGCAGCGCCTGACCCAGCTGGAGACCACTAAACTGGTTGATGAGAAAAACCAGCTGCTTGAAAAGATTACTTACCTGAAAAGAGTTTTGGCCGACGAAACGCTGGTCTTGAGGATTATCGGCGAAGAGCTTGAAGAGATCAGGTTAAAACATGCCGATGATCGCCGTACAAAAATTATCGCCGATGAAGGCGATGTGGTTGATATCGACTTAATTTTCAGGGAAGATGTCGTAGTAACCCTTACCGACCGCGGATATATCAAGCGTCTGCCCTTGAACACCTACCGCAGTCAGCATCGCGGCGGCCGTGGTGTTGTGGGGGTTCAGATCCGTGAAAATGACTGCCTGGAGCAGTGCCATGTCGCCTCAACCCACGACAGGCTGCTCTGTTTCAGCAACAGGGGCAAGGTCTACCTGCTGCATGTCTATGAAATTCCAGAATCAGGGCGACAATCGCGAGGCACAGCCCTGGTGAATATGCTGCCCCTGGAGGAAAAGGAGTTTATCACAGCCACACTGCCGATCAACAATTTTGATGCAGACCAGTTTTTACTGGCGGTAACCATGAAGGGTATGATTAAGAAAACCAGGCTGTCTGAGTATAAGAATACTCGCAAAAACGGCCTGACTGCGCTTAACCTGCTTGAAGGGGACGAGCTGATGGCCGTGAAGCTCACCGGTGGAGATAGTGAAGTCGTTCTCGGGACCACTGCCGGCCTCTTTGTACGATTTTCTGAATCCGAGGTCAGACCGATGGGCCGGGCAACAAGGGGCGTCAAGGCTGTTTCGCTGTCGCATAACGACCGGGTGGTTGGAGCAGACCTCGTCAACAGTGAAGATCAGCTGCTGCTGGCGACGGAAAATGGTTACGGAAAAAGAGTTTCGATCAGTGAATTTACTGCGCACCGCCGTGGCGGCAAAGGAATGATCGGTATCAAGACCACTCCTCAGAGCGGGCCCCTGGCTGTTTTTGTGGTCTTAACCGAGAAAGTTGAAGAATTTATTATCATAACAGCCCGTGGTGTCGTCAACCGCCAAAGAGTAGATAAAGTATCCCTGATGGGACGTTATGCCCGGGGAGTCACGTTAATAAGACTGGATGATGAAGATAGGGTTGTGAACCTGATCAGCCTCGATTAGGAACCGCTTGTGATGGAGGTAATAATTACTGATGACTGATAAAAGAAAAGTCGGGATTACAGATACTTCTCTGCGTGATGCGCATCAATCTTTGCTGGCAACAAGGATGCGTATTGATGAAATGCTGCCGATTGTCGACGTTATGGATCAGGTCGGCTACCACTCCCTGGAGGTTTGGGGAGGGGCAACATTTGACGTTTGCATGCGGTTTCTTGATGAAGACCCCTGGGAACGCCTGAGGATTTTACGCTCCAAGTTTAAAAATACGAAACTGCAGATGCTTCTTCGCGGCCAGAATATAGTTGGCTACCGGCATTATCCCGATGATGTCGTAGAAGAATTTATTAAGCGCGCCGTATCCAATGGCATAGATATTATCCGTATTTTTGATGCTCTGAATGACCTGCGTAACATGGAACAGGCGATGCGCTGCACTAAAAAAGAAGGCGCCCATGTTCAGGGAACGATCAGCTATACGATCAGTTCTCTGCACAGTAACGACTATTTTGTTAAAATGGGGCATCAGCTAAAAGAACTTGAAGCAGATTCAATTTGCATTAAGGATATGGCTGGTTTGATTACACCTTACGATGCTTTCGAGCTTGTTTCAAGGCTCAAACAAGAAGTGGGCCTGCCCGTACAGCTTCACTGTCACTACACCAGTGGGATGGCCTCAATGGCTTACTTGAAAGCGATTGAAGCAGGAGCCGATGTCGTTGATACGGCAAATGCAGCCCTGGCTATGGGCTCCAGCCAGCCGGCGACAGACAGTATGGTTGCAGCCCTGCGGGGCACTCAGTACGATACGGGGCTTGACCTCGAGCTTCTTACGAAGATAAGTGAACACTTTAATTCAATTAGCTGCAACTATGATATACCCCGTGAAGCACTGGGCGTGGATACCAATGTCCTGGTTTATCAAATTCCGGGCGGTATGATTTCCAACCTTGCGTCGCAGTTGGCTGAGCAGCAGGCTTCTCACCTTTTGCAACAGGTACTGGCTGAAGTTCCGCGGGTCAGGGCCGACCTGGGCTACCCGCCGCTGGTTACACCAAGCAGCCAAATCGTAGGCACCCAGGCTGTTCTAAACGTGCTGACCGGAGAGCGCTATAAGATGGTCTCCACCGAGATCAAAAATTACCTGCGCGGCCTCTACGGGCGTCCTCCCGGAGAAGTAGACCAGGAGCTGGTGAAGAAAGTGCTTAAAGATGAAAAACCGGAAAGCGGAAGGCCTGCCGATAAGCTGAAACCGCAGCTTGGAGAAGCACGTAAGGAGATTGCCGACTACATGGAGCAGGAGGAAGACCTGCTGTCATATATCATATTCCCCAATGTAGCCGTCGACTTCTTTAAAAGGCGCCGCGGCGAACTGCCTCCCCTTAAGCTGAACAGCAGCTGCCGCATGGGCAAACCGGTTAATAAGGTCAGCGGCAGCGGCAACGATGAACCCGGGTATAACTTTGAGGCCATGGCGGATCCGGACCAATCACTTTTCATGAGCGACGATTTTAATATTATTTACCCTGTTGCCTGATATTTAACGGATATTTGCGCATCCTTATTATTGACACTAGATACCCGTGAAGCTATAATAAAAAGCAATCTTTCGATAAGAAAAGGCTTTGAGGGGCAGGAGTAAGCATTAGCCTTGCACAGAGAGCCGGGTTAGCTGAAAACCGGTCAAGAATAATGCTGAATGTCGGCCCGGAGCCGCCCGGTTGAATGAATCCGTCAGACCGGGCCGGTTTAACACCGTTACCATTGCCATTGAGGAAGCCGCCTGCTCCCTGCAGTCGGCTGAAAAAAAGGGTGGTACCGCGAAGGCTGTCCCTTCGCCCCTTTGGGCGAGGGGTTTTTTTATATTTACATCAAAATATTATCCCATGCTGCGCTCCCATCTATCCGTTTTAGCAGCCGGGGTAAAGGAGGAAGCATTTAATATGCGAAGCCATAAAGTAACCAGAGGGCCCGAGCGGGCTCCGCACCGCTCCCTGTTTAGGGCTGCGGGGCTTCACCCGGAAGAACTGAAACGCCCCCTGATTGGCATTGCCAACTCGATGAATGAGATAGTTCCCGGCCATGTTCACCTGCGCAGCATTGCCGAAGCGGTAAAAGCCGGCGTGCGCCTGGCCGGCGGCACCCCGCTTGAGTTCTCTACAATTGCTGTCTGTGATGGCATCGCTATGAACCATGAAGGGATGCACTATTCTTTAGCCAGCCGGGAAGTAATAGCCGACAGTATTGAAATTATGGCTCGGGCTCACTGTTTTGACGCCCTTGTTCTAGTTACAAATTGTGATAAAATTACGCCGGGTATGATGATGGCGGCAGCCCGGCTGAACCTTCCCGCAATAATTGTCAGCGGCGGCCCCATGCTGGCTGGCAGCCATGATGGCGCTGCGCTGGATCTGAGCAATGTATTTGAGGCTGTCGGAAAACTGCACGCCGGCAGGATCACTGAAAATGAGTTGGAACAAATAGAGCAGTCAGCCTGTCCCGGCTGTGGATCTTGTGCCGGCATGTTTACTGCCAACTCCATGAACTGCATGGCTGAAGCGCTGGGTTTAGCTTTGCCGGGAAACGGCACAATCCCGGCCATTAGCTCCGGTCGTATTCACCTGGCCAAGGAAGCGGGCATCAAAATCATGGGGCTGCTTGAAAAAGGGATTACAGCCGGTGATATACTCTGCCGGGATGCGTTTGATAATGCCCTGGCTGTTGATATGGCGCTTGGTTGCTCTACTAACACCGTTCTGCATCTTACCGCCCTGGCATACGAGCAGGGTTTCCGGCTTAACCTGGACAGAATTAACGAGATCAGCCGCAAGACACCTCAGCTTTGCCTGCTCAGCCCGGCCGGTGCTGATCGCATTGAGGATCTTGATCGCGCCGGCGGCATTCCGGCCTTGATGAATGAACTATTACAGGCCGGCATGCTTAACGGGGATTTAATCACGGCAACGGGCAGCAAAGTCTCAGTAAATGTATCTGCTTCGGAAGTAAAAGATCGTTCTGTAATCCGGACTTTAACTAAACCCTATCGCCCGGAGGGCGGGCTGGCTGTTCTCTTCGGCAACCTCGCCCCTGAAGGGGCGGTGGTGAAGCAGGGTGCCGTTTCGTCTGCCATGCAGAAGTTTGAAGGTCCGGCCCAGGTATTTGACAGCGAGGATGCCGCTGTTGCAGCAATCAACGCCGGTCAAATTCAGCCTGGCAGCGTAGTGGTGATCCGCTATGAAGGACCGCGCGGTGGACCTGGTATGCGAGAAATGCTGGCCCCCACATCTGTATTAGCCGGGATGGGGTTAGATGAAAAAGTAGCCCTTATTACCGATGGCCGCTTTTCCGGAGCTACCAGGGGAGCAAGTATCGGGCATGTTTCTCCCGAAGCGGCTTCCGGTGGGTTAATCGGGCTGATTAAGGACGGAGACAGCATCGTGATTAGTATGCCGGACCGTAAACTGGAGCTCAAGGTTTCAGAAGAGGTAATTGCGGACAGAAGAAAGAGCTGGAAGCCCCCGCAGCCGAAAATTAACCACGGATACCTGAAGCGGTATGCCGCCCTGGTATCATCAGCAGGCCGTGGCGCGGTCCTTTCAGCAGAAGATAATTATAAAGCGGGTGAGTAACGATGAAAATTCGGAAAATTAAAGGTGCGGCAATGGTCCTGGAAGCCCTCCGGGAAGAAGGGGTCGATCAGGTTTTCGGCTTCCCTGGAGGAGCTGTCCTGCCCCTTTATAACCAACTCTATGACTCTCCTCTTAAGCACCTGCTGGTCAGGCACGAGCAGGCCGCGGTTCATGCTGCTGATGGTTATGCCCGGGTAACAGGAAAACCAGGGGTTGTCTTTGCCACCTCAGGCCCGGGAGCGACCAATCTTGTAACAGGCATTGCTACCGCCTACATGGATTCGGTGCCCCTTGTATTAATTACAGGGCAGGTAGCCAGCGGCTTTATTGGCACAGATGCCTTTCAGGAAGCGGATATAACTGGTATAACCCTGCCAATCACCAAGCACAACTACCTGGTAAAGGATGCTGCAGAGCTTCCCGAAACCCTGTCGGAAGCTTTTTACCTGGCCTCCACAGGCCGTTGCGGGCCGGTCCTGATCGATATCCCAAAAGATATTTTTGATCAGGAAGCGCCTTTTGCTTACAGCGTTCACTGTGATATTTCCGGTTACAAGCCTACCTATGTTGGCCATATGGGGCAGATCAGCAGGGCTGTCAGGGCGATTAAAAATGCCAAGAGACCGGTTATTTTCGGAGGAGGAGGGCTAATTCGGTCTGGTGCTTCAGCTGAACTGACCCGGTTTGCCCGGGAAGCAAAGATTCCTGTTACCCTTTCATTGATGGGGCTGGGAGCTTACCCGGGCAGCGAGGAGCTATTTTTGGGCATGCCCGGCATGCATGGAAGCGTGGCAGCTAATTATGCTCTTACCGAGTCAGATTTGATCATTGCCATGGGAGTCAGGTTTGACGACCGGGTAACCGGAAAGCTGGAAACATTTGCCTGTGACGCTAAAATAATTCACATTGATATCGACCCTGCAGAAATAGGAAAGAACATTAATATAGATATACCGATTGTCGGCGATGTCCGGTTGGTGCTCGAAGCGATTCTCGAGCGAATGAAAGCACCAAATACCGAGGCCTGGCTGAAAAAAATTGATACCTGGAAAAAGCAGTATCCGCTGCCTGACGGCGGGAAGATGGTAAACGGCTGCCTGAAACCACAGGCTGTGATCAGGATGCTCAGCGACAAGTTTGGCCCGGGCACAATTGTGGCAACTGATGTGGGTCAGCACCAGATGTGGTCGGCGCAGCATTTTAGCATTACAGAACCGCGTACATTTCTTTCTTCCGGTGGCCTGGGCACCATGGGGTACGGTTTTCCCGCAGCAATCGGGGCCAAGGTGGCAATGCCCGACCGAAAAGTTCTCTGCATCACCGGTGACGGCAGCTTTCAAATGAATATCCAGGAGCTGGCCACCGCCGCTCAATATAATCTGGATGTGAAGATTGCTGTAATCAACAACAGCTGCCTGGGTATGGTTCGCCAGTGGCAGGAACTATTTTACGACAAGCGATACTCCTGCACAACGCTGAATGTAAACCCTGACTTTGAAAAAGTTGCAGAGGCATTCGGAGTTAAGGGGCTGCGGGCTGAAAATGAAGATGAAGCGGCCGGGGCCATTAATGTGGCGCTTGAAACCAGGGGTCCTGTTCTAATCAATTTCGTGGTTGAGCAGGAGGAGAATGTTTTCCCCATGGTTGCGCCAAACCATCCGATCCAGGAAATTATTACCGGGGGTGATTAAAGGTGAAGCATGTTTTAGCGATTCTTGTCGAGGATAAACCCGGCGTTCTGACCAGGGTGGCCGGTCTATTTAGCCGACGGGGGTTTAATATCGACAACATTGCTGTCGGGGAAACAGTTACGCCGGGTATTTCACGCATGACCGTAACGGTTGAGTGCAGCGAAACCATTGTTGAACAGGTAACTAAACAGCTCCATAAACTGGTAAATGTTGTAAAAGTGAGCAACCTTTCCAACCAGCCCTCTGTTATGCGGGAATTGATGCTTTTAAAAGTTCACGCTGAAGTTGGCAATCGCAGCGACATTCAGCAGATCGTAGAAACCTTCAGAGGCAAAGTGGTTGATGTTTCGCCAGACTCCATGATTGTTGAAGTTACCGGCAATGAAGAAAAATTGGAAGCGATTAAACTTCTTTTAGAACACTTTGGCATTAAAGAAATTGCATGCACGGGTAAAGTAGCCCTGCTCAGGGGTTCTAAGGTTACCCGTGAAAGTTAAAAGAGGAAAGAAGGCGAACATAGAACATGAGCAGCGGTCAGACAATGGTGGAAAAAATTTTAGCAGCAAAAGCGGGCAAAGATAAGGTCGTCCCCGGGGAATTAGTCAATATCAGGGTAGATCTGGCCCTGGGCAACGATATTACCGCTCCGGTGGCAATTAAAGTATTTGAAAAGTTTAATCTTGAAAGAGTTTTTGATCCCGAAATGATTGTTTTAGTCCCGGATCATTTTACGCCAAACAAGGACATCGCTTCCGCCGGGCAGGTGAAACTGCTTCGCGACTTTGCCCGGAAATATAACATTCCGCATTACTTTGAAGTGGGCAGGATGGGTGTAGAGCACGCCCTTCTTCCCGAACAGGGTCTGATTCGCCCCGGAATGGTCATCATAGGTGCCGATTCGCATACCTGCACTTATGGTGCTATAGGTGCATTTGCCACTGGTGTGGGAAGCACCGATCTCGCAGTGGCGATGGCCGTAGGTGAAGCCTGGTTCAAAGTTCCCTCGACCCTGCGCTTTGAATATGAGGGGCGGCTGCAGGAATGGGTGAGCGGCAAAGATTTAATCCTCTATACAATCGGCAAAATAGGTGTTGAAGGGGCCAGGTACAGGGCCATGGAGTTTGCCGGCCCTGTAATTGACAGCCTCTCTATGGATGGTCGTCTGACCATGGCCAATATGGCCATCGAGGCAGGAGGAAAATGCGGCTATATGCAGCCCGATCAAATTACCTTTGATTACCTTAAGAACCGGGTTAACAAAGACTATACACCAGTTTACAGTGATAGCGACGCTATATATGAAAAAGTTTATACTTATGATGTTAGTGACTTAGAACCGCAGATCGCCTTCCCTCCCTCTCCCGACAATGTAAAACCGGTGAGCAAAGCTGCCGGGGTGAAGCTCGATCAGGTTGTAATCGGGTCCTGCACAAATGGCCGCATCGAAGATCTAAGGGTTGCCGCGGAGGTAATCAAGGGCAAGCGGGTTCATCCTTCTGTCCGCCTTTTGGTGATACCGGCAACTCAGCTTATTTACCGGCAGGCGCTTGAAGAAGGTCTTCTCTCTGCCTTCATAGATGCCGAGGCTGCTGTGAGTACTCCTACCTGCGGTCCCTGCCTGGGAGGGCATATGGGCATACTGGCTGCCGGCGAAAAGGCTTTGGCGACAACAAATCGCAACTTTGTAGGCAGGATGGGCCATCCTGAAAGTGAAGTTTACCTGAGCGGCCCGGCCGTTGCGGCAGCTTCGGCAGTAGCGGGGGAAATTGTCCATCCGAAGGAGGTCATGTAATGATTTTGGAAGGTAAAGCCTGGATTTTTGGTGACAATATCGACACCGACGCCATTATTGCGGCCCGCTATTTAAGCACCTATGACCAGGCAGAGCTCGCTTCACATCTTATGGAAGATATTCGTCCCGGTTTTTTTGAGCAGGCAGGGTCCGGCGATATTATTGTCGCCGGAAATAATTTTGGTTGCGGCAGCTCCCGCGAACATGCTCCCCTGGCTATCAAGGGAGCGGGCATTTCTTGCGTAATAGCCGTAAGCTTTGCCAGAATATTTTACCGCAATGCTATTAATATCGGATTACCTATTCTCGAATGTCAGGATGACCTGTATCGTACTTTACAGGAACAGGATCTCCTGCGGGTTGACCTCGACCGGGGCCTGATCCAGGAAATTGAGTCGGGAAATGAGCATCAGGCGGCTCCCTTTCCCCCGTTTATGCAGGAAATCATTCGACTTGGAGGCCTGGTTGAATACGTGCAAAAACGGCTTCGTGAAACTGGTTGAGGGCGCATTCTTTCAGCATTTATTGTTTGCTTTTTTTAGCTTATAATGGTAGGGTGTAACCGGAGGAAACCGCACTGGAAACTTTATATATTTCCTCCTTTAATGATGGTTAAAGTGGCCGATCTTGTGCTCTTATGAAACGATAGACAGCCATGAACCTCACCAACTTCAAGAATTTGCCGGCAGGCAATTATTATAAGCAGAAAAGGTTTGTGATACCTTTCATAATATAAGCGCCCGATATCTTGTTTCGGGCAGATTCAAGGAGGCATATGCATGAAGAAGTATGGAAGCGAAAATATTCGCAACGTTGCCCTAATATCTCACGGTGGCGCCGGCAAAACCTCTCTTACCGAAGCGCTGCTCTACACTGCCGGGGCGGTCAACCGGCTGGGCAAAGTAGAATCTGGTAATACCACTACCGACTATGATCCTGACGAAATAAAAAAACAGGTGACAATTAACGTCGGCTTGGCTCCCCTCGAGTGGAGCGGGACTAAGATTAACCTTCTTGATACCCCCGGTTTTTTTGACTTTATCGGTGATGTTTTAGGAGCGTTACGCGTTGCGGACAGCGTAATTACTGTTGTCTGCGCAGTTTCCGGCGTTGAAGTTGGCACAGAGAAAGTATGGGGTTATGCAAATGATTTCAATCTGCCCCGTGTAATTGCCATTAATAAGCTGGATCGTGAAAATGCAGACTATGAAAAAACCCTTGAACAGCTGCGCAGCCATTTTGGCCTGAATGTTGCGCCTTTGCAGATGCCGATCGGCAGGGAGGCCGACTTTAAAGGTGTTGTCGATTTAGTTAAGCAAAAAGCACTAATATTCTCAGATGGCGGTATGAAAATATCCGAAGAAGAAATTCCCGGTGAATTAAAAGCCCAGGCTGAAGAGCTTCGCGAAAAACTGCTGGAAACAGTTGCCGAAGCCGACGATACGTTGCTTGAGAAATATTTGGAGGGCGACCAGCTCACTGATGAAGAGGTAAACAGCGGTTTACGCCAGGGCGTGTTAAGCGGTAAAATAGTGCCGGTTCTCTGCTGTGCGGCAACTAAAAACTTTGGCACCCAGCCGCTGCTAGATTTAGTGAAAAATTACCTGCCATCGCCGCTTGATCATGGCGAATTGAAGGGCACTATTCCAGGCGGGGAAGAAGAGGTTGTCCGTAAAGCAAGTCCGGATGAGCCTTTTTCTGCGTTTGTTTTCAAAACGCTGGCCGACCCTTACGTAGGCCGGATCAATTATTTCCGGGTTTATTCCGGAACAATGAAGCCTGACACCCAGGTTTACAACGCCTCGAAGGATTCTTCTGAAAGATTCGGGCAGCTATTCACCATGCGTGGTAAAAATCAAGTCCCCATGGACGAAGTAGTCACCGGCGACATAGCGGCAGTAGCTAAACTGCAGGATACAGCTACCGGAAATACCCTCTGTGACAAGGGCCATCCCATCACTTTCCCTGAACTTAAGTTTCCCGATCCGGTTATCTCTTTTGCTGTTGAGCCAAAAACCAAGGGTGACGAAGAGAAAGTGAGCAGCGGCCTGGCCCGTTTCCTGGAAGAAGACCCCACGTTCATGCTGGAAAGAAAAGCTGACACCAAACAGACCGTGATATCAGGCCTTGGCGAGCTTCACCTCGATATTATCGTCAGCCGCCTTTCCCAGAAGTTTGGGGTAGACGTTGAGCTCTCCACACCAAAGATCCCTTACAAAGAAACGATCCGGGGACAGGCCAAAGTCGAAGGTAAACACAAGAAGCAGTCAGGCGGTCGCGGCCAGTATGGCCACGTTCATATTGAACTTGAGCCTTTGGAATCAGGCGAAGGGTTTGAATTTGAGGATAAAATCTTTGGCGGCTCAGTTCCGCGGCAGTATATTCCGGCTGTTGAAAAAGGAGTCCGTGAAGCAATGGAGTCCGGTATCCTGGCAGGGTATCCCGTTGAAGATGTGAAAGTTAAACTCGTTGATGGTTCTTATCACAACGTTGACTCATCAGAGATGGCTTTTAAAATTGCCGCCTCAATGGCTTTCCGTAAAGGCATGGAGCAGGCCGGGCCGGTATTGCTTGAGCCGATAATGAATGTTGAGGTAATAGTGCCGGAGGCATTTATGGGAGATATCATGGGCGATCTTAACAGTAAACGCGGGCGCATTCAGGGCATGGAGCCTGAAAACGATCTGCAGAAAATACGCGCCCAGGTGCCGATGTCTGAAATGTTCAGGTACTCCATTGACCTGCGTTCGATGACCCAGGGTCGCGGATTCTTTACCATGAGTTTTTCCCACTATGAAGAGGTTCCGCACCAGGTTGCCGAACAGGTTATTGCTGCTGAGAAGGCGGCCCAGGAAGCAGATTCTTAAAATAACTGCATTTAATATAAAGATACAAATAAGCGGCCTCTTAGAGGCCGCTTTCTTTTAGGATGCGGCGCACCCGGTTAAGCACGCACAGTTTAGCCGGTTTTAGTCTGCGTTGGCTTGTCCCTGGCAGCCATTGGACGGCGGCAGCGTGAAGCCTGAATTCGAAGCGTGAATTCAGGACAGCATCCGGGATAATGCTAACCCTGATCGCCCTTTTTTCGCACCATCCTGCCCAGTTTAGAGAATGCTTTACCCAGGATGACCCTTGAAAAGGCAAAGAGCGGTTTAATGTCATCAGCAGCCCAGATTGCATGCGCCTTACGGTGGGCAAGCCACGGTTTGATTATTTCTCCCGGGGTCAGCTGTCCGGTGGCCAAATAGGCTTTTGTACTCAGCAGATCCTCATAGAGGTGCCAGAAAACCCACCCTTTTTCTTCTCTCAGAAAATATGGCTGCAGCGGTTGACCAATCAAATCCATGTACATAATATAAGTAAACTCCACGCCGCATTTGTCAAAAAGGGCATTTAAACTGCTGAGACGGGCATTAATCTCAATCAGGCAGTACTCGCCCGTCCTGGGGTCTTTCTTAAATTCAATTTCGCCGTAACCCCGGTAGCCCAGTTTCTGAAAATATTCTATGCCCCTTCTTTCCAGCTCAGGATCATACATCTGCCTGGTCAGGGTGGAAGAGCCAAAATTGATTGGGAATTGTCTCAATTTCTGGCCACAAAATGTGTGGGTAATTTCGCCGGAAGAATCGATGTAGGCATCAAAAACATACATGTGATCGTCAAACCCGGGAATAATCTCCTGAACCATAACTTCCAGGTTTTCAGCCCGGGCCCTGTTTAGGGCGATCAGAAGCTCATCGGAATCGTGAGCGTGAAGGCACTTCTGCCTGAAAATTTTAACAAACTTGTGCGAAAGGGCCGGCTTGACTATGCAGGGGTAAGGTATGCTATCGGCAATGTGTTCAAGATCGGCTTCAGCATCGGCAATGAAGGTTAGCGGGCCATGCAGCCCCAGTTCATCAGCTAAAATACTTAAACCTTTTTTATCAACAATATTCTCCAGAAGGCCCTCAGGCATCTCCGGAAAGATATAATAGTCGGCCAGTGTTGAGGCATGGCGTGAAATCATCAAAGCGTAATTATCAGCCGAAGGCATGAGGACCGGTTTTTCCTTAAAGCTTTCCCCCAATTCAACCAGGTAACGGACCAGCGCCGCTTCATCTTCGTTGATATTCGGGCATCTCAACCTTTTTGTTACATAGCGGGAATAGATACCATAGGCGCTGGGGAAATGGTAATCAAGGGCATAGACCGGAACGCCGTGACGTCCGAGGGTGCGGATTGCCCCAAGGGGCGTATAAAAATTTGCTCCCAGTATAACAGCAGGTATTTGCATAGTTTGTGCTCCTCTCCATAATTTATATTACTATTTACCCTGAAAAGCAAGATGCCGGACTGATAAGTAGAATATGATCCCTGTGCTATAATCTATATATGGTAATGTAGATGCACTGTATCAGGTAAAGGGGATGAACGGTTAAAGTGAACAAAAAAAAACTGGCAGTAATTTTTGGGGGACGTTCGGGCGAGCATGTTGTTTCGCTGCGTTCGGCCGCCTCAATAATCGAAGCTATTGATTACAATCGTTATGATGTTATACCGGTCGGCATTTCCCGGGAAGGGACCTGGCTGGCTGGAGAGGATGCCTGGTTGTCCCTGTGGGAAAAGCGTCCCCCGGCTAAAGCGGGCCGTGCAGTGATCTACATCGATCCTGCGGGCCCGGGTCTGATGATTCAATCAGCCAATTCGCCGACAAGCTGGGATTTTCAGCCTCTTGACGTGGTATTTCCTGTTTTGCACGGACCTTTTGGTGAAGACGGCACTATCCAGGGTTTACTGGAAATGGCCGGTCTGCCCTACGTCGGATCCGGGGTAGCAGCTTCAGCCCTGGGTATGGACAAAGCTCTAATGAAAAATCAGTTTCGTCTCAGGGGTATTCCCGTGGCTCCATCGCTTGCTTTTAATCGCAGGCAGTGGCACCTCGATTGCGGGCAGATCAAAAAGAATGTTATAAATGAACTATCCCTTCCCTGCTTTGTTAAGCCCGCCAACCTCGGTTCAAGTGTGGGGATTTCCAAGGTGAAATGCGAGGCCGAGCTGGAGCCCGCCGTCAATGAAGCGCTTATGTACGATGATAAGGTTATTGTTGAAAGTTTTGCCAGGGGGCGTGAAATTGAAGTAAGCGTCATTGGCGATCTTGAACCCAGGGCTTCTAAACCCGGAGAAGTAATTCCGTGCAATGACTTTTATGATTACAATGCCAAGTATATTGATGACCGCTCTGAGTTAATAGTTCCCGTTGAACTGGGGTCTGACCTCGAGGCCAGGCTGAAAGAATTGGCCTGCCAGGCTTTTTTAGCTGTTGAAGCCAGCGGTTTGGCCCGTGTTGACTTCTTTGTTAATTCGGAAGAAGGCTCAATCCTGGTTAATGAAATTAACACCATGCCCGGGTTTACGAACATTAGTATGTTCCCTAAATTGTGGGAAGCAAGCGGGATATGTTACACTGAGCTGGTAGCCGAGTTGCTAAAACTGGCAGAAGCGCGCCATGCGCGCCGTAAGGAGCTGCTTTTCACTCCGCCTGAGTAGTTGGCGTTCCGTCAGTGCCCTGGAGGATTTTTTGCCGGCGCTGTTGAACTTGTAAGGCGATGTTAAGGTTGCCTGTCAGAGAGGTGTTAGCTATAACTGAGCACCAGCAGTCCATTTTTGAATTAAATAATCCTGGCCGCGACAATGGGGTTGATAGAATGCAGGAACCGGTAAGCGAGCTTGAAAGCTACAGGGAACTATGTCTTAAATGTAACCTCTGCGTGCTGCGGAGCGGTTGCTCAGGCGTAGTTTTCGGTGATGGGAACCCGGACGCCAGGATGATGCTAATTGGCGAGGGACCGGGCGCAGAAGAAGATCGACTCGGGGTGCCCTTTGTAGGTGCGGCAGGCAAGCTGCTTGATCGTATCCTTGAGGCAGTCGAAGTAAATAGAGAAGATATTTATATCGCAAATATAGTTAAGTGCCGTCCTCCCGGAAACAGGCTGCCCCTGCAGCCGGAAGTGGAAGCCTGCCTGCCCCACCTGAAAAAGCAGATTGATTTAAGTGATCCGGAAATCATAGTCTGCATGGGGGCGCTGGCGACCAGGACACTGCTGGATAAAAGCGCATCAATAACCCGCACCCGGGGGCGGTGGCACAATAAAGACGGCAGGTTTTACATGGCTACATTTCATCCGGCGGCGCTGCTGCGTGATCCCGGCAAAAAAAAGTATAGCTGGGAAGATTTTAAACTGATCGCCGGCCGATATCATCAAGTAGAAAACGGAGGTATTTCTCCATGAGAAAAGAAATGGTGCTTATTGTTGATGACGAGAAAACTTTGGTCAAAGCTCTATCTTTCAGCCTGGAAAAAGAAGGGTTTCAGGTTGAGCAGGCCTATGATGGTGCAGAAGGCCTGCAGAAAGCGCAGGAACTTAATCCCGACATCATTGTCCTTGACTTAATGCTGCCCGAACTGGATGGTTTCGAGGTATGCCGGCAGCTTCGGAAGAAAACCGATGTGCCAATCATCATGCTTACTGCCCGCGGGGAGGATATCGACAAGGTGCTGGGACTCGAACTGGGTGCAGACGATTACATGACCAAACCTTTCAATTCCAGGGAACTGACCGCCAGGATCAAGGCAATATTGAGGCGCAGCCTGGCCAGGAAGGAAGAATCTAAAAAGCATATTAAAATTGATCGGCTGCAGATAGATCTCCTTCAGCACCGGGTTCGGGTCAATGGAGATGAGATCAACCTGACCTCTAAGGAGTTCGCCCTGCTCACATTTTTAGCAACCAATGCCGGGCAGGTCTATTCAAGGGAGCAGCTTTTAGAAAAAGTATGGGGCTATGACTATTACGGTGACGTGCGGACAGTAGATGTTCATATCCGCCACCTCAGGGAGAAAATAGAGAAAGATCCCGGCAACCCCGAATTAATTATCACCGTTTGGGGGACTGGCTATAAACTGAGGGAGGAAGCCTGATGCCCCCGTTTTACAGCATCCGGTTTCGTTTAACCGCTACATTTTTGGCGATTATTTTTGCCGT
>SLPH01000116.1 GCA_007132095.1 Syntrophomonadaceae bacterium | reverse complement strand
GGGGACGTGGCTCAGGGGGAGAGCGCTTGACTCACATTCAAGAGGTCGGAGGTTCAAATCCTCTCGTCCCCACCAGAATTATAATATAAAGCCCCGGAAATAAAGCTTCCGGGACTTTATATTTATCAGGTGTAGTCTCAGTCATAAGTAGAAATTAGTAGCGATTAGCGATCGCCGGGCTACCTTTTTTACAGCTGATAACATTATTCCAACGCCGACCCCAGTGACCCCGGTCCGACGGATCAGGGCATCCAATGAATCCATAGCTGTCTGCAGTGGCTTCGATCAGATCATTGAAGTAATAATTGTATAAGCCTTAGGCGCAGTGTTTTATAAGATGGAATGGCTGCAAGGAAAATCCCTGCAGGAAATAGCATTTCACTGCATCCTTGCGATATAAGGCCAGGTAATTATGCATGTATACGCGTCAATTGCTGCATACAGGCAGCTTCAATATATAAATAGGCTTTATGGTCCAGCTCTTAACTTGAACTGGAACGATAAATTAGTACTAAAAGCTAGCGGGGCCATTTTTAAGTGGCGGCATTTTTATGATAGTATTGTAGTGAGCCATAATGCCCTAAAGAAAGTGTATTTATAAGTGATCCGTCACAGTATTAAACCTACCCCGGCTCCTTTTACTGGTATTCTTTGGAGTTTATTAAATTCACCGATACCGGTCAGAGAATTTGGAAACCCGAGATTCCTGATATCGCTATTACGTAGTGGTTATCTTAATTTATAGAAAGGTTTGTTGGCGCTGTATTTTATACCACTCTTAATAATAATTATACTGTTACTGTGGTTTATTTACCGCAAGCAGTGGCAAAACCTGGTCCGGCCGCTCAGGTATTACGCAGAAGTTTCCGGCGCTCCTCATTACGTTGCCGGGTCGACCAGCGGTTCTCCATTGAGCGAATTGGGCAGTCACTGTGGTTTTAAGGCTGTTGTGGAAAATAAATCTGCTGCCCGCAGCGCGTTATTCGGCGCGACAACTTCTTTCGGATCCGGCAGGATATTAGATTTTGCGGCCTGTCTCCATGCTGATGATGGGAACACTTACTTCAGGGCTGCCGAATCAAGGAAAATTCATACCCGACCTTATAAAATAGAAGAACATGCCCGCGATCGCAATTTTTCATTGTCCAGCAGCCTCTACTTCCTGCAAACCAACCTTGCCGTGCTGGAGATTGAATGGCAAACGGTGATGGAAAGACCGGTTAAGGTGAGGCCTGCATTTGTACTTATCAACATCAGGGGCAAAGACCTTGAGAATCCTTACCCCCATATTACAGGGTTCACTTTTTTAAAGGAAGATAATGGCGGAATTCTAATGTCGGACTATTACCGCTATCCCAGGCAAAAGTATTTTGCCCGGTTCACCCCTTCCAGCGGTGGCAGCGCAGGGAAAAAAACACTGCTCGGCCCCTGGATGGAGTTAAAGCCGGGAGAAAAGATCAGTTGGTCGGTCGTGATCTCATTTTCGGCCGATGGAGCAAAAAAAACTGCGCTTCGGGCAGAACGGGCTCTGCGTAACCTGGAAAGCCTGAGAGCGGGCGCTGTAAAACGATGGGCTCAATTTGAAAGAAAGCTGCCGATCCCCTATGATGCAAGAAGTGAGAAGTCTGAATCAGTTCTAAAGCTGGCTGCCTGGGCTTTGCAGAACAGCCTCTATTATCCCCGTGGTAAAATGCGGTACTGGGGATCTGTGCCTGCCAAAGTTTACTTTCCCTTTTTCTGGGGCTGGGACACCCCCCAGCATGTTTTGGGGATCAGTGAATGGAATCCGGGAAAGGCGGGAGATTTACTCCTTACCCAGCTTGATGGAAACAACTATGCTCCTTCCAAAGCCCGCTTTAACTTAAAAGTTAAGGGGATCTCCATTATTGCCGGCGCCCAGCGCAACCTGATTCCGAGCAAGCTTAACGATGAGCTTCGCGGCGTGCTGGACTTTTACTCGCAGCCTCCTCTTCAGTCATGGGCGGCAGTGCGTGTTTATGAGCGTTTCCGGGATCCGGATAAAAAAGAACAATTCGTTCGGCGTGTCCTCCCCCTGCTGCAGGAAAACCTTAAGTGGTGGGAAGAAAACAGGCGCCTTAAAAACGGCCTTTTCTCCTACCTGAACGGACTGGAATCCGGACTTGATGACAGTCCCCGTTTTTATCCGCCTAGCTTCCTGCCAAGCTTTATTATCGGCCTGATTCCTCGTTTCTTCGGCGCCGTGGACCTGAACTGCTGGATTTTCCAGTCCTACTTGAACCTGGCGTATCTCTGTAACAAGGCGAACTGCGAAGAGGATGCGGCGAAGTATTTACTGAAAAGTTTTGCCCTGAAGGAGAGAATTGACGAAGAGTTGTGGTCAGATGAACATCAAGCCTGGCTCGATATTCGAAATGGGAAATATATTGAGGTGATCACCCCCAGTATCTGGTGGCCGGCTTTTGTGGGCGCCACTATGAGTCTTAATAAGGTACGGGCAGTAATAGAAAATCACCTGTTAAATGCTGATCAATTCTGGGGCGAATATGGCATTCCGAGCGTGGCTTTTGATGATGCTTCCTATAACGCCAGGAAAGACGGCTATTACTGGCGGGGGCAAATATGGATGATTAATAACTATGCCGCCCTGGAAGTGCTTTTCCGCTTTGGCTATGAGAAAGAAGCGGCCCGGCTTCATCAAAAAATTATCGATACAGCATATGCTTCTCAGGGCTTGTATGAAACCTACAATGCCAGTACTGGAGCGGTGGGCTGGAGTTCACGGGGTCCCGGAGATCCTGCGGTAATGCAGTTTGGAATGTCTTCAGGCTGGGCGACACAGATAATTTTTTACCGCTATCAACATTTTCGCTACCTTTTTCCCCATACAATGGAGATCAGCGGGCATATTCAGTGGGCCGCAACTTTTGATCAAGCTCCGACGCTGTCACCCCCCAGTGTAGAATTGGCTCCCAGGGAAGCAGTTTTACAGGTCCATGTCCCCGGTGGGCACAAATATGATGTGCCGAAAGTCTCACTGAAAAGTGGCGATGGAAAGCCTCTTCTCAGATCTTCACTGATACTGATAAGTTGTGAAGATACCTGTCATTTTGTTTCGGATCATAGACAGGTTACCCTGGTTTGGCAGGGCGAAAGCTACCGGATCAGGCCTGATCGAAATTACAGGCTCAGACCCTTTGCTGCGTCGGATAAGCTCACTGTCGCCGAGTAGTCTTAAAGCATAAATGTCAATGAGGGGGCGCTTTGGCGTCATGAAGCGCAGCGAAAGCTAAAGGGGAGTTTATGGGGCCAACAACCCTGCCTCCATCGGTTTAGCAAACCCTGCTGAGCCGTACAGGTTTGTGTTAACGCCAGATTAGCCTGATGGTAAAATAAGTAATGGGAACAATATGATATTGAGGAAGCTGCCCGGGGAGGTTATAGATTGCTTGCAGGATTGCTGGTTCGCGGTTTGATAATATTAATTTTCATTTCCGGTTCGGTTGTTGTCAGCTATTACATCACCCGGCTGACAGCTTTCCTCATACCCATTGCACGGATTAGCGACATCTTTCTTTGGTCCGGAACAGTGGTGTTGTCGGCTATACTGCTGATGGGCACGGCCTACTATTATGTATACCATGGTTTTGGCTCCCAGGCCGATATAATTCGCCGTAACCCGGCAGCTGGAAAAAGGGTAGTATTAACTTTTGATGATGGTCCCAGCGATCTCTATACCCCGCAGATCCTCAAGATCCTGGCTGAAAAAAAGGTGAAGGCTACATTTTTTCTGGTGGGCAAGCATGTGGAGCGATATCCTGATCTAACCAGACAAATTGCCGATGAAGGGCATGAGGTGGGAAATCATACTTATGGTCATATAACAGTTCCTAATTCGGCCCCCTCTCAACTGGCAGGCGAGATCGTTCGCACAAATCTTCTGATACTACAGCATGCCGGGGTTTACCCCCAGTTTTTAAGGCCGCCCAGGGGGTTGTACGATATGCGAATGAGGCGTATAGCAATGCTGTTGGGGCAAGTTCTTGTTCTTTGGAGTCTTTCATCTCAAGACTGGCATCCACGGGCTACAACTGAGGGTGTGATCCGCAGGGTCCTTGATCGGGCATCTTCCGGGGACATTCTCCTTTTTCATGACAGCGGTTCCCTCTACAGCAGCGAGGGCTCCAGCCGCCGGGCCACTGTAGAAGCCCTCGGTCCAATCATTGATGGGCTGAGGGAAAAAGGATACGAGATAGTAGCATTGGAAGAGTTCATTGCCTTTTCAGAAGTAGGCTAATAAAAACGTCGACGCCATTTACCCGTTCCCATAGGCCTCCTACTCTTTGTCCGATGCCTCGCCGGCAATGGCCCACAGGTAGAGGCTTGCTGTACTTGCGTATGGACTGTATAGTTCTTTGTATTTGAGGAATAGTTTTTTATTAACCTTTTGGTGACTGTAAAGCCTGCATAGTCCCCTGTGAATGGCCAGGTCGCCGTAACTGATTACATTTTTCCTCTGCATGGAAAATAGCATTAGCATTTCGGCTGTCCAGGGACCCACTCCCCTGAGTTTGGTCAGCTCGCGGCACACCTCTTCATCAGACTTGTTATGCAGGGTATCGAGATCCAGTTCGCCGGATGCTGCCTGTTGAGAGATGTTTTTAATATTGACTGCTTTTATCATTGTCAAGCCGGTTTTCTGGATATCCCCGGGTTCAGCTGCGGCTAACTTTTCAGGTGACAGCTTGCCATATTTATCAACCAGTCTTTCCCAGATGGTTTTAGCGGCTTTAGTCGAGATCTGCTGATCTACGATCGTCTGGATCAGGGCAGTAAAAAGATCCGGGTTGACTTCCCTGTAAATATGACCGACTTGTTCGATGATAGCGCCCAGTTTTTTGTCCCTTTGTTTCAGGTAGCTTTTTTCCCGATCGTCGTATAGGAAATATTGCAGTTGAATCATACCTTTCTGTTATTTGTCCCTGTGCCTATAACCCCTGTTGCCCTATAATACTATATCAAATGAGCAGGGTTGAAAACAGCTTATGGTCTGCTGTTAATTAAGGGTCACCGGCAGTTTATCAGGCATAAAAAATCCTCCGGGCCTTTTCTTCCCGAAGGATTTAGGTCGATACCCGCAATTACCCTGCTATCCTTCTTCCTTGGCCAGCTTATCGAATTCTTCAATCGTTACCGCAGGCGCAGTGGTAAATGAAACCCCCAATAGGTTGCCAAGAGCGAGAGAGGTTCGCACCACCTGAGGAGTTTCCGGAAAATCAACTATCAGCAGAAGGTCTGTGTTGCCAAGTAGGGCATAGCCTGAAACGATTTTTCCCCCATTACGTTCTACCAGGGCAATCGCACGTTCCGTTCTTTCAGGACTGACGTCGCGCATCGCTCCCGGGTTATACTTGCCAAACATCATGTAAAGACCCATAATCGCAAGCCTCCTTATTAAATTCCCACCGGCATAACCGGTCTAACTTCTTCTTATTCAATGGGACCCGTTTCGCGGCCGGGCGGGTTTTGTTGCTGCGTACATAATTATACTTTATCTTCCGGCAATTGCCAATGATTATGCAGAAAAAAAAGGGGCAGGCAGCCCCTTTTAAAGCGCCATTTTACGGGCGCAGATTTGTTTCTTCAGGCAAGCAGGTTAGCTCTTACGGCAGTTCGCTGATCAGGCCAAGCGCAAAGCGCATCAGCATGGTAATGTCCAAAACATTAATTTCTCCGTCGCCATTTATATCAGCCAAGGCTTTCCGATCTTCATCGAGACTTGCCAGACCCAGACAATGGCGCATTAGCAGGGTGACGTCGTTAACCGTTACGTTCCCGTCCCCCGTAATATCGCCTTTAGCCGCCCTGATAAAATAGGCCTGGGCACTGGTGTGAACTTCTATTTCTATTTCCCCGTCTGGCTGGCGGTATGCAGCGCCGTTGATTACCCAGCGGTCGAAAAGCCAGCCTGGTGCGGGCTTGGCACTTATTCCAACAGTACTACCTTTGGCATGGTTGTGCACACCTGCCGAAGGACTGATATTGCCTTCACCTTTGTAACTCATGGTAAGGTTGAAAATAGTTTCAGAAACTGTAGCCGGTTCTC
The DNA here is from genome assembly GCA_007132095.1 of Syntrophomonadaceae bacterium. Lineage (GTDB taxonomy): Bacteria > Bacillota > Dethiobacteria > DTU022 > DTU022 > SLPH01. The sequence goes on along the minus strand of SLPH01000116.1, from coordinate 12,402 downwards.
CCGGAACCGGTTGAGGGGCCGGAGGTGCGGCGCCGCCTCCGGAAGAGCTTCCGCTTTCCGATCCGCTATCACCGCCGCTATCCTCACTATTGTTCTGATCACCGTGGTCTTCACTGTTTTCCTGATCATCTCCTGAACCGTCAGGATCTTCATCATTTTCACCCGCGCCGGAGTCTTCATTTTCCCCGGGGTCCGGATTTTCACCAGTTCCATTGCCGTCATTACCCGTTCCATCATCGCTACTATCTGAACCGTTCCCTTGTTCCGGTTCTATATATGTGAAAACTGCCCTAAAGTCAAGATCGCCATCAATAACGATCGAAATATCAGGCTCGGTAGAGTCAGCATCAGCGCCTTCCCAGTGTGAAAATTCCCAGTCATTAGCGGGTACAGCGGTCAGCTCAACCGCGGTCCCTTCCGCGTGCTGATAGGATCCAGCGGCGGGGTTGATGCTTCCTTCTCCTTCAATACTAAGGGTCAGGGTGTAAAACTTTATCTCTTCGGTTATAGCGATTGCTTTTACCGGCGACCAACCGGATACGAAGTCATTGTGCACAGCACATCGGGCCTGTGCCGAAACCTCGAATGTTCCGGCCTCTGGCCAGGACTTGCTTGCCGAAGCGCTGCCAGACCAGTTCGAATAGGAGCCGTCGCCAAAACTGAAGCGATACTCCACTGCATGCCCGTTAGAGCACTGAACCGAATCAACAGAAAAAGTATAAGCATTCCCGGTGAAACCCTGATCCGGGCCTTCAGGGCGCAGTGGCGTATTAATATTGCAGCTGGGCAGGGTCAGGTTCCAGTTAAGATTAATATTACCTGATGCTCCGCTGTAACCGGCAACCGCCACCTGGTATACAGTGCCTCCTGTGGCTGCAAACTCAACCCTGCTTTGGAGAGTATGCGGGGCATCGTCGTTAGAGGCGACCAGCTGCAGGCTTTGCAGGCTTGAACCGGTGTATACTGCAAGGATGGTGTCGAAATTGCTTCCAAAGGTATCAATAACGGCTGTCCCGTCAGCCGGAGCCTGCCACTGCCACCACACAGATCTGCCTGCCGAAAAATGGTGGTGGACAGGTTCGTTTGGCTCCAGTGTCGCTTCCACATTGCTTCCCGTTGTTCTGCCGGTAGGGCCGCTGATAGTGATGCGGTCGGCGAAATCATCGTTAACGGGGGCGCTTACTGAAGTCCCGTAAATGTAACGAATTCCGGCGATATCATCTGCGTGCAGCGTTCGCCTGGTGCCCAGGATCCGCTCATACATGACAGAGCCGGTGTTGTGGGAATGACCGAGGCTAAGCCAGTGGCCAAGTTCGTGCAGAGCTACGGTTTGAACATCATGATATCCCCACGGGGTCGGCAGGGAGGTGCTCCATTGAAAATTTGTATTAAAAACCATATCGGTTTCAAGAATCCTGTTGCCGCTGTACCAGACCACGGCATAGGCTAAAACGTGGGTGCTGCCGATATTGTAGAACATGATTTCATTGATGAAGTTACGCGACTCCACCCCGTTACGGCTGTGTTGACCGATGTATTGGAAGCGGAAATTGGCCCCGGCATTATTCCAGGTTTCTGCAGCGGCGTTAATGTGGGTTGTTCTGGCATTGGAAGCGTTTACCCTGTAATCGACAACAGGAGAGGTACCGTGCCAGTACATGCCGTTGTAAACATAGTCGTGGTACCCAACCAACTCAGGCTCATCGCCTGCTTCTTTGAGCTCCGTCTCTATTAGCTCTCCATCTTCGAGCTCTTCGAGGTTGCTGATCAGCACTTCAACTTCTTCAAGGATCGGTTCCCCGGCAGTGGAGTGTTCAATATTGATTTTACCCTGGAACAAACCGTGAAGTTCGAAGGGAACCGGTTCCGGGTACTTAGCCCAGGCTTGTTCACGTTGTGTTTTGCTCAGGAAGAGCAGCGCTTCTTCACCGGGGCTGAAGTGTGGAATATCTGAGATCATCTGGGTAATTCCGCCTACGGTTCCCCCGGGCACCTCCACAACAACCAGTGATTCCCGGTTTCCTCCCTTGTAATAATCGGCCACCCTGAAGACAACAGTGGTTACTATGGCGGAATAATCATCTATCCAGTTGCTGTTGACGCTTTCAACGGTTCCGGTAACAATAGCGTCGGATCCTGTAGTTAGTTCTTCCAGGCTCATCTCCAGCATTAATGCCTGTACAGGCAGCGCTGTATAACTGCATAGAATAATAAAAACCAGGATAAGAAGCGCTATACTTACGGCAACTTTTTTCATAACCATTGGCCACCTCGGTTTATTTATCACCGCCGCCATAATTCAAAAAGCCCGCCTTGAAACCAGGCGGGGCTTTGCCTTCAGAGGACTTAAAGGCAACTGGCTGGCGATAGCATTGTAAATGCCTTAGCCCCTTTAGTTTTGCGTCACCGCCTTTCGGCGGGTTTGCCGTTGATCGTCCGAGCTTATACATTATGTCACCAATTACCGGAAAAGTCAATCATTTTTAGAGCGATTTTCAAATGCGGCTTGCAAATAAAGGGATTCCCGGTCCGGCGTTGAATTGTTGATCTTTAAACCGGTTCTACGCACAGGAAGGGGCAGATATCTTGCAGGGATTTAACATTATCATAATTCTTATTATAATACCTTTTGTGATTAACCTCTTTTTGATTGCCTTGGCAATAACCGATCTGATGCAGAGAGAAAATGTGAAATACCTTTCCAAAACAGGGTGGATAGTGATTATTGCCCTGCTCCCTTTCAGTTCCCTCTTATATCTTGCAGTCGGTCGCGGCGAAAAAGGGGCCTTGCAGGAGAAATCCGGCAGGTAATGGACTATAAAACCGAAATAATCAATATCGCCCCGGACTCCAACCTGACTATTTGGTCAGCTCACGCTCTTCTCGGCACTAAATTAGAGCCCTCTGAAAATGTTTACCTGAAAATAGTAAAGGGGCGGATTAAAGGAATTGAAAAAAACTGCCCTGCCCCTGAAACTTCTGGCAAGAGAATCGGCCAACCGGTTTACCTGTTCGGTCGCTCACATACATTAATCCCCTCCTTGATAGATGCTCATGTGCATCTTACCCTTAATGGCGTCAACTTTCGCAAATCAGAGAGAATTATAGATCGACAGGGCAGCCTCGCGCCAAGGGTAAAAGCAGATCTGCTATCAATCCTCAACTGTGGGATCGGTATTGTGCGCGATGGCGGCGATTACCGGGCCTTCAACCTTGAGATCAGGGATCAGGTGGAAAGAGGCAGAACAGCGGGGCCGCGGGTTATCGCTACCGGTGAAGCGCTGCGCAGACAAAACGGGTACGGATTTTTCCTGGGGCGCGGTTACAACAAAGTTGAAGAAATAGAGCTGATCATAGATGATCTCTGCCGGAGGAAAATAGATCAGCTTAAGGTAATTCTATCCGGGGTGGTTGACTTCGACGCCTACGGACTGGTTGAAGGTGAGCAGCTTCCCCGCAGCGATCTGGACATGATTATCGGAGCGGCCAGGGAAAGAGGTTTGAAGGTAATGGCTCATGCCAGTTCTGCTTCCGCCGTTGAGCTCGCCGTTTGCTGCGGGGTTGATTCCATAGAGCATGGCTATTATGTAACCGACAATCTTCTTGAATCCATGGCGCGTAAAAATATCGCCTGGATACCTACTGTTATACCCGTTGCAGCCCAGGTCACGGGGCCGCAGTTTGGCAAAGTGAAAAACTCGCGGGCGGTAACAATTCGTAAAATCTACAGGGAGCAGGTTGAAAAAATCGGAAAAGCCTACAGTCTGGGGGTTAAGCTTGGCATGGGGACAGACTCGGGCGCGCCAGCAGTCAGGCATGGTTTAAGCCTGCTCCAGGAAGCAGCGCTTTACCGGGAAAGCGGTCTGCCTTTGAAATCGATCCTGCAAGCCCTTACTGTTAATAACGCTTCAATTTTAGGCTTAGAGCTCGAAACAGGCAGTATCACTCAAGGGAGCGTGCCCTACCTGGCTGCGGTCAGGGGCAATCCCCTGGTTGAACTGAATGCATTAAGTCAAGTTGCTGCCCACTTTGTTCCCTCACCAGCCTTTCCTGCGGCGTCCGGGATTTAAAATAAGAAAAATCATCCCTGAGAACAACTGCAAAACTATGCTTTAGATCCTGCCTTCTCGAAAGAGGCTGCTTTATTGTGGTATTGGCATTGATAAAATGCTAATATATATTGCTGGAGGAAAGCTACATGGGCAAAATATCGACCACAAAGAAATCATCAGTCAGCCTAAGCGGATTTGATCCGGATCCGGCCAGGGGGGAATTCTTAACTGCTCCACTGGGGCGCCTGGTTTTAAAAAATGCTCTTCCCGCTGTGGCGTCAATGCTATTCATGGCCCTTTACCACATGGCAGACGCAATAATGGTTGGGCGCAGCCTGGGTCCGGAAGCTTTAGCTTCAGTAAATATTCTCTATCCCATCATGGCTTTTTTTATCGGATTGGCGGCAATGATCGGCGTTGGTGGTAATGCCAGGGTTGCCGTTTTACAGGGAGCCAGGCATACAGCCCGGGCCAGGCAGGTACTCGGACTCGTTGTAGCGCTGGGGACAGGGCTGGGTTTGGTTGGAAGCCTTATTACCGTACTCTTCTACCGGCCTATTCTGGTCTTGCTCGGCACCTCTTCATCGGAATCTCTCGGCGCCCTGGCCGGGGAATACCTGATCACCCTATACCCCTATTTTACGATGATGATCCTCATATTTATCCTGGAGCAGACCGTGCGCAATGATGGCCGCCCAAACCTGGCTACAGGGGTGATGATGGCTATGGCAATACTGAACATCATCCTCGACTATATATTTCTCTTCCCGATGGATATGGGTATATCCGGGGCAGCTTTGGCTACAGGTCTCTCCCAATCCCTGGGAGCCCTGATCTTTCTGGCTTTTTTCATAAGGAAAAAGACGCTTGGTCTGCCCGGACTGTGGATAAGCTTTCCGGGCGGCGGTTTAAGAACGCTGCGCCAGATTGCCTTTAACGGTTCTTCAGAACTTTTGAACAGTACCGCTTCGGGGCTTACCACATTTTTATATAACCGTGCTCTCCTGAGCTACATCGGCAGCGAAGGAGTGGCAGCTTTTGCCATGGTCCAGTACCTGCTTATGTTTGGGACAGTTATTTTTATCGGGATGAGCGTGGGTTCACAGCCAATCTTAAGCTATAATCACGGGGCTGGACAGAGAGCCAGGGTTGGCGGAGTTTTAAAGGGCCTTCTTTCTTCGTCAATTCTGCTTGGGGCGCTATTTTTTGCAGCCCTGCGCTGGCAGTCTTCAGCCATGGTCGTCCTTTTTATTCCCGACCATCCTGAAACGGCAGCTTTGACCGTGCGCGCTGCGGCAATAATCAGCTGGTCTCTTCTTCTCATGCCGGTCGGGATTATCGGATCCGCTTTTTTTACAGCCCTGGAGAGGGCCGGCAGTTCGCTAATGGTTGCTATGTCTCGCGGTCTGGTTTTTACCGTAATGGGGCTGTTGATATTTCCGGTTCTCTGGGGTGAGAACGGAATCTGGGTTACGCCGCTTTTTGCCGAAAGCGCTACGGTGCTGTTAACTGCATTCTTAATCTATCGCTGGTTTTTACAGGGATCCGACTTTGCGAAGTACCCTGCCGGAGAGCCTGAGCCTAAACTGGAAGCCTAACCTGAACGAGTGGAACTGCTGCAGCTTTTACCTTCTGCATCCTTGTTGGGCTTGTATTCTCCGCTGGTCGCAGCGAACCGGTTCGTGCCCCAGACCCCGGTCAGGATTGCCGCTGTTCCGGCCAGGTGGTACCATGCCACCGATTCTCCAAGGAATATAACGCCCGCGGCTATGGCGACTACGGTAACCATGTTGGTGAAAACTGAAGCCTGTGCCGCCGTGACTCTGCTGAGGACATAATTATAAAGAAAGAAAGCCCCAACCGAAGAGATAACCCCCAGGTAGAGGATAGAAACCCACAGGCCGGCAGGTATAGTCATTATTTGTGCAATATTGCCGGCGGCCAGGTGTTGAATGACTGTTATGATGTTGAAACAGACAGCTCCCACAACCATCATGATCCAGGTGGTCTGCAGGGGGCTGTAGTTAACCGAGGCTTTGCGGCAGGCAATGCTGTAACCTGCAGCGGCGATAACTGCGCCAAGCAGGGCAGCGGTTCCCAGGGGGTTGACTCCGGTTATAGACTGGTTGTCCATGATGATAATAAAAACCACTCCCGCAACCGTAGAAAGGATGAACATAACCTGCAATTTTGAAGGGTGTTCTTTCAGAATCAAGGCGGCAAGAATAGTGACAAAAATCGGTATGGCTGCAATCATCATCCCCGAGTAGGAGGCAGATGTAAGCAGAACGCCCGTTGTTTCGGCAGCGAAATAGAGGATCGGCTGGAAGAAAGCCAGCGGCAGAAGGGCCAGGTAGTCGGAAGGCACTACCTTAATGCGAATCACCCTGATAGCGCGAAGAGCGGCCATTGCAGCTAAAGCCATGGCAAACCGCAGGCCAAGCAGGTGAAATGGTTCCAGCAGGTCGAGAGCCCCCCTGGTAAACATGAATGACATGCCCCAGGTCAGCGCTACTCCAGTTCCAGCCAGATAGGGCAGGTATTGTTTCATTTTAAGGCCCTCCTAAAGTGACTATGCATTACTATACAGCAAAGCCTGCGCAAGGGGAAGAGTTTGCCACTTGATTCATACCCTGAAAAGAAGTTATTATATTTCCAGTATGGTTAATAAGCCTAAAATAATGAAGTACAGTCTATTCAAGTGAAATCTCGGAATGAAAACCTTAAAGAAAGGGGGGGGAAGCCTTGCAAAATATCTGGACTAAGGCGGTGATCGTTTGTTTAATTCTGGCATTGATAGCGGTTGCCGGCTGCAGCGAACCCCTGGTAACGGAAGAGGTTAAGGAAAGTTATACCATTAAGCCGAATACGATTCTGGAGATTTATAATCCGAACGGCAGCGTTTCAGTTAATATTTGGGACGGCGACAGCGTGGAGATAGAGGCTGTTAAAAAAAGTTACCACGGGCGGGATGCCCTGGAGGCCGTAGATATCTTTATAAGCATAGCAGATGTGATGAAAATTGAAACAGAACATCCGCCGGGCAGGAAAAATGTAACCGTCGACTATGAGATAAGGATTCCCGGGGATGTCAAGCTAGGAGTTGTTGAATGCTCCAATGGAAGTATCAGCATCAATGGCGTTACCGGCAACCCGGATCTGCGTACTTCCAACGGCAATATTGAAGCTATAAACGTACAGGGTGTTGTTTACGCATCAGGCAGTAATGGCAACATTAACGTCACGGGGTCAAAAGGTATCGATTTTCTCAGAACATCAAACGGCAGCATTGAAGCAGAGCTGGAATCCCTGCATGAGGACGTTTCTATCCGGACCAGCAACGGGTCCATTACTTTGTACGCTTCTCCCAACCTGGAAGCGAACATTGCGGCTAACACATCGAATGGCACGGTGAGTGTTCATAACCTTTCAATTGAAACAGCTGAATTAGAGCAAACTGTACTGACCGGAACAATGAACGGCGGAGGCCGCGTGATTGACCTGAGCACATCCAACGGGTCGATCGAGTTGAGGCAATTAAGGTAATAATACTGGAGGCCGGGCCGAATCATGTTTAATATGTACCTGGTTTTTACTACCCTTTTCCTGGTTCTAATCCTTTTTGCCTGGGGCAGGTGGCGTTACGACCTGGTATCTGTCCTGGCCTTGCTGTTTTTAACTCTAACCGGGGTAATTCCGGGGGATGAGGCCTTTCTTGGTTTTGGCCACCCGGCCGTTATTACAGTAGCAGCGGTATTAATTTTAAGCCGTTCCCTCTTAAATGCCGGGCTGGTTGACTCTATTGCCCGCCTGATGGCCCGCTCTAACGGTCGGCTTCAGGTGCAGCTGGCAACCCTTGTTGCCGGCGTAACCGTATGCTCTGCCTTTATGAATAATATTGGCGCCCTGGCCCTTTTTATGCCGGTCGCGATCAGGATAGCCCGCAAGAGTAAGGCATCGCCCTCCATTTTTTTGATGCCTCTTGCATTTGGATCACTGCTGGGTGGCTTGATCACCATGATCGGAACCCCGCCCAATATCATTATTTCTCTTTTCCGGGAAGATACTTCTGCTGCGGCGCCCTTTGGCATGTTCGATTTTACACCTGTCGGGGTTGTTGCCGCCCTGGTCGGTTTTATTTTTATAGTGACCCTCGGGTGGCGTCTGATCCCCCGCCGCCAGGGCAGCCTGTCGCAGGAGGATCTTTTTGAAATTGATAAATACCTGACCGAGGTAGTTGTGCCCGCCGACTCTAAATTTGCCGGGAAGCGATTGCTTGATCTTGGACGCGCCATAGTTGGCGATGTGACAGTTGTTGGGCATGTCAGGAACAAGCGTAAACTGCCTTTCTTTTCTCCATACCGCACTTTTCAGCCAGAAGATCACATCATAATTAAGGCAAATCCCGAAGATCTGAAAGATTTTTTAGACATTACGGGTTTCGAGCTGACCGCTTCGAAAAAAATGAGCACAGAGGATCTTCGTTCGGAGGAGATAAACCTGGTAGAGGCCGTTGTCACTTCCAACTCTCCCCTGATAAACCAGTCGGCAAGGTCGCTGAACCTGCGCTCTGTTTATAACATCAACCTGCTCGGCATTTCCAGGGAAGGCGCCCGCCTTGATGCCAGGCCTGACCGGATTCGCTTCAGGGCCGGGGATGTCCTTTTGCTGCAGGGTCGGTCCGATGTGTTGAGAAATGTTATGTCGTCAATCGGCTGTCTTCCCCTGGTTGAAAGAGGGCTTCGCCTGGGGCAGCCCCGCCGGCTCTATTTAAGTGCCGCCATATTTGCCGCAGCCCTGCTGGCTACAACCTTTGGCCTTGCCCCGATCCAGGTTGCATTCATGACTGCTGTTGCAGTAATGCTGCTGACCGGGTTTGTAACTCTCCGGGAGGCATACGACAGTATTGACTGGCCGGTGATTGTGCTGCTGGGCGCGATGATTCCGGTTAGCAGGGCCCTTGAAACTACCGGTGGAGCAGAAATGATCGGTATGGCGATTTACGGGTTGGCCGGCGAACTGGCGCCGTGGGCGACCCTGATGGTTTTAATGATTATTACGATGTTACTTTCCAACGTGGTTAATAATGCTGCTGCGGCACTCTTGATGGCCCCTATAGCCCTCAGTATCGCAAAAAGCCTTTTGATATCCCCGGATCCCTTCCTGATGACCGTTGCTGTCGGCGCCTCCTCTGCCTTCCTCACGCCCATCGGGCATCAGTCAAACACTCTCGTGATGGGACCAGGCGGGTATCATTTTGGCGACTACTGGCGAATGGGCCTGCCGTTATCTCTCTTGATCGCCCTGATTACAATTCCTGTAATTATGTTTGTATTTCCATTGTGAGCCAGACGGAGTGACAAAACCTGTATTATCTGTATTATGATTGCTCGATGCTGCCAGAAAAATATTTTAACCCGGGGGGGAGCAGCAAGTTGGATACAGCGCAGACTGTAATATTTTCTACACTGGCCTTAATCTTGATTCTTTTTATCTGGGGGCGTTGGCGTTATGACCTGGTTGCCCTGTTTGCCCTTTTGGTTACCGTAGTGGCCGGTCTGGTGCCGGGCGATGCCGCTTTCAGCGGATTCGGACATCCTGCGGTTATAACCGTTGCTGCTGTTTTAATCGTCAGCAGGGCCCTTTTCAATTCCGGCATGGTCGATTACATCGTCCGTTTGATGTCGCACGCCGGGGACAATCCTATCGCCCAACTTACAGCGCTTGTCATAGCGGTGACAATTTGCTCAGGATTCATGAATAATATCGGCGCTTTAGCCCTCTTTATGCCTGTGGCAATCAGGATGGCCAGGAAAAATGATCGCTCTCCCTCGCTATTTTTAATGCCTCTTGCATTCGGATCGCTTCTCGGGGGGCTCATTACCCAGGTTGGCACGCCGCCCAACATCATTATTTCCATTTTCAGGGCAGAAACTGCGGCAGGCGAACCTTTCAGGATGTTTGATTACGCACCGGTAGGGGCCGGAATTGCACTGGCGGGCGTGATCTTTATTATCACGATCGGCTGGAGGCTGCTACCCAAACGCAAAGGCCAGGCTTCCAGGGAAGAGCTGTTTGAAATAGACGACTACATTACCGAAGTGGTGGTGCCTGCGAAATCTTCCCTGACCGGTAAGAGGCTTCGCGATCTTGAAAACGCCACGGATGGAGATATCGTGGTAGTTGGGCATATACGCAATGATCAAAAATTCCCTGTCCCTTCAACACGTCGGACATTTAAGGAAGGAGATACCCTGATCATCAGGGCCAATGCTGAAGAGCTCCAGGAGCTATTGGATACCACCGGGCTTGAACTGGCCGGCTCCGAAAAAATCAGGGAAGAGGCGCTAAGTTCAGATGAAATAATGATCATGGAAGCAGCGGTAAACAGGAACTCTGTCCTGGAAGGCCGCACTGTACGCTCCCTGAAACTACGCTCTCGCTATGGAGTTAACCTGCTTGGCCTATCGAGATCAGGCGGGCGGCTCCGAAGCAGTATAGACAGTATCCGCATCAAGACGGGCGATGTTCTGCTTTTACAGGGGCCGGGCGATACCCTGCAGGAAGTATTGCCTACTCTGGGGCTACTCCCCCTGGTAGAAAGGGGCTTGAGAGTTGACCAGCCTCCCCGGGTCGTGCTTGCTATTTCTGTTTTTATTGCCGCAATAGCGGTTGCGGCTCTTGGCTACCTGCCGATCCAGGTCTCTTTTGTTGGCGCTGCCCTGATCCTGGTTCTGACCGGCTTTTTATCACTAAGGGAGATTTATGAAAGTGTTGACTGGCCTGTCATAGTTCTGCTCGGGGCGATGATTCCGGTCAGCCAGGCCCTGGAAGCAACCGGCGGGGCAAGTATGATTGCCGGCGGCATATTAAACCTCTCTGGCAATGTGGCCCCCTGGTTTACCCTGACCCTGGTTTTGGTGGGAACCATGTTTTTATCCGATCTCGTCAACAATGCTGCCGCTGCAGTCTTAATGGCGCCTATTGCCATCAGTATTTCGGCCGGCATCAACGCGTCGGCCGACCCTTTCTTAATGGCTGTTGCAGTAGGCGCTTCCTGTGCTTTTCTAACCCCAATCGGGCACCAGTCAAATACCCTGGTCATGGGGCCGGGGGGCTATAAATTCAGCGATTATTGGCGGATGGGATTACCGCTTGAAATTATTATTGTCCTTGTTGCAGTACCGCTAATCATGCTGGTCTGGCCACTATAAAGCTGATTTCCAAACCTCTCACCTGAACCGGCATCGGGCACGAGTGAATTTGCCTATTTGCCCGGATTGCAGTATTATGATTTGAATGTTTCTGTGTTTACATTACCGGGGAGCTGAAATTGATGAAATGTGCGATTAAGGGTATTGCACTTATTTTTGGCATAATCCTGATCATCTCAGCTGCTATATCAGGCTGCAGCGTCGATGACACCGCAGCCAACTCTGAAAATGGCGGCAATAGTATTGATGACAGCCAGGAGACGGGAAGTTTCGGCGGGGAAGGTAAAGAAGCGGTTTATTATTGGCCCTGGATCAGCCACGGGGAGCTTTTACTGTCTAATGGTACTTCATCGGGCGGGCCGGATCTATTTGAGTCAAGCCCCGGGTTTATTGCCGAATTTAGTCCGGGACATCGTTTCAGCGGTTACCTTTACTGGCTTTTCGATAGGGAGGACCTGCTGGAAATTGAATGGGCGGACCTGGCATTTTTAGTTGAGCGTTACGAAAGCAATGAATGGATATCTACTGCTGAGTTTAATTTTTACATGGAAGGATTGACGCTATCACCGGGCGAAGAAGGAACAATATGGTTTGATTTTGACCAGGTTAACAGTATAGATGGTTTTACCGTTTCGATTCGGGAGGCGCGTATTGGAATCGATCAGGATAGTGATTACAGCAGTGAGCCCATAAATTACATTGCCCTGCAGGTTGAAATGACCGCGGATCAGGCCCCCTAAAGGAGAGGATCACATGAATGAAGTGGAATTAAAAGCGATAAATACAATCAGGTTTTTAGCAGTTGATGCGGTTCAGAAAGCAAATTCCGGCCATCCGGGGTTACCCATGGGCGCAGCGGCAATGGCTTATTCCCTGTGGTCCCGCCATCTCAAGCATTGCCCCACCTGCCCTGAATGGCCTGACCGGGATCGCTTCATTCTTTCTGCAGGCCACGGGTCAATGTTAATCTATTCTCTCCTTCACCTGTTTGGCTACGAACTCAGCATGGAGGAAATAAAGAATTTTCGCCAGTGGGGCAGCAAAACACCGGGACATCCCGAATATGGGGATACCCCGGGAGTTGAAACTACAACCGGCCCACTGGGCCAGGGTTTCGGCAATGCTGTTGGTATGGC
>SLPH01000052.1 GCA_007132095.1 Syntrophomonadaceae bacterium | reverse complement strand
GCTCTGTCACAGCGCAGGTAACAGCAGTCTTGCCCACCGAATCCAGATTTAAAGCAATAAATTCAGCTTTTTCAGAACTGGCCATCACCGCAGCGCCGCCTTCAGGCAAAAGCAGGATATCACCAACCTGATCGCGCCTCAAGCCCAGGCCCATAACGGCTCCAAGCAGGTCGCGATGGCCAACTTCTTCCTTCTCGCCGCTCCAGGAGACAAGAACCGCTTTAACTGAAGGCAATCCGGGTTTAATTTCAGACGGAGTTACGCAAACAATATTGCGCTCCGCCTGCGGGTGCCCGCCATAAACTGAATGCGCAAGCTCAGACGCTTTAGCCAGCGCCGCTTCGGCCAGCTCCAGTTGACGCGGATCAAGAAAAGCGGTGCAGTAACTGCCACGTCCCTCTATGCTCTCCAGGCGGCGGCTGAAATGGACCTGCCATTTTTTCTCCTCTTCAGTCAGAGGACCGGTATAAGCCATCTGCAAATCCCCCTTTTACCACACCTGGGCCATCATGGCCCGCCTGATAAAACCTAATAGAAGGAGCAGCACCAGCGGTGACAGGTCAAGGTAGCCCATGCCCATCCGCACAGTGGGCAGCACCTTGCGCAGGGGGGCTAAAACCGGTTCGGTCAGGCCGTAAAGAACGCCATAAATTGAGTTCAGGGTGGGGTTGTCAGATCCACCCATCATAAACCAGGAAAAGATTATGCGCCCAAGTAATATGAAGTAATAAATGTTGATAAAAAAGAGCAGCCCTTCAGCAAAAATATCGATCTCACTCACCGTCCTTGTTATTGATGGGCGTTGAAGATTGCGCTGCCGATTCGCACCATCGTCGCACCTTCTTCAACAGCCACCTCGTAATCGTTAGTCATTCCCATGGAAAGTTCCATTAAATTTTCGTGATTTTCCCTGCAGCGATCACGCAGCTCGCGCAATCGCCTAAAATAGATCCGCGTCTCTTCGGGGTCATCGACAAATGGCGCCATGGTCATCAGACCCTTTAGGATCAAGCGGTCATAGATCTTTACCTGATCCAAAAAAGGGACCAGTTCCCGCGGCTCAAGCCCGAATTTACTCTCTTCGCCAGATACATTAACCTGCACCAGCGCTTCAACAGTGAGATCGGAGCGATCCGCCCCTTTTTGAAGCGCCCCGGCCAGGGATAAGCGGTCCAGGGAATGGATCAGACCGTAGTGGGGTATTACCTCTTTAACCTTGTTCGATTGCAGGTGGCCGATAAAATGCCAGTTCAATTCAGGCAGGGCGGCAACTTTTTCCGCTGCATCCTGGACCCGGTTTTCGCCAAAATCCCTTATACCAAGGGTCGCAGCTCTTTTTACCGTCGCCAGATTCACTGTTTTGGTCACGGCAATAAGCTTAACCTCTTCCGTATTTCTGCCGGCCCGGATTGCCGCCTCCGCGATCTTTTTCTGAACCGCTGCATAATTGTCCTCAAGCACTCGAATAACTCCTTTAACCCGCGCCGTTTCTTTTAAACAAAGACTGCCCTAACCGGGAACCCGGTCTCTTCATTTTTCACCTCATTGATCTTACCACAAGGCATCATGACAAATCCAGTATTTTGCGCCTCCTTCACCATATTATCCGCTTACTTGACAAAAACCCGGTATGTTAAGGTATGATCACTTAGGACAACCCTGTAGGAGGGATGATAGGTGAAATACCGGCCATTTGGAAAATTGGACTTTAACGTATCGGCTCTCGGTTTTGGAGTAATGCGCATGCCCGAGAAAAACGGCAGGATTGACGAAAAAGAAGCGATCAAGATGATCCGCCGCGCCATAGAGGGAGGCGTAAATTACATTGATACCGCTTACTATTACCATGGAGGCCGCAGCGAAGAACTGGTTGGGAAAGCCTTAAAAGACGGATACCGCGCCAAAGTAAAGGTGGCCACCAAGCTGCCCTGCTGGAAGATCGAAAGTGAAGCTGATTTTGACCGTTACCTGGAAGAACAGCTAAAACGCCTTGAACTTGAAAGCATCGATTTTTACCTGCTTCACGCCCTTGATAAAAAAACCTGGCCCAAAATCCGCGATCTTGGCGTATTCGAGTGGGCCGAGAAGGCTATCGCTGCAGGCCGGTTAGGGCACTTTGGCTTCTCTTTTCACGATGAACTGCCTGTCTTTAAAGAAATTGTCGACTCCTATCACTGGGCCATGTGTCTGATTCAATATAATTACATGGATAAAAACCGGCAGGCCGGAATTGAGGGTCTTCGTTACGCCGCTGCAAAAAATATCGCCGTGGCAGTAATGGAACCTCTACTGGGAGGGAACCTGGCTAAAAACCCGCCCGCGGTTCAAGCCCTATGGAAAGAGGCGCCCGTGCAGCGGACTCCTGTGGAGCGGGCTTTGCAATGGCTCTGGAACCAGCCGGAAGTTGCAACAGTTTTGAGCGGGATGAGCACCATGGAGCAGGTAGAGGAAAACCTGGTTTACGCTTCCCGATCAGGCGTCGGCATCCTAGATCCGGAAGAGTTGGCCCTGATTGACGAAACCCGATCCCGCCTCGAAGCCCTCACCGCCATCCCCTGCACCGGTTGCAGTTACTGCATGCCCTGCCCCAACGATGTCAATATCCCCGAAAATCTAAGCCTGTATAATGATGCCGGCAAATTTGCCATGCTTGAAGAAGCCCGCCGGAAGTACCGGGGCTGGAAAGAAGCTCACGAAAATGACAGGGCTAACACAAAAGACGTTCGCGCCGCAGGATGTAATGCCTGTGGTGAATGTGAAGCAAGGTGCCCGCAGGCTATTCCGATTAGCAGCTGGATGGAAACTGTGCACGGGGTCCTCGGAGAAGAAAAGCCTTTTGCTTCCAAGCTTTAACAACAAGGTCTTATTAATAAAGGTGTTTGCCATCACCGGACCGCTTATCCGGTTACCCGCCGATCGGAATCCATTAACTATGAGACGATTAGGCTGTCTCTATGACCTTCCGGGCGGCGCCTATTACGAAGGGTTGGCGGGTGAAAGCTGAACAGAGCAACCTGGGGAGGAAGTTGACCAGACCGGTCATTATTAATTCTAGCGTCAAGATAATCTTACAGCGGAAAACAAATTTGTTTTTAAAGCGATACGACCTCAAAGCCCGGGCTTAATTAAGGCGCTGGCCCTCTTCGACCAGCTCAGGGTGGCTGATCACCAGGCTATACTCCGGCAGGTCTTCCACCATAACCTCATCGCCGCGGGATTCGACTACACGGACAGGCTTAAAGACAACCCGTCCCCCCTGGTTAATAAAGACTCCGGGGCCGGAATCGTTTTCAAAGACAGCGCCGGCCGGAACAATAATGCCGCGCTTGTGATCATATTCAACCACTGCGCTGCTGTAACGGGCGCGATCGAATCCATCAAGCTGCCTGTCAATCCGGCAGGTAATCCTCACCGCCTGCCCGCCCTGATCGACTTCAGATTCAACGACAAAGGCTGTAACAGGTTTGTCGGGGTAAAAATCGAAAACCAGGCTGAGATTGGATTGCTGCGCCAGATCGCGGCCGGGCTCAAGGGGCATGCTAAAACTATAAAACCACTGCCAGTTGTCCACAATCTTAAAAACCGGATCATCGTAGGCAACCGGAGCGCCTATAGAAGTTTCGCGCACCTCTTCCCCCATCATTTCGAAGGTATTCCTGGCCAGGTATGGAGAGCCGCCGTAGCTTTCCCAACCATCAGTGTAGTAGGATAGAAACCCGGGCCGGCCGATTTTCAGGTAGATCAGCGCGGTGTTGTTCAAATTCGCTTCCCCGGGGCTGATAGGCCGCTGCCCTTCACTGAGCATGGCCTCGTAGAGATCTGCCCAGTAATCAAAATCGGTTGCTTCCCCGTTTTCCTCTTCAACGCCGTTCTCCTCTTCACTTTCCCCTTCCTCCTCAGCCTCTGCCTCCGGCAGCCTGAATTCAGAGGCGGGAATCACCCCGATAACCACGGGAGTAAAACCGGAAGACACTCTTTCACCGCCGGGAGCCATTTCTATTATCAGACCTGAAGCTGGAGCACGGTAAACTTCTTCGCTGCGGGTAATTAAGCCTTCCACGGTATACTCGCGCTGCATGATTCCCGTTTCTGCCGTTACTATTTTCAGCCTCCATGCCAAAAACTGCCCCCCCAGCCAGTGATAACCAAACTGAACAATGACTGCAGCCGCCATTGCCAGGAGAAGGTAAAATACCAGGGCATGTTTCAAACTGGTAAAGCGCTTTCCCTCCCCGGGAAGCACCTGTAAACCTTTGCGCCGCAGGCGATCTTTTTTATTCTTCATCCATGCATACCCCTTTTTAAGCGGTTAGGGTTATAAAGCCGATCATTCTTCCCGTCGATCCTTTATCCCTGCGATAGGAGAAAAAAAGGTCCGCTTCGCAGGAGGTGCACCAGCGATTTACGGCCAGGTTCTCCAGGCCCACTCCTGCTCCAAGAATTTGGGCTTTATTGATCTGCCCCAGGTCAAGATAGTAGTCTCCTGTCCCGGTCGCTTCCAGGTAGGGGCCCTTATCCCAACCTGCTGCCCTGAATTGGGCGGCCGCTTTTTCATCAACGCGGTAACAGCGTCCGCAGATAGCAGGCGCCATCGCCACCAGGAGATCCCCCGCAGAAATTCCGTACTTTTCATTTATAAAAGCGATTACTTTCGATGCCATCCCTTCCAGGGCGCCCTGCCTGCCGGCATGAGCGATTGCCGCCAGCGAGCGATCCCTGGCCAGGAAAAAGAGCAGCTGACAGTCGGCAGCATAAGCGGTCAGGGTTACATTTGGTTCCACTGTCAAAAGGGCATCGCAGCGCAGCTTGGCCGAGCGCGGCAGAGCTCCCTCGCCGCGATTGCCGCTTTGGACCACGGCAATGTCGGTGCCGTGAACCTGGATCCCCGAAACCGTATCCCGCCATTGCAGGTTGAATCGTTCCAGGAAGCGTCTCCTGTTCTCGGCCACGCAATCTGCCTCGTCCCCGGTGTGATAAGCCATGTTCAGGGTGCTGTTCGGCCCGGAGCTCACGCCGCCCCGGCGGGTAGAAAAACCGTGTAATGCTTCTCCGCTCCCTGCAAGCAGGGGAGCTTGAAGGTAGGCAAGTTCGCCGCTGGCAAGGAGCTGGAAACCATGGCCAACCTTTTTCATATTCCTGATCACCTCACCCGTTAAAACTCACGGCAGATCGCCTTATTTAAAGCCAGCGAAGGTTCAAGTTCAATGATGCGCTGGTTTGATGAACCGCGGTAAGCCAGGCTGATATCGCGCAGCCCAAGCTCAAAAGGCCCGTCAATCAAGAACTGGCCTTGCTGGAGCAAGGTTAAGATATGCCGGTTGGAGCGGCCTTTCTGAAGCAGCTGCTCAAAGGTGTAACCGCTGTAATAAACCAGGCTTAACCCCATTTTCCTGCACTTTCGGGCCAGGTAAGCAAGGGCCTGCGTCTGTT
>SLPH01000072.1 GCA_007132095.1 Syntrophomonadaceae bacterium | reverse complement strand
ACTTCAAGCCCCTGCCCTCGCAAGGCCTCGCAAAAGTAGTCATAAAGCTTTGCGGCCTGATCCGGGGGGGCGGCATCGGTAAAACCGGGTCGGCGGCCTTTACGGCAGTCACCGTAGAGGGTGAACTGCGATATGCTGAGAATGGCGCCGCCTGTATCGATCACCGAAAGGTTCATCAGTCCGGCCTCGTCTTCAAAAATACGCAGCCCGGAAACCTTGCCGGCCAGGTAATCGGCTTCAGCCTCGCCGTCGCCACGGCCCACTCCCAGGAAAACTACCAACCCTTTACCGATGGCGCCAACCGTTTCGCCGTCAACCTTCACATGAGCCTCGCTTGCTCTCTGTACTACCGCTCTCATCAGTTCACTCCTTGAAGAAGCCAGGCGGGCAATAAGCCTATTTAAAAAGCGGACAGGCTTGCCCTCTGCAGTTTATCGGTAAGGCTATCAAAATCAGGTGGCTTCGCTATCCCGGACCTGCTTTTTCAGCTTCAGGAACCGTAGAAATAGCGCCTTACCATATCGACATCCTTAACCTTTTTGACCTTGTTCATGATCTGGTCCAGGTGTTCCTGGTCGCGCACGATCATAGTCAGGTGAACGGTGGCATTGCCCTGCTTGTCCGCCTTGGCCGACACTTCGCTGATATCGACCTTGCTTTCATAAACGACAGTCATGATGTCGGCCAGCAGGTTTTTACGATCATTGGCCCCGACCTCAATTGCCACGGGGTAAGAACGGTCAGCGCTCTCTTCCCAGCTAGCTTCGAGGAAGCGTTCGCTTTCCGCGCTGTGCTGGGCCAGGTTGGGGCAATCGCGGCGATGAATCGAAACACCCCTGCCTCTGGTTATGAAGCCCACAATATCGTCGCCCGGAACGGGGTTGCAGCAGCGGGCCATCCTGAGCAGCAGGTTTTCCATACCCTGAATCGTCACCCCGCCTGTAGGCTGCCCCTTTCTTTTCGGAGGTTTGAGCTCCGGCAGGGGCAGTTCCTCATCCACCTTTTCATGGTGCAGCTTGTTATACTCTTCCCGCAGGCGACTGATCACCTGGTGAACTGATACGCCACCGTAGCCGATAGCGGCGTAAACATCTTCGGCTGACTGCAGGTTAAAACTGCGCCCCGCTTCTTCAACGAGATCGTGTTTTATAGAGAGCCGTTGTTCGACGTTAATACGCCGGATCTCGCGCTCCAGCATTTCGCGGCCCTTTTCAATGTTCTCTTCCCGCTTCTCTTTTTTAAACCAGACCCGGATTTTGTTTTTAGCGTGCGAGGTCTTAACCAGCTTCAACCAGTCACGGCTGGGAGAACCGCTTTTTGAGGTAATTACTTCAACCATATCGCCTGTTTTCAGTTGGTA
Source organism: Syntrophomonadaceae bacterium (assembly GCA_007132095.1). Lineage (GTDB taxonomy): Bacteria > Bacillota > Dethiobacteria > DTU022 > DTU022 > SLPH01. The sequence goes on along the minus strand of SLPH01000072.1, from coordinate 4,071 downwards.
ATCTAACGGCATCAGGCGGCCGTTCACCCGCGCGCCCGTGCAGTGGTTGCCAACATCGGTGTGAATTTTATAGGCAAAATCCAGGGCCACCGAACCGATGGGCAGGTCAATAACATCTCCCTTGGGGGTAAAAACAAAAACCTCGTCGGTTAGCAGATCCCCTTTGAGGTCCTTGATAAATTCACGCGCATCGCGATAGTCGCTCTGCCACTCCAAAAGCTGGCGCAGCCAGGTCAACTTGGCATCAAGCTCATTGGAATCTTTAGCCTTTTCTTTGTAGCGCCAGTGGGCGGCAATCCCGTATTCGGCAATCCGGTGCATGTCCCAGGTGCGGATCTGGATCTCTACCAGCTCGTTTTCAGCGGCAAAAACGGTTGTATGCAGCGACTGGTACAGGTTCGGTTTCGGCATGGCGATAAAATCCTTGAACCGGCCCGGAATCGGCTTCCAGATCGTATGGACTATACCCAGGGCGTGGTAGCAATCCTTGACTGAGTCAACGATTATCCGCACCGCGGTCAGGTCATAAATCTCACTTAAATCCTTATCCTGGGTCTTCATCTTGTTATAAATACTGAAAAGGTGCTTGGGGCGCCCCTGGATCTCCGACTCAACCTGGGCCCCGTCAAGTTCCTTCTTAATAATAGATATGATCCGGTTTATAAAACTCTCCCGTTCCCGCCTCTTTTTGGCCAGCTTATCAACCAGTTCAAAATACTCGCTGGGCTGCATATAGCGGAAAGCAAGATCTTCAAGTTCCCACTTGATCATGTAAATCCCCAGGCGATGCGCCAGGGGAGCGTAGATTTCCAGGGTCTCGCGGGCGATCTCTTTTTGTTTATAGGTGTTAAGGTAACGCAGTGTGCGCAGGTTGTGGGTGCGGTCGGCCAGCTTGATTAAAACTACCCTGATATCCCTGGCCATGGCGATGAACATTTTGCGTAAGGTTTCCGCCTGCTGTTCTTCTTTGGAAGAAAAATCGAGCCGGCTCAGCTTGGTAACCCCGTCAACCAGAACCGCCACTTCTTCCCCGAATTCATCACGGATATCATCCAGGGTGAGATCTGTATCCTCGACCACGTCGTGCAGGAACCCGGCGATAATAGTGACCAGGTCCAGCTCGAGCTCGGCCAGGATCATCACTACACCCAGGGGATGCATAATATAAGACTCGCCCGACTCGCGCAGCTGCCCGGCATGGGCTTCCAGCGAATACTTGTAAGCCTTCTCCACCAGGGTCCAATCTTCCAGATCGGGGTAGTAGCGCTTGATCTTCTTTTTAAGGGCGCTCAGTTTATCTTCTTTTACCGCCATCTCGCTCATTCCTGTATTGCGAATTTTTTAATACCTTTCAAGATATTGTAGTAATAATCATACTAAAAAAAGCGCCACACTGCCATATTTTTTATCGCTCGCAGACAAAATTAGCAGAAAGTGGACTGAAATAAGGTTAACTTAATAATAATCAGTAATATCATTTAGAAGGGATAAATGCAGTTTTTAAACCTGGCCCTGTAATCTTTAGCCCTCTTCAAGCGAAGAAGTTAGCCTGTCCTGAATCAGATCGGCCAGTTCAACCGGTTTGGCAGTTAAGAACATTTCTTGAAAAGCTACGCTTTTTTGGCGGATCTCAAGCGCTTCCCGGTAGGCAGGCGAACGCTCCAGCTTTTCCAGCAAAACAGCCGGGTCGCTAACCGGGTCTAGCCGTCCATGTTCAAGCAAGCCGGTTTCTTTAAAGATCTGTTCAGCGCGAGTCCAGAAGCCTATTCCGGCCTTACTGCCGTAAGCCCCGGGCAGTGGACCGGGAAAAACTGCCTCCCTTGTCCCTTCAGCAACCATTAGCGCTTTCTTCTTCTCAAGCGTCTCTGCTGTATCTACCGTTTCCGCTTCATCCGGCCCGATAATGCCGGCCGCCAGTTCCATAACCCTGACCAGGGCTTCCTTGTCGGGAAGGGCCAGGTCCAGCATGCGCCCGTTCAGTTTACCGTCACCCGGACCGTAGAGGAGGTATACTTTGAACGGTTTTCCCGGTCGGCAGGCTTTAAGAAAACTATCAAAAAGAGTATCAGAAAAAGGAAGATCATAGAAAACTAGGTTATCTGTCCATTCCGGGCCGGCTGCTTCCTCACCGGAAAGGCACTGAACCGAAGTAGCGGTGAAGTAGATAACCTTTTTCTCCCCGGGCATAGCTGCTTTCAACTTCTCCGCCCTGCTGCCGGTAGCAGTATAGACCGCAGTTAGCCCGCTCTTTCCGGCCAGGATCTCCTTTAGGACCCGGTTGCGGTTGCGCTCGCCGCGCCGGTCGATAATCTCAACCCCGCCGACAGTATCCGTACCACTGTAGCGCAAATCACGTATTTCCAGCTCCAGCGTTTCTTTACCGCGGAAGAAACCGTTCTTTAACCGGAAGGCAAGGTCCAACCGCCGCCCTCGCTCCAGCGCAGGAAGATGTTCAGCTCCGGAAAAATAGATCGGCGCAAAGCGCCGGCCCTCGCGGGCCACCTCCAACTTCAGATGGTTGCCCTCTTTGCCAACGGGGCGAAAGCCGGTTAACTCCCAGCCACGGCTGGCAAAAAGCGGGGCCGGGTTTGCCATTCCATACGGCTGCAGGGCCTGAAGGAAGCCGGGCAGATCAGGCCTGATTTCATCTGCTTCCAGCTCGGCATCGATGCGCAGTCGCGGTTGCAGGGCCTTCGTGCCGACCTTTTCAGCTACCGTTTGGTGCAGATTCTCAGCCAACGCTTCTGCATCATCTCTTCGCACCGTGAACCCTGCCGCCTGTTCGTGCCCTCCGAAACGCACCAGCAGATGGGCCGCTTCGGCCAAAGCTGAGGTGATATCGATTCCCGGCGTGCTGCGGGCCGAACCGCGCCCCTCGTCACCCTCAAGGGCAATTAGGGCTACAGGACGGTTAAAGCGTTCCACCAGCCTGGAAGCAACAATACCGATCACACCGTGATGCCAGCCATCCCTGGCCAGGGTAATCACAGCACAGCGCTCATCCAGCCTGTTTTCAGTGACCATTCCTTCGGCCTCCTGCAGAATCTGCTGCTCCACCGCCCGCCGTCGCCGGTTATCCCCGTGGAGCTTTTCGGCCAGTTTTAATGCTCTCTCTTCATCGTTCTCCAGCAGCAGCCGGGCCGCCGGCAGGGCCTCGCCCAGGCGCCCGGCTGCATTGATCGGCGGGGCCAGCACAAAAGAAAGAGCCGTACCGCTCAATTTATCTTTCTCCAGGCCTACCGCTTTCGCCAGGGCCCTGAAACCGGGCCGCCGCCCTTTGCGCATCTCTTCCAGACCCATGGCTACTATAACCCTGTTCTCGCCAACAAGGGGCACCACATCGGCGGCCGTGCCCAGGGCAGCCAAATCGAGCAGGTGCAGAGGCAAATTGCGACCGTCCTTTTCGAATAGAGCAGAAGCCAATTTGAAAGCTATTCCGGCTCCCGAAAGTTCCTTGAAAGGATAACCACAACCGGGAAGAAGCGGGTTTAAGGCCGGCACCTCTTCCGGCAGGGACTCTAAGGGCTGGTGATGATCGGTTATGATCATATCCAGGCCAAGACTGCGGGCATACTCGATCTCTTCCCGGGCATTAATCCCGCAATCGACCGTTAAGACCAGCGCAGCGCCTTCGTCTGCAAAGCGGTCGATCGCACTCTTGTGCAACCCGTAGCCTTCTTCAAAACGGCTGGGCAGGAAAAAACACGGCTCCGGGCCCAGTTCCTTCAAGGCCTCGACAATAATTACCGTGGCACAAATTCCATCGGCATCATAGTCACCGTGCACGTATATCTTTTCGCCGCCCATCAGGGCGGCCATGACTTTTTTTACCGCAGCTTCCATACCCTCCATCAGCCAGGGCGAGAACAGCTGTTCCGGGCCGGGTTTTAAAAACAACCTTGCCGCTTCCGGTTCATCTATCCCTCGCCGCAACAGCAGCCTGGCCAGAAGGGGGTCAACATTTAACAACCGGGAAAAAGAGGTTTCTTTTTCCCGGTCATGTTCAGGCCAAATCCAATTTTTTCCATTAAAGCTCATACAGGTTCCTTTCCTGGTTCATCTTCGCCGTTT
>SLPH01000182.1 GCA_007132095.1 Syntrophomonadaceae bacterium | reverse complement strand
CCAGGGTTAACAGCGCCCTGGCCCTGGTTGGTCTTGATCCGGATGCCTTTAAAGCGCGTCATCCTTTTCGCCTCAGTTCCGGGCAAAAACGCCTTGTCGCAATTGCGGCGGTCCTTTCTTTACACCCGGAGGTATTAGTTCTTGATGAACCTACTGCCGGCCTGGATATATCAGCGCGCAGTCACCTTTTTGCCCTGCTGCGCAGGTTAAATGCTGAAGAGGGTTTAACTGTGCTGGTATCTACCCACCATCTTGACGAAGCCGCAGCCCTGGCCAACCGGGCTGTCGTATTAAACAGGGGGTGCCTGGTTATGTGCGGCCCGGCAGGAGATGTTTTTCAAAACCGGCTTAAGTTAAAAGAGATTGGCCTGGCCCTGCCCCCGGTGACAGGAATCATGGATTCCCTCTGTGAGAAGGGGATGCCTGTAAGAACTGATATTTTTGATCTGCAATCTGCCCGGCAGGAAATCTTGCGATTGAAAGGGCGGCTATAGTAATGAGCCCTAGTATAACCCTGGGGCAATATATCCCCGGCGAAAGCAGTATTCATAGACTAAACCCGCGTTTTAAAATAATGGTCCTGCTGCTTCTCCTGGTCCTTTTGTTCACCCTGAACACTTACCAGGGCTTGCTGGGCCTGTTTTTATTGGTGCTGGCAGCCTATGCGATCGCCCGTATACCGGCCCGATATGTGGTTAGGGGATTGAGGCCCATCCTATACATCGTCATATTTGCCCTGGTCATCTATCTCTTTTTCACCAAGGGCGGAGTAGTCCTCTACCGGTTGGGCCCGGTGACAATTGAGTCGGAAGGGGCTCTTTTAGGATTTTTTGTGATCACCCGCCTGGTGATCCTGATCCTGGCCAGCCTGCTGATTACTCTTACTACGACCCCACTATCGCTTACCCACGGGATGGAATATTTCATGAAACCGTTACAGCGGTTTGGCTTGCCCACCTCCGAGGTAGCCATGATCATGGCCATAGCCCTGCGCTTTATCCCTACCCTGCTTGAAGAAAGCAGCCGCTTGATGCGAGCCCAGGTTTCACGCGGGGCCGATTTCGAAAGGGGCTCCATATTCCGGAGAGCCAGAACCCTGGCTCCGCTTATTGTTCCGCTTTTTGTCAGCGCTTTTCGCCGGGCCGACGAACTGGCCCTGGCCATGGAAGCGCGCGGTTACAGGGTTGGCGCCCTGCGGACCCGTATGCATGAAGAAAAGGTCAGCAGTTTGGACTGGGCCGCCTTAATTCTGCTCCTGGTCCTGCTCGCTTCTGCTTTTGTCTTTCAGTTTTAACCTCCCCGGTATTACTTCAGCAGCCCCGCTATAATGCCAGACAAGATCTGTTTCTTTACCCACCTGTTCCTGATGAGTAAACCTTTCCTTTTTTTTTGCAATTAAATGGAGGAATAAGTAAATGAGTTGTTGAATAATACCGAGTAGCACTTTATATAATCTACGGAGGTGTAATTATGAATAAAGGTTTTTTTGGATCTCTATTTGACTTTAGTTTCTCAGAATTTGTCACCCCCAAGATCATCAGCGTCCTTTATATTATCGGAATGGTTTTTGCCGGTATTGGTGCCCTCTTTATGATCGTTGCAGGCTTTACCAACGGTTTTGGTTCCGGGCTGGTTGCGCTGTTACTGTCGCCGGTCGTCTTTCTGCTTTATGTAATTATGATCAGGGTATATCTTGAGCTGGTCGTGGTTCTTTTCAAAATCTACGGTGGGATCAGGATCATGAGCGAGGGACAGGGAGGGCAATTCGCTGCCCAGCCCCCGCAGCAGCAGTATCGCCCACAGCCTCAGCAGCCCCCGCAGCCGCAAAGGCCTCCGCAGCCTCAGCAGCCACCCCAGCCTCCTCAGCCGCCGAAGCCGCCCCAATAAAACTAACGGCAAGGCGTAATTGTTATTATTAGCGCTGCGGTATCATGAGTGAAAAACAGGGAGTGCTCTATAGTTAACGTATTAATCTACCTTTCTTATGATGGAACCGCGTACCGCGGGTTCCAGGTTCAACCGGAAGGGCCGACTATTCAGGAAGAGCTTGAAAAGGCCCTCGGTCTGGTTTACAAGCAGTCGGTGCGCCTGGCCGGAGCCGGGCGCACCGATTCAGGTGTACATGCCCGCTGCCAGGCGGCCAGTTTTGAGGCTCCATTTGCAATCTCACTTGAAAAGCTGCCCTACGCCCTGAACTCTTTGCTGCCGCAGGATATAGTCGTTTTCGGCGCAGCCGAGGTGCCCCCTTTATTTCACGCCCGTTTCTCTGCCATCGGTAAAGTTTACAGCTACACTCTCGACCGGTCACGCTATCCCCAGGTTTTCCTCTCCCGCTACAGCTGGCATTACCCGGAACCTTTGAACCTGGAAGTGATGCGCCAGGCAGCTTCGCTTTTTGAAGGCACCTACGATTACGCTAGCTATTGCGCGTCGGGAAGCTCTGTTAAAGATACGGTCCGCACCCTGACCAAAGTGGAAGTCAAAGAAAATGGGGATAGTGATTTGCTCACATTCCGCTTTGAAGGAAACGGCTTTCTCTACCGCATGGTTCGGCTGATTACGGGAACCCTGATCAGGGCGGGTGCAGGCAAAGTATCCTTAGCTGCCATCGAAGCTTCCCTGGCCGGCGAGGAGAGCAGCGCCCCGGGCCCTACAGCCCCGGCACACGGCCTCTGCCTTGAAAAAGTCCTTTATCCCGATCTCTCTTTATTATAGGCGCAGGGTCTTTCCCCGGAATAATTCAGGTCTTGCAGCATGTCAGCTTTGAACTTCAGGCTGGTCCAATGTTTTTGGTCTGCCTCTGTTTGAAATATTCAAGTAGAACAGTTATAATCTATTTGGCTTTAAACCTGCCGATCAGCTGTTTTTTACCTTGACATGGTGGTCCGGGTATATTAGAATGTAGGTTGTGGCTTCACTGGAAGAGTTTAAAGGAGAGTGTAGAAATGCGCACCACTTATATGGCCAAACCCGAGGATATTAGGCGCAGCTGGTATATCATTGACGCAGCCGGACGTCCTCTGGGCAGGGTGGCAACCGAGGCCGCCCGTATATTGCGGGGAAAACATAAACCTGAATTTACCCCCCATATTGACACCGGCGATCATGTCATCATTATAAATGCATCAGAAGTAGTGCTGACAGGCCGTAAACCTGAGCAGAAATTTTATTATCACCACTCCGGCTACCCCGGAGGTCTGAAAAAGGTCAGCTACGCGATTATGCTCGCTAAAAAACCTGATAAAGCCATGTACCTGGCTGTTCGGGGCATGCTTCCCAAGAATCGCCTTGGAAGAGCTATGTTGAAAAAATTACGTGTCTACAGGGATAATCAGCACCCGCACCAGGCCCAGCAGCCTTCAGCCTGGGGAGAAGGGGCAAAAGTAGCAATGGAAGGAGGCCCCAACTCTTGAGCGAAGTGCAATACATAGGAACAGGGCGGCGCAAGGAATCGGTAGCGAGGGTTCGCCTGCTGCCTGGCAGCGGTAAAATTTCCATTAACGGCAAAGATATGGACCAGTATTTTGGTCTTGAAACTCTTAAGCTGATTGTCCGGCAGCCACTGGTTGCCACTGAAACGGAAGGTCGTTTTGACGTTATCGCCAAAGTTGAAGGCGGCGGTTTCTCCGGCCAGGCCGGGGCAATCAGGCACGGTATTGCCCGCGCCCTGCTGCAGGCCGAAGGCGAATACCGCCCGGTCCTGAAGAAAAACGGCTACCTTACCCGCGATCCACGCATGAAAGAACGTAAAAAGTGCGGCTTAAAGAAAGCCCGCCGCGCTCCCCAGTTCTCGAAGCGTTAAGATTTACCACACCGCATTATATACTCTGCTTTCAAGCCCGCCGCAGCTCATACCTGAGCGCCGGCGGGTTTTTACATGGTTTTGCTTCGATTATAAAAGCATTTCCAACCCGCCCGGCTTGATGCACATTAAATATGGTTAATTGGGAAAAATTAATTTTATTACAATAATATTAATTTTATTATTGACTTCGCAATATACTGATGATAGTGTAGTAATAAGTAGATGTTTCAACCACGAAAACCAATAGGAAAGGAGGTGTAGAATTATAGTGAAGCGTAAACTGATAACTGCAATTATCTTAACAGTATTTGTTTTTGCCCTCGCTGCTCCGGCAGCAGCATACATTGAACACGAAGCAACCTATAAGCTGGAAGGTTCGATCACTTTCAGTCAACAGGCAGGCCACTTCTGCAACACTGGTGCTGAAATGCAGCAACGCATAACGGGCCAAGGCTCAATGACCAAGAGCAAGGATGTCTACATGGAAGAAGGTATCCTTGTTGTAACAGACAACAACGATTGGGTCACTGCCCCTGATGCAATCCGTAACCTGACGGTCACCACGGCAATCAAGCTCTGCGCCCCGGCGAAGCATGTCTATGAGTATAATGGCTATGCCATCCCTTATAACCCAGATTGGCTTAGAGGCAATTATTTTGATTGGGCTGAATTTGTTGCTGGGGCCTTGATGGGAGATCCTTCCAACTTAAGCCAAACTCAGGTTGAGAGAGCTTTCGGATTGCCTCTTGACGCTCTTGGCGGAGTTGATCCCAGTGATGCGATTTCTGACCAGATCTGGGCGGTGCAGGTAGCAGCTGACCCGGGCTATTCGGGACAAGTCGATATGGCTTTTGAAGCGGCCTATAGCCCAAATGTATTAAGAGTGCTGGACGCCTGGGATCCTGATCCACAAGGCCCAAATGAATTGATTAGTTGGAGATACAAGACTGCCTGGTTCGACAATCCATACGATGATTGGCCGGGCAAGTGGGTGCAGGACATGGGGCCCTGGTTTATCGGCAACTACTTCAACATTGAGCAGTTCTCGCGTACTTCCAGCGGTACCCACAGGCGCCATATCGATATCAGCAGCCCCTGGAGCCACGGTTACCTGAACGAAACCATGACCGTAACCGGCATGTCGGAAGTCTGGGAAGCCTTCAGCATGGATAACCTTACTGCAGGCGATGAAATCGGCGTGCTCTGGTGGAACCTGTTCTAAAGCTGTTTTTTAGCCTAACATGATTATTGAATCGGACGGTTTGAAAAGAGGGCGGGGGAATAGCCATAAACCCCGCTCTTTCATTTATATAAGCATAATCAGCATAGCTATGGCAGGGCTTTAAAGGCGCTTTCAAACTTAAGACGGGCTTATGATATCGTCATGCTACAGGTAATGGGCCTCGCACCTTCCAATATCTGGAACCACTCCAAAGTAATGGCCTGCTATTTACGGTCTCGTTGCAGCTACAAGCAAAGAGCCGGGCTAAAGGAACCTTTTTATACTTAAATTTCGCCCTGTTTGAAAAGCTTATTTTGGCTTGTCCGGCCTATGGTGTACTGCTGCGGGTTATCAAAGGTTAATTTTTTGGGTAGGATCAAGATTGCCTATTTCATGACTTTACCCGGGGCTTTCCTGACT
>SLPH01000115.1 GCA_007132095.1 Syntrophomonadaceae bacterium | reverse complement strand
GTATCCGGATTTTCGAGAACCATCTTGTGGTCAGTTGAAGAGCCGATTGTGGTTACAATCCCTTCGCCAACCCGGGCGATTATGGTTTCTTCACCGGCGCCCCCGACCAGGCGAACAATATTGGCCCTGACGGTAACCTTGGCCCGGGCTTTAACCTCGATGCCATCCTTGGCTACAGCCACAACAACAGGTGTTTCGATAACTTTAGGGTTTACGCTCATTTGAACCGCCTGGAGGACATCTCTTCCAGCCAGATCTATTGCTGCAGCCCGCTCGAAAGACAGCGGTATTTCCGCTCTCTGAGCCGCGATTAAGGCATTTACAACCCGGTCAACATTACCTCCGGCCAGGAAATGACCCTCAAGCTTGTTTACACTCAAATCAAGGCCCGCTTTAGTAGCTTTGATTAACGGTGCGACAATCTTAACCGGAGCGACTCGCCTGAGACGCATACCGATCAGGGCAAATATGCCCACGGGAACACGTGCTGCCAGGGCGGAAATCCAGAGCCCGATAGGGACAAAGCTGAAAATAACAGCCAAAAATATGATCCCAACAACAGCAACTACCAATACAGGAATCAATCCGGTAAATAGATCTTCCATTAAAAACCCTCCATCAAAATAATTATTCTTAATTCCGCACTAGTTATCGTCGTGGCGCACGATAACCCTGACGCCTTCAACCCTGTCTACTATTATTTTCTCCCCGGCCGGAATAAAGCCGCCTTCACTGACGACGTCAATGCGCCGGCCTTCAATCTGGGCTGTGCCAGACGGGCGCAAAACGGTAATCGCCACTCCTGTTTTACCGGCCAGGTGTTTTTGATCAAGCGGAGCCACATAACCAAGTTCCGCTCGCTCTTCTTCAGATAAAATAATGTGCCTCAGGGCTCCACGTGAGGCAAAATAGCGAAAGGAGAGAGCAGAAAAAAGGCCGGCCAGGACAAATGATACGAGAACCATTACCAGCCCGGTCTGAATTGAAGCTGCAGCAAGAACAACAGCGACAACGGTTGAAACCAGCCCGGTAATACCGAAAATGCCAAGGCCAGGCATAAAAGCCTCTACCAGCATCAGGATAACACCAAAACCGAAAAGGATCAAAACCCAGTAGTCGGCCATACCCGCCGCGATGTTGCCCCCGAAATAAAGCATGAAAGCGGTGAGTCCGACCAATCCGGCAATGCCAAAACCGGCAGACATGACTTCCACAACCAGGCCGGCAATACCGATCATCAGGAGCAAAGTGCCGAAGATAGGGTTGGTAGTCCATCCAACAAGCCTGTCTGTCAGCCTTTTGTCAAGCTGGATGATTGAAGCTCCGCTAAAACCTACTTCGGCCAGCAGAGCGCTGCGGTCTTCGATTATACCTTCCGCATAGCCGTTTTCAAGCGCTTCCCGTGCTGTAAGGGTCAGGAGCGATCCGCTCTCTACCAGGCCCTCGATCGCCACATCGCGCCTCACCATGGCCGAGGCTATAAGAGGATCACGATCGTTTCTTTCCGCCATGCCGACCATCTCTTTTTCCCAAAAAGAGAGCGATTTCTCGTCAACTTCGCCAATGCCCAGAATGCTTGGCTCAGCGGCTCCCATTGTACTTCCCGGAACCATGTAGATTGCATCAGCAGCAAGGGCCAGGTATGCTCCAGCCGAGATGGCGTTGGGCCGGACAAAAGCATAAATGGGACGATTGTATTCATCCATCCGGCGCCTGATTTTTTCAGCCGAGTTAATGTAGCCGCCCGGAGTATCAAATTCAATAATCACTGCTGCAGCGTCCAAAGAAACTGCCTCGTCGAGGGCATAACCTATATAGCTGGCCAGTCCGGGGTCTATGGTACCGGACACCTCGATCAAGACAACGGTGCGGCCTTCACCTTCACCCGCAGCCGCGGGGACGAGAATAATTAGGCCAACTATCGCCAACAGGGCATAAACTACCATTTTCCTTCTATCCGGCAACTCGCTCTCACCTCGAAAAAAAACCGGCCAAATAAGCCGGTTTCGGTATTAACCCAAGTATTTTTCCACCAATCCGCGGACAACAGTACCGTCAGCCTTACCTTTTACCCGCGGCATCAAAAGGCCCATTACTTTGCCCATTTCTTTTTTGGTCTCGGCGCCGCTTTCCCGAATGGCCTCTTTGACAACTTCCTCAAGTTCGTCCGCGGATAACTGGGCAGGAAGATACTCTTTCAGGATTTCTATCTCCTGCTTCAAGCTTTCCACCAGTTCAGGCCGGTCTGCTTTTTCAAATTCAACCAGCGCCTCTTGCCTCCGCTTGACCTCCCTGCTTAAAATTGCCAGTTCTTCTTCCCCATCAAGTTCCGCTTTTTTGGCAATTCTTGCATTCTGCATCTCGGCCCTGAGCATACGAATCACACTTAGGCGGAAACGGTTGCCGGCGCGCATGGCTTCTTTTTGCTCTTCTAAAAGCTTTTCCGCCAATAACTTTTCTGGCATTGCAAGCGCACCTCCGTTTAAAGACTAGCTGCGCCTTTTTCTAGCAGCCTCAGCTTTTTTCTTACGGCGCACGCTTGGTTTTTCATAATGCTCGCGCCTTCGTGCCTCGGATAAAACCCCTGCCCGGGCACACTGTTTTTTAAATCTTTTCAGAGCCTTGTCCAAGGTCTCGTTTTTGCCGATTTTAATTTCTGGCATAATATCTTCCCCCCTCTCCATGAAAACCGCTTAAAGAAAGCTGCTTTTACAGCTATCAGGCTCCTCTCCCCTGGGCCAGGTTCTGCAACAGGGGTCTCCCTCCCAGGAGGTGGAGATGAAGGTGGAAGACAATCTGCCCGGCATCGCTGCCGCAATTGATTACAACCCTGTAACCTTTTGTGTCCAGCTTGAAAGCCCTTGCCACCTCGTTGATCACGCCATGCAGGTGACCGATCAGAGGTTCATCTTCTTTATCCATGTCCTGTAAGGTCGGGATATGCTTCTTGGGCGCTACCAGGATATGAACAGGCGCTACAGGGTTGATATCCTTGAATGCAATTGAATGCTCGTCCTCGTAAACAATATCCGCATCAAGTTCGCGATTAATAATTTTACAGAAAATGCAATCATCAGACATGCCAATTCCTCCTGAACGGTATTATAGCATAGCGTTAAACCCTTGAAAAGCAACTACTTGCTCCAGGCAACTGCGGATGCTGCTTAAATTGGTCGCCAATGGGCCTGCATTTTTCTACTTCGCGATTATGAGCCTTATTACCTTTTTCCGGGAAAATTTTTTACAGCGCTGTTCCGGTGAGCTATAATTAGAACAAGAAAGCTAACAGTTGATTAAATAATCCTGCTGTGCCAGGCAGCTGGACAGCGATGGAGTGAAGGATGCTGGAAATATCTGTTGAGGAAGCAGTCGGGCGCAATGATCTAGTTTATATAGACGTTCGCACACCGCGGGAATATGAAGAGTCATCAGTTGTCGGCGCTGTAAACATACCCCTGCTGGACGAAGAGGAATACAGCCGCATCGGCATTACTTACAAGCTTCGCGGAGAAGCTGAGGCGCGCCTGATCGGCCTGGAGCTGCTCTCCCCAAGGCTGCCATCCCTGGTTAACAGGATTATTGAGTGCAGCGGAGAGCGCATACCCCTTCTCTATTGTCAGAGGGGCGGCCTGCGCAGCCTTACCCTTGCCCGGGTCCTCGAATTAACAGGTATAAAATCGTTGCGGCTAAAAGGGGGGTTCAAAGCTTACCGACAGCATGTCCGGGAACAACTGGAAAGCTTTCAACTGAGCAGCAAAGTATTCGTACTGCACGGTCTGACCGGAACCGGAAAGACAGCAATATTGAATAAGCTGGCGGAAAACGGAGCCGCCACCCTCGACCTGGAAGGTCTGGCCCGGCACCGGGGATCAGTTTTTGGCAATATCGGCCTGCAAAAACCTCGCTCACAAAAAGATTTTGAAACCATGCTTCTCCAGGAATTGAGCAACCATAAGGATTCTCCATTCCTGATCCTTGAAGGGGAGGGCAGGAGAATTGGAAATATTCATCTTCCCAAGTTTCTTGCAGATACAATGGACGGCGGAACCCATCTTTTATTGACCGCTTCGCTTGAACAGAGGGTCAATCAGATTGTTGAAGAATATATTCCGGAAGAAATCACCCCTGCCATGGAAGCTGAGCTTGAAAAAGCGCTGCTATCCCTGCGCCAGCGACTGGGAAAAGCGAAAACCGGATCCATATTATCAAACCTGAAAGCAAAAGAGTACAAGGCGGTGGCAGCCTCCCTCTGCACAGAGTACTATGACCGTTTTTACGATGATTCCCGCCCCGGCGGCAACGTTTTTGCAGCAACCATCGCTGTAAGCACTATAGAAAAAACCGCTGCCGAGATCTTGAACGTGATTGACACATCAGTTAAAATGCCCAGAGAAGAGATGAAAGGAGCTACAAAAGAATGAATACCTACGATGCCGCTCACACGCTGGCAAAAGCAATCCGCGAATCCAACGAAATGAAAGAACTGCGTGAAGCAAAGGAGGCGCTTAAGGCTGACGAAAGCGCAAAAAACATGCTCATCGATTTCCGCAATGAGCAGATTAAAATGCAGGAACAAAAACTGCAGGGTATTGAGGTTGCCAGGGAAAGTGAAGAGAAACTGGTAAAATTATACGAAGTGGTAAACCTTAATACGCTCGTAAAAGGTTATCTTGAGGCAGAATATAAAATACTCAGGATGCTGGATGATATTCAGAAAATCATAGCCGAAGCAACAAGGGAACTGGTTGATAAAGATTTAATAAACCTGCCCGAAAGATTCATCGAAGAGCCTGACGATGAATAATAAAAGGGCCGGAGGATTCGAAGCAATCCTGCTGGATCTTGACGGCACCCTGCTTGACCTGAACGTAGAGGATTTTATTTCAGCCTATATTGATCTGCTTGCCATGCGCTTTGCAGGTAAAGTAGATCGAGATCTTTTTGCCGATCACCTCTTTCAGTCAACTGGCATAATGGTGCAAAACACCGATCCGGGAAAAAAGAACATCGAGGTTTTCTATGATGATTTCTGCCGGCGGATCGGGATGAGCATGGAAGAAATTGAGCCCATCGTCAGTGATTTTTACAAGCATGACTTTCCAACCCTGAACAGCTTTGGACGCGAGCATCCTTATGCCCGCAGCGTTATCGATGCTGCCAGGAATATGGGCTTACCCCTGGTCCTGGCCACAAACCCGATTTTCCCACAGGCAGCCGTTGCGGAAAGACTTAACTGGGGAGGGCTTTCCACCAGTCTTTTTATGTTTGTTACCTCTATGGAAAATATGCACTTTTGTAAGCCCAACCCCGATTATTATCGCGAGATTGCGGCCAGGATTGGCTGCCGGCCGGAAAAATGCCTGATGGCCGGAAACGATACGCTCGAAGACCTTAGCGCCTCGGAAGCGGGGATGAAAACTTTTCTCGTGGAAGACCATCTCCTGCACAGGGGGGGC
>SLPH01000210.1 GCA_007132095.1 Syntrophomonadaceae bacterium | reverse complement strand
GACGATCTGGTTGACTGGGGTGAAAACCTGATGGGCGGAATCCGCTTTGTTCCGGCCAGGATCGGCGCCTACTTCTTTTTCGTTGAGCCGGGCATATACAACTTTGTTGCCGTGGATTTAAGTGGTGAAGTTGTTGCCGCAGTGATCGCTTTGGAGGTTGAAGGGGCGAGGACGCTAACTTTCGGCCGCTAGCTTTAACACCTTGCTCTTGTTTTGGTTTGAATACCTGCGAGTTCCGGCACTAATGGGGTTGGTAGGTATTAATAAAACGGGCGGACCCCGTTTGCAGGGTGCCGTACCAGGGAGGCCGTCATTATGGCAGGCATATCTATAACCCCGAAAGCCCGCGAAAAGATGAAAGACGAGGGAGGGCCCTATACCCTCTACCTGGAAACACGCAGCTGCTGAGGCGGTTCGGTAAAAGCCCCTGCCGTGAAAGCAGGAAAACCGAACGATCAGGATGGGTATGTTGAAAAAGATCTCGATGGGATCAAGATTTATGTCAGGAAAGATATGGCTGGTAAACCGTTTAAGATTGGCTGGCTCGGTATCTGGATTTTCGGCTACTTTAATGTTGTTGAGGGCTAGATATTAACGGGCAAAAAATATGGATGCCGTTCTGATTAAAAGTTAAGCCGGCCCTGAAGTTTATAAAGATACAAACTTCAGGGCCGGCTTTGTTTTTCCGGAATCAATCTGTCAATGCTTAAGCAGTCCGTCGATCAGGCTTTATCCGGAACCGCCTGGAATTCATCTTTATCGGCACCGCAAACAGGGCAGACCCAGCCGTCAGGCAGGTCTTCGAAAGCGGTTCCCGGCTTAACGCCGTTGTCGGGATCACCTTCTGCCGGGTAATAGGTGTAATCGCAGAGTTCACAGACATAGCTTCGCATAAAAAATTCCTCCTCTTGATTTTTCCCTTTCAGGGTTGGTTAGAATGATTCAAAAGCTTTCTTTGCCGTATTGCAGATCGGGCATTTGTCCGGCACCGGGTCCATGCCGACCCAACCGCAAACCGGGCAGAGCATAATTTCTTTCTCCTCCAGATCGTCTCCTTTTGCAACGGCATTCTTCAGGTCGTTAAAAATACCCCCGTGTACTTTTTCAGCGGCATTGGCATACTCAAACGTTTTCAGGGCTGCAGCCTGTTCTTCTTTTTTCGCTGTTTCAATAAACTCAGGGTACATTTCACTGAACTCGTAATGCTCTCCTTCAGCGGCAGCCTCCAGGTTTTCCAGGGTGCCGTTTACCTTACCGGCAATTTCGAAATGTTTTAAGGCGTGAACCGTCTCCGCTTCGGCGATAGCTTTGAACATGCGGGCTACATTTTTAAAGCCTTCTTTTTCAGCTTTTCGGGAAAATGCGAGGTACTTGCGGTTAGCTTGTGATTCGCCGGCAAAGGCGTCCATCAGGTTTTCTTTTGTCTTCATCAGTATCTCTCCTTTTTCTGGGGCCGGGAATTAATGCCTGGTATTCTTAAAAATACTTCCACGATTATTCTGAATTTCCTGCTTCAAGCTTTCATTGGGGCATTGACATTCCCGGCCCTATATCCTATAATCTCTATAGGTATTATATAAGAATTATTCTCGGTTTGCAATACTCCGGATTTCCGCAGAGCTATTCAAACAACCGGGGGTGGAGAGGAGAACCGGCTATGAAAAAGATTAACCTTGATTATACCGCCGCCGCACCGCTTGATTCAAGGGTCGTCGATAAAATGATCCCCTATTTCAGCGAACACTATGGTAACCCATCAAGCGGTCATCTGCTTGGCGAAGAACCGCGCAGGGCGCTTGTGCAAGCGAGAGAAGAGGTGGCCCGGCTGGTGGGAGGTGACCCTTCCGGAGTTATATTTACAGCTTCGGCTTCTGAATCAAACAACCTCGCTATCAAGGGGCTGGCCGCCGCAGCGCGGAAAAAGGGAACCCATATTATTTCATCTGCCGTAGAACATTTTTCAGTGTTAAATGTCCTGAAAACGCTGGGAAAAGAAGGTTTCAGGGTTACACTGCTTCCCGTTGACAGCGATGGTTTTGTATCACCTGAAGCTTTAAGGGAAGCGATTACCGATGAAACGATCCTGGTTTCAATCCAGGCTGCAAACCCTGAAATAGGAACGATCCAGCCCCTGAAAGAGCTGGTCGCTGTTGCCCGCGAAAAGGGCGTGCCTTTTCACAGTGACGCTGCAGCGGCTGCCGGATGGATCCCCATTGACGTTGAAGAGCTCGGCCTGGACCTGGTCAGTTTAGCGGCAGATCAGTTTTATGGACCCAAGGGGGCGGCAGCGCTTTATATCCGTAAAGGGATTCGGCTGCGTCCTCTTATTGAAGGCGGAATTCAGGAACGGGGCCTAAGGGCCGGCACAGAAAACGTACCTCTTGCTGTTGGTATGGGAGAGGCGGCCAAAATAGCCCGTGAAACGATGAAGGAAAGAACAGTGGAAACTGCAGCCTTACGCGATAAACTTAAGGAAGCGCTTTTTGAAGGAGTTCCCTATCTGCATCTGAACGGGCACCCGGAACAAAGGCTGCCCCACAACCTTAATGTTTCTGTCCAATTTGTCGAAGGGGAAGCGCTGCTTATGAGGTTGAACATGGCCGGAATCCTGGTGTCTAGCGGTTCTTCCTGTACTTCGCAGGCTTTAAAATCATCCCATGTTCTCAACGCTATCGGCCTGCCGCCTGAACTGGCTCAAGGGTCCCTGTTGCTGACCCTGGGACCCGGCAGCAAGCATGAAGATATTCCCTACGTTGTTGAACAGCTTAAACAGGTGGCAGAGCTGCTGCGCAGCATGTCGCCCTTATATCATCAGTATTTAAAGGAGGGGAACAGGAATGCCCCAGTACAGTGATAAAGTAATGGAACACTTTACCAATCCGCGCAACATTGGCGAAATCAGTGAAGCTGACGGCACCGGTGAAGTAGGAAACCCCGTCTGTGGAGATATGATGAAGTTCACGATTACCGTCAAAGATAACCGCATTGAAGATGTAAAATACCTGACATTTGGCTGCGGCGCAGCCATTGCCGTTTCCAGCATGGTTTCCGAGATGGCCAAAGGCAAAACGTTGGAAGAGGCGCTGCAGATAACAAACAAGCAGGTTGCCGAAGAGCTCGGCGGGCTGCCGGGTAACAAAATGCACTGTTCGAACCTCGGGGCCGATGCCCTGCACAAAGCCATAGAAGATTACATGGCCAAAGAGAAAGCGCAATCCTGATTTTTGACTGAGTGACTAGAGGAGGAAGAGGAAAAATGAGCATGGAGAATAAAAATACAAAGACCGCGCAGGCCTGTGGCTGCCCTTTTTGCGATGAACCGGCCTGCCCCGACCCGTCCGATAGCAAATACAGCTGCAGCAGTGAAAAGAAGCTGAAAATTCACCGCGTTGATTGTGTCGGCCTTTATTGCCCTGTTCCGGTTATGCGGGCCAAGGAAGAGATCGACAGCCTGGAGCCGGGCAACCTGATGGAGCTGATTGCTGACGATCCCGCATCGGTTGAAGATATTCCCCGCTGGGCTAAGAGAGCCGGCCACACATACATCAGCATGCGCGAACTGGACGGAGAATATATCTTTCTCGTCCAGAAAGGGAGCGCGTAAAAAAGGAGGCTGCCTGATATGGCAGAAAAACAACAGATTCTGTACGTGCAGACCAGTGGCACCGATACCCCGGAAAGGCTATATTCTCCGCTGATATTGGCCCAGACTGCGCTAGCGATGGGCCAGGAAGCAACGGTCTACTTTTTGGGGCTGGGTTTGAAAAACCTGGTCAAGGGCGAAGCAGAAAAGGTAAAGATCGGCGAATTCCCCAGCCTTTTAGAGGTGCTAAAGCAAACGGCGCAGCAGGGTGTGAAGATCATGGCCTGCCAGCAAAGCCTTCAGCTCTTTGGCGGTTCGATCAAGCCGGAAGACCTGCTGGAGGAAGCCGTAGTTGCCGGGGCTGCAACCTTAAACGATTTGGCCCTGGAAGCGGACGCAGTGCTCACTTTCTAAAAAAATAGTGGTGAGAAGAAGGATTTCTGCGAATCATGCCGAATTCTATCTGGCGTAGCATGGTAGGACGGCAGGGTTTGTAGAGTATTTGTGCCGGCCTTTAGGCCGGCATCCTTATGATTAATACTCCCGCCGGAGTATTTTCTTTTTTTACCCTGACCGCTTATCGAAATCATATCAATGGAGGGGTATAAATGAAAATGAAGCATGTCTTATTTATCCTGGCCGCGCTGTTCCTGCTGCTGGCCGGATGCGCAGCTGAAGAGGATGCGGAAACACCCGCCGACGATGCTGCGGATGAAACCGTTGGTGAACCAGTCGAAGAGGAAGCTGCTGCCGAAGGGGAAATTTATGAATTCTCCCTGGCCCATTTTTTCCCGGCTACGCACCCGGCGGAAACTGAGCTGGTTCAGGGCTGGGCCGACGCTCTCTATGAAGAGAGCGGGGGCCGGATCGTAATCACCAGCTACTACGGCGGCAACCTGCTCAAGGGCAACGAAATATATGAAGGCGTCGTTTCCGGTATCGCCGATATCGGCCTGTCAGCCTTTTTCTATACACGCGGCCGCTTCCCCGTCATGGAAGTGTTTGAGCTGCCCGGCATCATTTACGAGGATTCCTATGCCGCCAGCAAAGTGGCCTGGGAGGGGATTAAAGAGCTGCAGCCTGCCGAAGTCCAGGATACGGAGCTGATGTTTGTTCTGGCCACAGGACCGGGTGATCTTTTTACCAGGGAGCCCGTGCGCAGCCTTGAAGACCTGCAGGGCATGAAAATCAGGGTTGCCGGCATTAACGTTGAAACGCTCGCCCTATTGGGAGCCGATCCGCTGGCCATGGATCAGAGCGAGGCTTATGAAGCGCTGATGCGCGGCATGGTGGAGGGCAACCTGGCCCCCGTCGAGGTGCTGCAGGGCTGGAGCCAGGCTGAAGTAACCGATTACGTTACCATGACACCCTTTCTCTATAACGCAGTCTTCTTCGTCACAATGAACCAGCAGAAATGGGATGCCCTGCCGGCAGACCTGCAGGATATATTCCTGGCAGTCAACGAGCGCTTCCTAACCGAAGTTGCCGCCGGCCTCTGGGATATGCAGAATGAGCGCGCCCTGGCCTGGGCTGTCGAAGAAACAGGGCAGGAAGTAATCACCCTCTCTCCCGAGGAACAGGCCCGCTGGATCGAAATTATTGAGCCGCTTCAGCAGGATTTTGTCGACCGCATGAACGAGTTGGGTCTGCCCGGACAGGAGATCCTTGATACGGTCAAGCGCCTTTCGGAAGAATACAAGCTGCCCGGTTGCGAAGATGGGTGCGGCGATACCTGTTCCTGACCCCGTCGGGTAAAACTATCCAACAACAGCATTAAACTCTGCCCGGGCCCCTTGCCCGGGCAGTTACTGGTAGATATAAGTACTGAATAGCTATAGACAAAGGGTGATCTCTCTATGCGGACGTTTCAAACAATACTGATCAGGATTAGTCGCAGCTTTGATTATCTGGCCGGTATAATGCTGGCTTTCACTGCTTTGCTGGTAGTGGCAAACATCATCGGCCGAACCTTTTTGGGAAGCTCGATCCAGGGCAGTTTCGAGCTGGTCGGCCTTTTCACTGCGGCGGCGGTCGGCCTGGCCCTGGCCCGCTGTGCCCTGGAAAACAGCCACATTGCGGTGGAGTTCATCATGGACCGTTTTTCACTACCCCTGCGGCGCGCTGCCGATATTATTGTAGGTCTGCCTTCATGCCTGTTTCTTGGCTTCACCACTTACAACCTTTTTGTTTACGGCGGCCGGATCGCCGCCAGCGGGGAAGTGCTGCCCACAACCCGGCTGGCTTACTATCCTTTTATCTACATCGTTGCCCTTGGCTTCTTCGTCCTTACCCTTGTTGTTCTGCTCGATTTATTGAAGTCAGTCAAGGGGGTTGAACTTAAATGAGCCCTCTTACTACAGGTATGATCGGCATCTTATGCTTTTTTATTCTAATCGCCCTGAAAATGCCTATTGCTTATGCCATGGCCCTGGTCGGTTTTGTCGGCTTTAGTTTTCTCACCAGCATATCGGCTGCTTTTGCCCTGGTATCGAAAGACCTTTTCTCAACCTTTTCCGGTTACTCGCTTAGCGTCATCCCCATGTTTATCTGGATGGGCTTTCTTGCATTTCATGCCGGGATTGGCGCCCGTCTCTATGATCTTGCCTACAAGATGGTGGGGCATCTGCCCGGGGGACTTGCCATAGCCACCCAGGCAACCTGCGCCTTTTTCGGCGCTGTTTGCGGTTCCAACACCGCCACGGCGGCAACCATCGGCGCTATCGCCCTGCCGGAGATGCGCAAGTATAATTACGATCCATCGCTATCCACCGCCAGCGTCGCTGCCGGAGGGGCGATCGGGGTATTGATTCCGCCCAGTGTTATCTTTATTATCTACGGGATAGCAGCCGAGCAATCGGTGGGCCGTCTCTTTTTGGCCGGCATCATCCCCGGTTTCATGCTGATGGGGCTTTACATGCTCACCATCTATATTGTGGCCAGGCGCAATCCCGCTCTCGGACCGGCCGGGCCGCGTTTTGGCTGGGGCGAGCGCCTGCGCGCCCTGGGCGGCGGGCTCTTTGAAGTTCTCGTCATATTTGCCATTTCACTTGGCGGCCTTTTTGCCGGCTGGTTTACACCTACCGAAGCCGGAGCAGTCGGGGTGGCCGGGGTGGCCCTGGTAACCGCTGTCCAAAAGCGGCTCAGCCTGACCGTAATTGTTAAATCACTGGCCGATACCACCCGCACCACGGCAATGATCATGCTTCTTGTGGCATCAGCAATTATTTTTGGTCGTTTTATTGCCGTCAGCAGAATACCTTTTGAGATGGCCGGCTGGGCGGCCTCGCTTGACCTGCCTGCCTTTGCCGTCATTGGCCTCGTCCTCCTGATTTACCTTTTCCTCGGCTGTTTTATCGACGCCCTGGCCCTGATTTTGCTCACCATCCCCATTTTTCTGCCCGTTGCCGTGAACGTGCTTGGTTACGATCCGATCTGGTTCGGCGTTATCATCGTCATGGTAGTAGCCATGGGGGTGATCACCCCGCCGGTGGGCATGAACGTTTATATTGTCAAAGGGGTGGCTCGCGATATTCCCCTGGAAGTGATCTTCCGCGGGATCTGGCCTTTCCTGGGGGCGATCATCCTGGCCCTGGCCTTGCTGATTGCTTTCCCCCAGCTGGCCACATTCCTGCCTTCTCTGCTTCATTGAGCAGGCTGATGATTTTACCATCGGCCACAAAACCTTCAAAGGATAAAACTTAAACCCGGGAGGGCCCTGCTACCAGGCAGGGCCCTCTCTCTTTTTTGTGGGGCGGGCCTGGATAAACATGCATTGTCTAACCGGGGTAAGCCTGGCCGGAAATATGCCCGGATGCTGCTTTTAAGCATAGTAACTATTACTAAATCGTGGATATTCTGACCAGTTATGGAGGATCGGCTTTAGAAAATTTATACCCCGGCTGCCCTTTGAAAGGATAACGGCCCTTTAGTGACGAAATAGGGCTGAGTAAATAAGTTTTACTTACAATTCAACAGCGCCCCCCGGTTCTCCCGGAGGCGACGGAAATGGAGGAATAAGATGATCCTGCTTAATCCGAAGCAGCACTCCCGGCCTTACAAAGATGAAGAATCGCGTCAGATCATGCAGAAAACGATCGATTTCTTTGAAAGAAAGGGAAAGGCGAAGCTGAAGGAAGATGACCGCAACCGGGTTTGGTACGATGACCTGCTCGAATTTATCAAGGAAAATGAGCTCTTTTACAAGCTGCTTACTCCGGAAAAATACGGGGAAGAGGGCTGCCGCTGGGATACCTGGCGCAACTGCGAGTTCAATGAAATCCTCGCTTTTTACGGCCTTCACTACTGGTATACCTGGCAGGTTTCGATCCTGGGCCTGGGGCCGATCTGGATGGGCAGCAACGAAACCCAGAAAAATCGGGCCGCAAAACTGCTTAAAGAGGGCCACGTTTTTGCTTTTGGCCTCTCCGAACGCGATCACGGCGCCGATGTATATTCTACCGAAATGAGCCTCACACCCCAGCCGGACGGTACCTACCGGGCCAACGGCGAAAAATACTATATCGGTAACGGCAATATTGCCGAAATGGTTTCCACCTTTGGCAAGATCACCGACAGCGACGACTACGCCTTTTTTGTCGCCAATTATGGGCACAAGAATTATGAACTGGTTAAAAACGTTGTTAACTCGCAATCATACGTGGCCGACTTCAAGCTGAATGATTACCCCGTCAGCGAAGATGAAATTCTCTCCCGGGGCCAGGAAGCCTGGGATAGCGCCCTCAATACGGTTAACGTGGGCAAATATAACCTTGGCTGGGCCTCAATCGGCATCTGCACCCACGCTTTCTACGAAGCCTTAAATCATGCCGCCAACCGGATCCTTTACGGCATGAAGGTAACCGATTTCCCCCATGTGAAGCAGATGTTTGTTGACGCCTATACCCGCCTGACGGCGATGAAGCTTTTTGCCCTGCGCGCTTCCGACTACATGCGCACAGCTTCACCGGACGACCGGCGCTACCTGCTTTATAACCCCACCGTTAAAATGAAGGTTACCACCCAGGGGGAAGAGGTGATCAACCTGCTCTGGGATGTTATCGCCGCCAAGGGGTTTGAAAAAGATACCTATTTCGAAATGGCCGCCCGCGACATCAGGGCCCTGCCCAAGCTGGAGGGCACCGTCCATGTTAACATCGCCCTGATTGTTAAGTTCATGGCCAACTATTTCTTCAACCCCCTGGAATACCCCGAAATTGGCCGGGTGGATCAGCCAACCAATGACGACTTCCTTTTCAACCAGGGGCCGACCCGCGGCCTGGGCAAGATCAGGTTCCATGACTATGCCACCGCTTACAATCTATACGATCTGCCCAACATCTCCGTCTTCAAAGAGCAGATTGACCTTTTGAAGGAATTCCTCATGGCTGCAACTCCCGACAAGGATCAGCAGCGTGACACCGATTTTCTGCTCTCGCTTGGCGAAATGTTCACCCTCGTTGTTTACGGGCAGCTGATTTTGGAGAATGCCAAAATCTACGGGCTGGAAGAAGCGCTGGTTGACCAGATCTTCGACTTCATGGTGCGCGATTTCTCTAAATTCGCCCTTACCCTGTACGGCAAGGCGAGCACGAGCGAAGCCCAGATGGGTTACCTGCAGAAGATGATCAAAAAACCGGCCGTTGACGCCAGCCGGTTCAATAAGATCTGGAATGAGCATGTATTGGCCCTGAAAGACGTTTATGAGATGAACCCCTAAAAGGGGTTAACTGGCCGGTTCTGCCAGAAGCAGCTCGCTTAAAGAGCAGGGTTCTAACCCGCGCTGGCGCAGTCCGGTCAGGATCGCCGGCAGGGCGGCTATATCGCTGGGGGTGAAATGAAGCAGCACGATGCTTCCACCCCTGGCGTTTGCCAGGACGTGGTCGACGATGCGGGCCGTGGTATAGGCTTCGTTGCGTAGGGCATAGACCAGTTCAATATCCCACAAAATTGTAAACATACCGTGGCCGGCGATGATTTCCTGGTATCTTTTGGTCTGGCTGCTGTTGACATTGGTAAATCCGTACATGCCCGGGGGGCGGAAAAAAAGGGTGCGGTAGTTATAGCCCAGGGCCCGATCGACAGAATCCTGCCAGTTCAGCAGTTCCGCCTCGATCTGCGATTCACTGAGCGTGGTCAGGAAGGCATGGCTGTAAGTGTGATTGCCCAGTTCGTGACCTTCTTCCACGGCGCGCTGCCAGACTTCCGGTTCCTGGTCAACCCACCAGCCCATGGGGAACAGGGTGGCGTTGACGTTGTGTTCTTTCAGGTAATCCAGGGTCTGGTTGATCAGGGCCGCTCCGGCCCCGTCGTCGATCGTAATCGCCACCAGGTTGGTTTCGCGGTTCCCGTTATAGATGATTGTCTGGGAGCGCATCATCTGGTTTTCCTCAGTCAGGATCCGGTTTTCCTCGGTTAGTTCTTCGTTCCGCTGCCTTAAGGTTTCGTTGTCAAGTTCCAGGCGGTTCAGTCTTTCCTTGAATTCGGTCTGCTCGGCTTCAAGCGACTGGATCGCCATATACTGGGTGAAGCTCAGGAAACCGAGACCGGCCACAGCCGCCAGCAGGAGTAAAATTATTACCAGGCGTAAGCCCGATTTGCCGCGGTTTGAACGGGGCCGGCTGTAACCGGAATAGCTGTCATTATAGTATTGATTACCCATTATCATCACATTCTTTCAATAATGTGTCGGTATTCCCTTTCTCTGAATAATATGTTACCCTACTAACAAGAATATGGCAATGCAAATAATCCGCCATTTACGTGCTAACTCAATACTGGAAAAAAGGAAGTGTTTAGCCCATGAAAACCCTGCTGGCTATAGCGCCCAGCCCCAGGCGGGGCGGAAACAGTGATCTTCTACTGCAGGAATTCTGCCGTGCCGCTGAAGATTCTGGCTGGAAAGTTGAAACTATTCGCGTTAACGATATGAAATTTAGGCCCTGCCAGGCCTGCGACGCCTGCGCCAAAGATGGCAGGTGTATCGTTCAGGATGATATGCAGGAAGTGTATCCCAAAATAATTAGCTCGGATGCCCTTGTCCTGGCCAGCCCGATCACTTTCGGATCGATGAATGCCCAGCTAAAAATGTTTATTGACCGCTTCCAGTGCTGGTGGCATGCCAAGTATAACCTGAAAAAACCTTTTATCCCCGAAGATGCCAGGCATCCCGGCTTCTTCATCTGCGTAGGGGCGATCAAACGCAAGGAATACTGCGAAAGCGCTGCCGGCATCATCAGGGTTTTCTTCCACAATATTAACCACGTTTTGAAGGGCAGCCTTTCTTTCCGCGGCTACGACGAAAAAGGCGACGTGCTGAAAGACCCGGAAGTGCTTGCCGAAACCTACAAGGCCGGCCGGGATTTCATCGCCTCTATCGATAAAGAAGGATAGCTTTAACTGCTGCTTTCTTCAACAATCATCACCGGTTCTATGCAGCTGGTTACTCCCAATATGTCCGATTGAAAGCAACCTTTCGAACGAAAAGTGCAGTGAAATCAACCTGTATGGAAAAGGCCCTCTCCTTTAATGGGAGAAGGCCTTATTCTCTTGCCTAAACTGCCCGGCGCTGGCCCTGATCAAGGGCTTACCCGGACTTAAACTCCAAACCTTCACTGCCCCTGGTCATCTGGACCCGGTCATCCGGTTTAACATCGCCCCTGATGATTGAACGTGAAAGCGGGGTTTCCACCTCATTTTGGATAACCCGTTTCAGGGGCCTGGCCCCGTAAGCGGGGTCATAGCCTTTTTCGGCCAGGTAGGCGACAACATCGTCGTTCCAGTCAAGGCTCAGCCCGGCGGTCTTCTCCAGCCTGCCGGCCAGGCTCTTCAGCAGCAGCGCTGCAATCTGGCGAACCTGCTCTCTGTCCAGGGCCCGGAATACGATCGCCTCGTCGACGCGGTTCAAAAACTCCGGCCTGAAATGATGCCTCAGCAGGCCAAGCACGGTTTCCCGCATCTGTTCGTAATCGCCGCCGGATTCATGGAAGGCCAGGATCTCCTGGCTGCCAATATTTGAGGTCATAATGACAATAGTGTTGCGGAAATCGACCGTGCGGCCTTTGCCGTCTGTCAGCCTGCCTTCGTCGAGGATCTGCAGCATGGCGTTAAAAACATCGGCATGGGCTTTTTCCACCTCGTCAAATAGCACTACACTGTAAGGCTTGCGCCGCACCGCCTCGGTCAGCTGCCCGCCTTCCTCGTAGCCGACATAACCGGGGGGAGCGCCAACCAGGCGGGAGACGGTGTGTTTCTCCATGTATTCGGACATATCCAGCCTGATCATGTTGCGCTCGTCGTCAAAAAGGGCTTCGGCCAGGGTGCGGGCCAGCTCGGTTTTACCGACCCCGGTTGGGCCGAGAAAGATAAAGCTGCCCACGGGCCGGTTCGGGTCCTTGATCCCGCTGCGGGCCCTTAATACGGCATCGGCCACGGCGGTAACGGCCTCGTCCTGGCCGACCACCCGTTCGTGCAGAATATCTTCCAGGCGGACCAGTTTTTCGCGCTCGCCTTCCAGGAGGCGGCTGACCGGCACTCCGGTCCAACGGCTGACCACGCGGGCAATTTCAGCTTCGCTTACCTCTTCGTTTAAAAGCATGTTCTGCTTCTGCTTGCCCGCCAGGTGATCTTCTTCAGACTGCAGTTTTCTCTCCAGGTCGTTCAGGCGGCCGTATTTAAGTTCTGCTGCCCTGTTAAGGTCATATTCCCGTTCCGCTTTTTCTATCTCCCGCCTCGTTTCGTCAATCTCGCGCTTAATGTTTCGCACCCGCGAAATAGACTGCTTTTCCGTCTGCCACTGGGCTTTCATCGCGTCTGCATCGGCCTTTAAATCGGCCAGCTCTTTCTGCAGCTTCTCCAGGCGATCGCGGGAAGCAGGGTCGGTTTCCTTCTTCAGGGCCGCTTCTTCAATCTCAAGCTGCATCACCCGGCGGGTAATTTCGTCCAGTTCGGCAGGCATACTGTCGATCTGGGTTCGCAGGTGAGCCGCCGACTCGTCGACCAGGTCAATTGCCTTGTCGGGCAGAAAACGGTCGCTGATGTAGCGGTCTGACAGCACGGCGGCCGCAATCAGGGCGCTATCCTGGATACGCACGCCGTGGTGAACTTCATAGCGTTCTTTTAAGCCCCTCAGGATTGAAATTGTGTCTTCCACCGAGGGCTGTTCGATTCTAACCGGCTGAAAACGACGTTCCAGGGCGGCATCTTTTTCGATATGCTTGCGGTACTCGTCAATTGTGGTCGCCCCGATACACTGCAGTTCCCCGCGGGCCAGCATCGGTTTGAGCAGGTTCCCTGCATCCATCGCTCCTTCGGCCGCTCCGGCGCCGACTACCGTGTGCAGTTCGTCGATAAAAAGGATAATCCGGCCTTCCGCTTCCTGAACTTCCTTGAGGACAGCTTTCAACCTTTCCTCAAACTCACCGCGGTACTTGGCCCCGGCAACCAGCGCGCCCATGTCAAGGGCAATTACTTTCTTATCTTTCAGGCCTTCCGGTACATCACGGGCTACGATGCGGCGGGCCAACCCTTCGGCCACCGCTGTTTTACCCACGCCGGGATCACCGATCAAAACCGGGTTGTTCTTGGTCCGCCTGGAAAGGATCTCCATTATGCGGCGGATTTCTTCATCGCGTCCGATAACCGGGTCTAATTTGCCCCGCTCGGCCTGCTCGGTCAGGTCGCGGCCGTAACGCAGCAGCGCTTCGTAGGTATCCTCGGGCGAATCGCTGGTAACGCGCTGCGAACCGCGCACCGCTTTCAGCGAGTTGAGCAGCCCGTTACGATCAAATCCTGACTGGGCCAAAAGCTTTTTCAGATCATCTTCGCTTTCTTCAATCAGGCCCAGCAGGATATGCTCCACGCTGACGTAATCGTCTTTCAGCTGTTTTGCTTCCTGCTCGGCCCTGGAGAGGACCCGGGCCATTGAAGTGCTCATTTGAAGGGTTCCTTCATAACCGGACACACGGGGGATAGAAGAGAGCATCTTCTCCAGCCCCTGGCGCAGCGCCGCGGAGTCGGCGCCGGAATGTTCCAGAAAACGGCCGGCCAGGCCCTCTTCCTGGTCAAGCAGGGCTGCCAGGAGGTGTTTTGGTCCTACCACCTGGTGGCCGCGATTGGCGGCCACTTCCTGGGCAGCAGCCAGCGCTTCCCTTGATTTATTTGTAAAACGGTTGAGATCCATTTGGTTTCACCTACTTTCTACGCAGGCTTCTTATTTCGTCCTGCAGTTCTTCAATTTTATCAAGCAAATCTACTATTATGGTGGCGCCGACAGTGTTTACCCCGCAGTTTCTCTTGACGCGGAGAACCCTGTTCAAACGGCGCAGATCTTCATAATCAATTTCTTCATCCCTGATTTCAATAATACCCAGCTTTTCGTATGCTGCGAGCAGATCGGGGTGATACTCGATTCGGCACGTTGAAACTTTCTCCCGTTCATCGCTGTGGCAGTAAATCCTAACCAGCTTCATCGTTATCACACCCCGCCTTTCCGCAGCTCATGGAGCTGTTTATACAAAGCTTTTTCCTCTTCGGTCAGATCGGGCGGCAGGTCAATCAACAGCCGCACATACTGGTCTCCCCGGCCTCCGCCCTTGCGCGGAAAACCCTTCCCTTTCAGACGCAGCCGGTTACCGCTGCTGCTGCCTTTGGGCACACTCATGTTAACTGTCCCATCCAGGGTGGGTACCGGAATTTTGTCGCCCATCAAGGCCTGGTCCGGGCGAATTTTAACCTCTGTTTCAATATTATCCCCCTTCAGCTTGAAGGTGGGGTGGGGCAGCAGGCGCACCTTTAAGTAAAGGTCTCCTTTTGCAGCCCCGCCCAGGCCGCTGCCGCCCTGCCCTTTCAGGCGAATACGGCTGCCTTCTTTTACACCGGCAGGAACCCTCACATCGAGTGTTTTTTCATCCGGTACCGAGCCGGTGCCGCCGCACTGGGCGCAGAAACTCTGATTCTGCATGCCTGTTCCGTCGCAGCCGGGGCAAACCTTGCTGCCGCTCAGGCGGATCGTTCTGGTCATTCCCTTGTAAGCTTCCTCGAGGGAAAGTTCGATCTCGCTTTCTATATCTTCTCCCCGCACCGGTCTGCGGTGAGCCGTTCTGCCGCCCCTGGAAGAGCGGTCTCCGGGAGCGGAGCCCCTGAAGAAGGTGTTGAAGAAATCGCTGAAGCCGCCTTCAAATCCTTCGAAACCGCCTCCGCCAAAATCTCCCGAGGAATAGAAACGCACGCCGTCTGCGCCAGGCTGAGCCTGGAAATCCTGGCCATCTTTCCACCTGCTGCCAAGACGGTCGTAGCGCTGCCGTTTTTCCGGATCTTTTAATACTTCGTAGGCTTCGTTAATGCGCTTAAATTTTTCTTCGGCATCTTCTTTTTCCTCCTGCGGATGCAGGTCGGGGTGCCATTTGCGGGCCATCTTGCGGTAAGCGGCCTTAATCTCCTTGTCGGTGGCGCTGCGGTCCACACCCAGCAGTTCGTAATAATCCTGAAATTTAACAGACATATGCATTCCCCCAGGCCTTTAAACAGACTGATTAATAATTTAACGGCCACTATCGTTATGATTTGAAAGCCCGATTTTCCCTGGATATGGCCGTTTTAAGCAATACCTGAATGTAATTAAAAGCAATTCTTAAGCTTTAGCTTCAAATCAATCGGTTTTCGCCACCATAACCCTGGCCGGGCGAAGCAGCAGATCCCCCAGCTTGTATCCGCAGGAGACCTCTTCGGCTACGCAGCCTTCAGGGCAATCGTCGCTGGAAATATACCCGATCCCTTCATGTTCTTCGGGATCAAATGGTTTGCCCAGGCACTCTACCGGTTTTACACCATGTTTTTCCAGGAGAGCTTCAAACTGCCGGGCCATGATCTCGATGCCCCTGGCGGCAGCGGGATCTTTAACCTGCCTTGCCGCCTGCTCAAAGTAGTCGAGATAGGTAAGCAGGTCCAGCAGGATCTCCTTTTTGGCGTTGATCCGGCTGAGATCGGCATCCCGCGCAACCCGCTTGCGGTAATTGTCAAAATCGGCCCTGGTGCGCAGGTGTCGCTTTTTTTCTTCTTCCAGCTCAAGTTTAAGCTTTTTCAGCTCATCTTCCAGGGCATCGATTTTATTGATCATGTCATTATGATTGACCCTGTTATCACCGTGGTTGTTGTCTTCCCTCATCTTGTTATCCATTGTAAATCCTCCGGCTTACAGCCTCTTTTAAGGAGAGGGACGGGGGCGCGTATGCCGCCCCTGCCCCTGCTTCTTTACTGTTCTTCATACTCGGCGTCAACTACATCTTCTCCGCCGCCATTACCGCCCTCTGCCTGCTGCGAAGCCGGCCCGTCTCCGGCAGTCTTCTGGTAAGCCGCCTCGGAGAGGGTGTGGGCCGCCTGCTGCAGATCGCCCTTCAGGCTGCGGATTTTGTCGATAGGCGCGTTATCTTTCAGCGCCTCCTTTAAGTCGTTCAAGAGCTGTTCGATCCTGCCTTTCTCGTGCACGGGCAGGTTTTCGCCCAGGTCAGCCATCTGGCGTTCAACCTGGTAGGCCAGGCTGTCCGCCTCGTTGCGCTCTTCAATCTCCTTGCGGCGCTGCTTGTCTTCTTCCCCATGCTTCTGGGCTTCGCTGACCATCCGCTCGATTTCGCCCTGATCCAGGTTGGTCGAACCGCTAATCGTAATCTCCTGCTCTTTACCGGTGCCTTTATCCTTGGCGCTTACTTTAAGGATACCGTTGGCATCGATATCGAAAGCCACTTCAACCTGCGGTAAACCGCGTGGTGCGGGGGCAATACCCTCCAGCTTAAACTGGCCCAGGGAACGGTTGTCTTTGGCCAATTCCCGCTCACCCTGAAGCACGTGAATATCTACGGCCGGCTGGTTATCTTCAGCCGTGGAGAAAACCTCGCTGTGCCTGGTCGGGATGGTCGAGTTGCGCTCGATGATCTTGGTCATTACCCCGCCCAGGGTTTCCACGCCGAGAGAGAGAGGAGTAACGTCAAGCAGGACAACATCTTCCATCTCTCCGGCCAGCACGCCGGCCTGGATGGCTGCGCCCAAAGCGACAACCTCGTCGGGGTTAACGCTCTGGTTCGGGTCTTTGCCGATCAGCTCGCGGACCAGTTTCTGCACGGCCGGGATACGGGTTGAACCTCCTACCAGGATTACTTCGTCAATCTCTTTCTCCGACAGCTTGGCATCGGCCAGGGCATCCTTGACCGGCTGACGGCAGCGCTCGACCAGCTTGTGGGTGAGGTCATCGAACTTGGCCCTGGTCAGCTTGGTATCAAGGTGCTTTGGTCCGTCGGCTCCGGCGGTGATGAAGGGAATGCTAATCGAAGTTTCCGTGGTCGAGGAGAGCTCGACCTTTGCCTTTTCGGCTGCTTCAATCAACCGCTGCAGCGCCTGTTTATCCTGCCTTAAGTCGATTCCATGATCTTTTTTGAACTCGTCGGCCAACCAGTCGACCACTTCTTTATCGAAGTTGTCGCCGCCAAGATGGGTATCGCCATTGGTTGACTTTACTTCGAAAACCCCGTCGCCGACCTCGAGTATGGAAACGTCGAACGTTCCTCCGCCAAGGTCGAAAACCAGGATCGTCTCGTTTGATTTCTTGTCCAAACCGTAAGCCAGTGAAGCGGCTGTCGGCTCGTTGATGATCCTGAGTACGTTTAACCCGGCAATTTTGCCGGCGTCCTTGGTCGCC
The DNA here is from genome assembly GCA_007132095.1 of Syntrophomonadaceae bacterium. Taxonomy (GTDB): domain Bacteria; phylum Bacillota; class Dethiobacteria; order DTU022; family DTU022; genus SLPH01. The sequence goes on along the minus strand of SLPH01000210.1, from coordinate 1,450 downwards.
TGGCGCTGGGCATCGTTAAAGTAGGCCGGTACCGTAATGACGGCATCGGTTACCTTTTCGCCCAGGTGCTTGGCTGCGTCTTCAACCAGCTTTTTCAGGATCATAGCTGAAATTTCCTCGGGGGCGTACTTTTTATCGCCCACCTCAAAACGGACCCCCTTGTTCGGGCCCGATACCACGTTATAGGGGACAAGCTTGCGCTCGGCCTCTACTTCGTCAAACTGCCTGCCAATAAAGCGTTTCACGGAAAAGAGGGTCTTTTCCGGGTTCAAAGCGGCCTGACGTTTGGCCACCTGACCGACCAGCCTCTCTCCCGAGTCCTTGAAAGCAACAACGGAAGGGGTAGTCCTGGAACCCTCTGCATTGGTTATCACCTCGGGCTTTCCACCTTCTACTGCCGCTACCGCGGAAAAAGTGGTGCCAAGGTCGATTCCTACCGCTTTACCCATTTCATTCACCTCGTTCCAGATTTTTTAATTTTAGTTTTGCTTTTGAAGGCGCTGTGCCTGTCAGGCACAGATCGTGCCGGGCTCTCCCGGCGCTCAACGACCCAGTCCGCTTTAGGTTGTCACCGCACTACCGGTACCTTTACCCTGCCGGGCCGCTCAGCGCCGGAAGAGGCCGGTTTAACCCGGCAGCCATTTTTCCGGCTCTCACCTTGAAGGTGAACTTCTTGATCATCAGTCCAGCAAACCGTCGCTGGCCACTTTTACCCAGATGCACTCCTGGGCATGGCCCGCCAGTTCCTCTTTAATCATTTTGCGAATAGACTCGATATCTTTCTGGGTCTGGCCAAAGATTTCGTTACAGCCTTCATCCAGGTCCAGTTCAATCCCTTCCTGGGCCAGCTTGTGAATCGCCTCCAGGTGATCATAAATCTCTGCATACTTTTCCCTGGTTGCCAGGGCATCTTTCATCATTTCCGCTTCTTCTTCGTCGAGAAGCTCAAACTTTTCTTTCGGAGCGCCACACTTGGGGCAGAAATCGGGGGGTTCCTCTCCTTCGTGCAGGTATCCGCAAACTTCGCAGCGCCACATTTTCATCCCTTAAAAACTCCCTTCAGGTTTGTTTATAGCAATGCGGTTTTTCCAAACCGCAAGCACTATCTTCATATGCCACTTAGCTTCGGCACGGTTCCTTCCTGCAGGCCCTGTTATCATTCAGTTTAAATTAAACATTTCAATTCTTCTTTAATACCAGGAGCCTTAATATTACCTGTAACGAAAATCTTACTTTTTATCCTCATCTGCCAGGGGAATCAGATGCCCAGGCAGGTTTGCTTCTGATTACCGTAATATCGCTAAGCTTCTTCCCCGATCCTGATGCAGAGCTTCAATCTTTCGCCCTCTGAAGCGCGGGCCAGGTTCTGATCGATCGTGATCACCCTTAATTCCGGAAACTCGCGCTGCAGGGTTTTGGCCGTTGCCAGGTGCCACAGGCCCGAACCCCT
>SLPH01000049.1 GCA_007132095.1 Syntrophomonadaceae bacterium | reverse complement strand
GATATGGCTGCAAAAGCGCACCGTCTAGAGCCTTATAACCCCACTTACAGCAGTCGCTATGGAACCGTGCTTTTTAACTATGTCGATATGGAGGAAGGTTTGGAGCATATTGATCGCCTGATGGAAGTCAGGCCATTTTCCGAAAGCAGTTACCAGCAGGCTATTGGCGCCCGCTTTCGCATGGTGGAACACCATATTGAAGAAAATAACTGGCCTGGAGCAGAAAAGCATCTTCGCGACATACTCGAATTGGAGCAGGTTATAGTTGACCGGTTTGGAAGCGCTGAGCCCTTTTCCTACGAACTTGGCCGGGCTGCCTTTTTCCTGCAGGATTTTACTAAAGCTGAATATTTTTTATCCCAGGTTCCAGGGGATCATCCCATGTATGATGAAGTAGAGTATATGCTTATGAGGATGAAAGAGTAGAATATGATCGGGGAAGAAGGCTGTTGCTTTGACTGGATCGAAACTTAGACTGGCAGCGATTATAGCTTTGGTTTTAGGGATGGCGACAATCTCTGCGGGATGTTCGCCTGATAGTCAGGATGCTCAATTACCGGATACCGCAAAAGAGTTATTTGACGGGGAAAAGGAGGGTGGTACCGTGGAACAGCATGAAAGCACGATAGGCCGAGATGTGCCCCTGATCGACCAAACGGTTCCAGGCAATCTGGAGACTGCAACTTTTGGCCTGGGCTGATTCTGGGGTCCTGATGCCCGGTTCGGGCAGTTGGAAGGCGTATACAGGACCAGATCCGGTTACGCCGGGGGCTCGTTGGAAGACCCCACCTACAGAAATTTAGGCGATCATACCGAAACAATTCAGGTAGAATTTGACCCCTCTGTTATTACCTATGCCGAGCTATTGCAGGTGTTCTGGGACAGTCACAATCCTACCGGAAGGCCGTGGTCGAGGCAATATATGTCAATCATATTTTATCACGACCCTGCCCAGGAACAGGCAGCAAGAGACAGCAAGGCCGCGGTTGAAGCTAATCTGGGCACCGCTGTTTACACTGAGCTGGCACCCTTTATTAATTTTTACCTGGCCGAAGAATATCACCAGAAGTATTACCTTCAGGGTATAAGTGAACTTACGGCAGAACTAAGGGCTTACTATCCAGACTACAGGGATTTTACCGACTCAACTGCCGCAGCAAGGATAAATGGTTTGATAGCGGGCTATGGATCTATTGAACAGCTTCTTGATCAAATAGACGGCTATGGTTTGTCTTCTTCAGGCAAGGAAAAATTAAAATCGCTGGTAAAATAACAGGGGCGTTCTGCTAAAAAACTCTTTAGATTAAGCAGCTGCCTCCATTATTGATTAGGAGCTACAATGTTAAGCTTTAACCGGGTAACCGACAGGTAATTTTCCACTGACCGCATCGATGATGCGGTCTCGTTTTTTCTGATCAAAATAACCGCACAGCTCAATGAAAGTCACGCCTTCCTCCTGCATCGTCCTGGCAGCGCTTACGGCATCCTCCAAATCTTCCACACAGGCTACGTGGGTGTTAAACTCCGGGGACCGGAGGATAAAATAACGGTCTTCTTTCCATTGTTCCCCCACCTGGATGATTACTCCCCAGGGGTTGAGGCTGGGAAGGGCTTCAAACTTATCTTCTTCGCCGTCAGTGTAGATCTCGTAAAAAACCTTTACCCGTCCCCCGGTGCACTCTTTAATCTTCGCCGCTTTTTCCGGGCCATAATCGCCGCAAAGGTCTATTTCATTAAATCCTTCGGCGGTAAGCTTAATCGCAGTTTCACAAGCCTGTTCCAGCGTATTAACGCCGCAGATATAGCCCTGGAAACCGGGGCCGGAGAATTCCTTGCTGTAGTTTTCGGGGGTAAGCGTTCTTGAATTAATGATAAAAGCGTATTTTAGCATGATCATCCTCCAATGCAGCTGTTTTTCGGGCTGCAGAGCCGGCCCCTTGCTGTTTCATCCAAAATAATATAATACTGTGCCGCTGCATGTTTTATTCCACCAAATATGCCGAATCCCTTTCGGTCGAGCCTAAAACTGCAGGGGTGCTAAAAGCTAAACATTTTATCAATCCGGCTATGAAGGGATTTTATACGACCTGGTGGAAATTAATGCTAGCCGAGGGACAAAATATGATCCTGCACTCAGGGTGACAGATGAAAATTAACTGCGCAAGATGCATGCACTATTATATTACATGGGAAAGGAAGTATCCCAGGGGCTGCCGGGCGCTTGGTTTTAAAACCAGGCACTCACCTTCAGTGGTGGTTTACAATGCTTCGGGTATGCCCTGCCAGTATTATCGCGAGCGGGAAAGGAGCAGCCGGCCTAAAAAGGAGCCATCAAACTGACGCTCCTGTTAAACCAGGGGCGGTTCAAGAAGAATGCTAAACTATAACTCCCTATAACCCTGCCTTTAGTGATTTCTCGCTCTGCTCAGATTTATAAATTATAAAGATCCACAGGGAAAAGACGATTATCGCCAGGCTGTAGACTACCGGGCCCCTGATAAAATTTGAATACCCTTCTGCAGCCGGAAAGCTGCGGAAAAAGAAGGTAATGAAGCGTCCCAGCGAATATAGAAGACCGAAAGCTGCTGCGGCAAGACCTGCCTCTTTTCTCCTTTTCAGGATTAGCCAGGCTGTCGCGGCAGCGATTAGGGCTGCTGCCATTTCATATAACTGGGTTGGGTGAACAGGCGCAGGTGCGCCAAAAAGTGGAATGTCGCCTGTATAAATCTGGGCGATATGAGGCTGGGACAAAAAAGGAAACCGCACCCCCCAGGGGATGGAGGCGGTTTTTCCAAAACAGCACCCGTTTAAATAGCAGCCAATTCTCATAATGGCAATGGAAATACCCACATGCGGTGTTAGCTTATCAGTCAGTTCAAGAAATGGCAGCGCCAATTTATTTGCAACTGCCCACCAGGAAAACAGGGCGAGTGCCAGCCCGCCATGCAGGGAAAAGTTGGCTATGCGCAACGCGGTTATAATCCCGGGGTCTGCAATAACCTGAGGCAAATAAAGGATGCTATAAAGTAAGCGCGAGCCGATAAAGAAGGCCGTAGTAACAACTGCCACTAACAAAGCAGCCTGAGCAGGCCTGATTCCTGAACGTTTCACGATAACAATGGCCAGGCTTAGCATGTACGCGCCGGCCAGGAATCCAAAAAGGCGGTATGCGCTGACCGAAATCAGCGCATCCGCGCTTGATGGCAAATCGATAGTGAAGGGATACATTACTCGTCCCCGAGCCGGTAAGCGCTCCAGGTGCCTGACATCAAATTGCCGATCTCCACAGGGGTAGAAAATGTTCCGGTCAGGTAATCGGGCGAGACTACGTTTCCATTAAAATAGGTTATAAAATCATCTTCTGCGATTACTATTTTAAGGGTACTTCCTTCAAGGACAGCAGTGAAGTACTGCTTTTCTGCCGCTTCAATTGATCCATCATCAACAACCTGGTCGAGGTGAATTAGAAGCCAGCCGTTATAAATACCGCTAAGCCCTTGCTGGGTCAGTTCCATAGATAAGGGGACCTCTACGCCCTGGATGGATTTAAAAAATTCGATAATGGAGAGAATAATTGCCGGTCCCAAACTGGCCATGGCCTCTTCGCAGCCTTCCAGGCCTATGTCACCTTCCACATTCGCTTCGGCCTGGGCCATAAATTCTTCCGGATCCATGTGGAAGAAAAGGGAGTCTGTGAGAACCCAGGTTCCAACCCAGCTGCCGGTCAGGTCAACCAGGAATAGCTCCAGCATTGCGCATCCACCCGTATCGCTGCGGAAAACACGGACCACGTAATTTTCATCTAGGGCAGTGATACGCCAGCTAACCTCGCCGCCGGCAGCTGCGATGGACTGTTTGGTGTTGCCTGAGAAAAACCCCTGGCCGCTGGTGCGGAGTTCCAGCTCGGTACCGCCACCAGGGCTGACGGCACCGATTGAAGCGGTAACCAGCCACTCCTTGCCCCCGCCGGACGGGTTTTCATCGATAAGTTCTGCTTTTAGCGTTACCCGGCTCATTCCAAGTAAATCTTCGCGGGTTAAAGGAGGCAGTTTTGGATAATCAGGAGCATCGCGGGGGCCGGCCCTCATCTCGTTGATCGTTTGAAGCACCGCATTGTCGACTCTCAGTACACCGGCCCCCATGCTGGTGGGCACTTCAGTGATGTTACCGTCCCGATCCACTTCGCGCGATGCTGATTCGGTAAGGATACGCTTGATGTCAGCAGCATTAAGTTCAGGGTTAATGGAGCGGATTAGGGCCGCTGCGGCGACAACCTGGGGTGCGGAAAAACTGGTTCCGTTGGCAGTAACAGTTCTGCCGTCGGGGTCAACCCCGATTGGAACACCTGTGCCTGAAGCGGAAAGGGTTACTTCTCCTCCTGGTACAGCATAGTTTGATCCGCTTTGCAGCGAATCCACGAACTGGTCGAAGGTTGTGTCAGCATCGATAGATCCGGCCTGCAGGTGCTGCTGGTAAGCTTGCTCGAGCGTTTCCTGATCATACCAGTCCCTCACTTCTGCCCTCTCGCCGTCGTGGTTAAGCGCGCCGACGGTGATCAGGTTCGGCAGGTCTTTCCCCCAGTAATCGTTGTGACCATCTATGCCCTGGCCCGAGTTTCCGGCAGCGCCTACGAAAACCACATCCGGGTGACGTTCATTCATGATTCTTAAGAATTTCCGCATCATATCTGAACCGCCCTGGTTTTGCGGCCCGAGTTGAGCCGGGCCCCAGGAGAGGTTGATAACGGTGGCCCCGTTTTCAACCTGTTCGAGCATTCTCTCCAGGCTTCGGTATGTCCAGTTACCCCACTGGACGGGATTGTCCGGATTTTCAGTTCCGGAAAAATACCTGCCCGAGCCTTGAGTGCTGACCAGTATCTCCAGGTTTTCTCCCAAAATACCGGCTACTCCGGCTGTTCCTCCATTCGGGTCTGCGCCGATGACATGGGTGACCGCAGTTCCATGGCCCAGACCGCCGAGTTCAAGTTCTCCATCGCTATCCGTATGCAATGAGGAGGTCAGATCCCGATTGGAATTAATCGGGGTTGTCCTTACCCTGCCCGGTGGGTGGCGGCCATCGTTATCCGGCAGGTGCAGTTCGGGGGAAAACTGGTGGCCTGACTGGTTATAAATAGAACTATCTATTACTCCTACCCGCGTTGTGTTTAATTCCACGCCGGTTGCGCGGATGATATCCCAGGCTTCCTGCAGCCCGATCATGTCATATGCACGCCCGCCGTTTCCTCCGTACATCGGATCGTTCAGGGGGGAACAGCTTCGTCCTTCGATCTCTAAGCGTGAAAATACCGGTATATTGGGCATCGCTGTTTCCACGCCGGGAAAGTTTTCTGCCCTGGACAGGTCGCTGTATAGTTCAGCAGCGCTTCGGCTGTTCGTTTCAAGCTGATAAAAATTGATCAGTTCGATTTCGCCTACAATATTTGCTCCAAGGCTGGCTGCTATCTCTTGCGCTTCCTCGTCACCCAGGCCATCTTCAAGGATAATGGCAATCTGGTTGGCGGGAAGGGTGCCCCATTCTTCGGTATCGACCAGGAATGCCTCATCAGGATCCTTGGTCCGGTACTCGCCCAGGCCCGGCAGCTCAGGCGACTC
>SLPH01000170.1 GCA_007132095.1 Syntrophomonadaceae bacterium | reverse complement strand
TGCCTTTGTAGATCGCCCCGTCCTTCTTAACTCCCAGCAGCAGCTCCCAACTGGGCTTCGGCAGCCACCACCAGGAACTTCATCGATGTGCCCTTAACGGATTTTTAGGCCCGTTTTCGGAGAGGGGCGCCAACTAGAATACTGCACCACTTATGCCCATATTGGCCTTCAAGGCAATTATAGCACAGCCGAACTCGCTAAACAACTGAGCCCGGCTGTGAGCAGCGCTGAAAAAGTGAACAGGGGTTTATAGGGTTATCCCCGGTTCCCTCTTATAAATTTTATAACAGGCCGTTGGCCATTTTGCATGCTTTGAGAGCGTTCTTCATCAGCATGCGGTTTGTAACCGAACCGACTCCGCCGGGAACCGGGGTAATCGCCTTTGTTTTATCTTTGACTGCGTCAAAGGATACGTCCCCAACAGTTTTCGTCTTCTGCTTGCCCTTATCGTTCAAAACAGGCTGGCCGTTTTCATCCACCACTTTAACCCGGTTGATTCCAACATCGATCACGATAGCGCCTTCTTTAACCTGATCCGGCCCAATGAGGTCTGCTTTTCCGGCGGCCACAATCAAGATGTCGGCGCCGGTGGTATGTTTCTCGAGGTTCCCCTTCATGCTTGTGAATACGTGGGAAACCGTAGTGTTGGCATTCCGGTTCAAGGCCAGGAAAGCGACCGGCTTGCCAACGATGTTAGAGTGGCCGACAACTACAATTTCAGCCCCTTCAAAGAAATCCTTGGGATCCAATTTTTCCACATCGCGGGCATAGCGCTCCAGGATTTCATACACGGCAGCGGGGGTTGCCGGCGGGAAGGTTACTTCATTCATCGCCAGCTTGCCCATGTTAAAAGGATGGAAGCAATCGATATCTTTGTTGACATCGATTGAATTGATTACAACGGTGTCCGAAATCTGCTCCGGGAAGGGGCGCAGGGGCAGAATCCCGCTCACTTCCGGATTTGCATTCAGCTTCTTGACAATCTCAACAACGTCATCTTCGGTGGCATCTGCGGGCGGGTTTTCATTAAAATAGTTGAACCCGGCTTCCAAGCAAAACTTTTCAACCTGGCCGCGGTACATCTTTGAACCAAAATCATCACCAACCAGTAATGTTGCTATTCCGGGGGTAATCCCCTTTGCTTTAAGTTCCTCGGTTTCCTTTACCAGCTCTTTCATCAGATCTTCGCCAATTGCGACACAGTCAATTACTGTTGTCATTTTGAACTCCCCTTTCGTGTATAAACTGCTTTCAAGACGGGCGGCGCCACTAGTACGGCCCGACTGTATGCCTAAGGTAACCCAGCCAGAAGGCTAGCTGATCTTTTCCCGGACCAGTTCCAGCGCTTCATCGGCAATCCTGGAACCCTCTTCAAGAAGGTTGTTCATTTCGGCTACCGTATCGCTGACAAACTTTTCATCCTTGATCGCGCCCAAGTTAATCAGCACATTCAGCTGACCGCTGATCAGGGCGGCCTTGAGGAAAACAACGCCGCAGCCTACATCAGATATGGCCAGTTTGGTACCGATTTGTCCCATCCGTTCATGGATCTTAATACCTTCGTAGGATTTACGCATAATTTCCATGGGTACCGAGCAGGCCACTTTGGAGCAATCTTCCATCACTTTTACTTTATGCGCTTTCTCTTCCGGGGTTTCTTTGGGTAAACCATATGCCTTCGAAAGGGGTTCAAAGACCTCGGCGTCTTTATCTACCAGCGCTTTGAGTTCCTCGATTATGGCGTACCCTTTCTCCAGCAGTTCTTTTACCTCGTCTTCTACATCGGCAAACTTCTTTTTACCCACGGTAAGGTTTCCAACCATGTTGGAAAGAGCCATACCGATTGCCCCTCCCATGGCAGCCGCTCCTCCTCCGCCCGGAACCGGGGCCTTGGAAGCAAGGGCCTCCAGGAAGTGAGCGCTGCTTTTTTCTGCCATTTTCATAAACACAACCTCCAGTTTTTATAATATATTTTTTACCTCAACAGGCATATCAATCAGAGTCATGACTAAAACGGTTCAGTGAAAATATTGGTCCGCTGTCCCTGTGCAGGTCAGCGATCCCTGAACACAAGCTTGCCGGCCAACCCTTCCAGCAGCGGGGCCGGTTTTTTAAGCGTATCAAGCGCCTGCAGGGCATCCCCGTAAAGTTCTTCTGCTTTCCGCTGCGACTCTTCAACGCCAATGAGAGCGGGGTAGGTAGATTTTTGATGAGCCCGATCATCACCGGGCATCTTGCCAAGCGTTTCGGCGGTCCCGCTCAGATCGAGAAGATCATCGACTATCTGAAAAGCAAGCCCCAGTTTGGAAGCATAGACTGTCAGGGCTTGCAGGCAATCATCATCGGCATCTGCCGCAATGGCGCCGCAGCGCACCGAGCAGGTTAAAAGGGCGCCTGTTTTTAAAGCGTGAAGCTGTTCCAATTCATGGAGTTCCAGTTTTTTCCCTTCTGCCTGTAAATCCAAAACCTGCCCGCCAATCATCCCTTCTACTCCGGATGCCCTGGCCAGTTCCCTGCAGATAATTAACGCTTTTTCAGGGTTACCGTTAGCCATGCCGTACCCGGATACCAGCTCAAAAGCCAGGGTTAGCAGGCCGTCTCCGGCCAGAATTGCCATCGCTTCACCGTGGGCTATGTGACATGAAGGGCGGCCTCGCCTTAAATCGCTGTCATCCATGGCCGGCAGGTCATCATGGATAAGCGAATAGGTATGAATCATCTCGACAGCGACGGCAACGGGCATAACTGCTTCAACATCTCCTTCAAGGGTTTCTGCCGTTGCCAGGGTCAGGATGGGGCGCAGCCTTTTACCGCCCGCTTCTGCACTGTAAAGCATGGCTTCAATAACAGGCATAGCCGGTGACTTGGGCATGTAGAAATTCAAAGCCCTGTTTATATCTTCTGCCCGCCTGTTCAGGTATTCTTCGATCTGACCCATTATCTCCTCTACCGACTTTCCTCTACTCTTGTTCATCCTCAGGTTCTGCTCCGGAATTGTCATCTCCCTGCGATATTTCGGCCTCTTCTTTAAGCAGGTACTCTACCCTGTATTCAATTTGAGCCAGCTTCTCCCGGCAATATTTGGAAAGAGCAATTCCCTCCTGGAAAAGAGATAGAGACTCCTCAAGGGGAACATTTTCATCTTCCAGGCGGCGCACCAGGGCCTCGAGTTTCTCAAAAGCTTCCTCGTAACTTAACTTTCCCAGTTCGTCGTTATTCAATGCAGGCGCCCTCCTCAATTTTCTCCACCCGGCAGCGGGCAGACCCATCTTTGAAGGTTAAGCTGAGCAGGCTGCCGACCCTGACACTTTTTACACTCCTGATTATCTCGCCCTGCTCGTCTCGGCAGTAGCTATAGCCCCGGCTCATAACCTTTAAGGGGCTGTAGCTTTCAAGTTGATCGTTTAAGGCAGAAAGCCTGCTCCCTTTGAGCTGCAGCTTGCGCACCATTTCTTTTTTCAGGTTCATATCAGTCCGCTCAAGGTTTTCCCTGCTCCTCTTAAGGCGAAGCTGTGGCTGCCTGTAGAAGCGATCGCTCAAAGTGTAATCAATTCGCTGCCGCTCTTTTTGCATTCTGCGATTCAAGGCCTGGGCGGTGTTTTCGCGCAAGCGAATTAGATCGGCAGTTAACTCCATTAGATCTGGAAGCGCCGCAACTGAAGCTGCCGTCGGGGTTGCTGCCCGGTAGTCGGCGACAAAATCAGCAATGGTAAAATCTGTTTCGTGTCCTACCGCCGAAATTACAGGCAGCCTGGAGCGGAAAATTGCCCGGGCAACGACTTCTTCATTAAAAGCCCATAAATCTTCAAGTGAGCCGCCTCCGCGAGCCAGGATAATCAAATCCAGATCTTTTCTTTTATTGACCAGGTCCAGCGCTGAAGCTAAATTTGCCGATGCCCCGGGACCCTGGACCAGGCTTTCCACCACCAAAAATTCGACATGGGGGAAGCGGCGTTTTGCTGTTGTCAGAATGTCTTCTATTGCAGCCCCGGTAGGCGAAGTTATCACGGCAATTTTACGCGGCAAGAAAGGCAGTTTCTTTTTCCGCTCTTCAGCGAAGAGTCCTTCAGCCGCCAGCTTTTGCTTCAGCTGTTCAAAAGCAAGATAGAGTGATCCCGAACCTGCGGGTTCAAGCTCGGAAACATAAAGTTGGTACGCTCCGTCGGGCTCATATACTGAAATATTTCCATGAGCGATTACGGCCATGCCTCCTGCAGGGGTAAAAAGACAGCGTGAGTTTTCGCGGCGAAAAAAGACGCAGCGCAGGGATGACTTTTCATCTTTCAGGGTGAAGTACATGTGGCCGGAATGATGGTGCTTGAAATTGGATATCTCTCCGGCAACCAGCAAGTCACGCATGGCAGGATCGCCTTGAAGCAGGTTTTTAACATAACGATTCACTTCTGATACTTTGAATATGGCCGCATCTCTATCCATGCTTAAATTAGTTCAGCCTTTCTATCGTGACGTGCGCCAAGCCTCATACCTCTTCGCCGCCAGCCACATTAATTCCTTCTTCGGCAAACCTCCTGGCAGCGCTAACAGCCAACCCGACAGCATTATCCCCGGCATAGGCCGGATGGGCAAACTCCACCGCCAGGCCGCCCAGGCGGCCGCATATCCTCTTTTTGATAAAATCGTTCGCAGCCACGCCTCCCACGACAAGAAAGCCCCGGTATCGCTTCTTCCCAAAGTGGTATTCTGCGGCGGCACAAACAGAGTCTGCTATGCAAGCTTCAACCGCTCTTGCCAAATCTGCTTTTGCCGCCCCGCCTTTCAGCATTCTTTCAGCCTGGCTGAGCGGTCCCGAGAAGCTGATCGTCCCTTCCGCATGGGCGGCCGTGAGAGTTAAATGTCCGGTTTGGCCGCCGGCGGCCAGCTTTTCCAGCTCAGGACCGGCGGGAAAGCCGAGCCCGAGGGCCCTGCCGATGCGATCAATGAATTGACCGGCATGCAGGTCTGAGGACGAGCTTAATTCGGTGATCAGAAGATGACCGGGCCTTTTTTCATCGACTTCGATGAAATCAGTAGTACCACCGGATAGATGCGCCGCCAGGTAGCTTCCGCCCCTTATTCCAGCTGACCAGAGACCGGCCATAAGGTGCCCTTCCTGGTGTGAAAGGGGGTAATGAAAAAGACCCGTGGTTTGTTCCAAAAACACCCCAAGGGTCTCGCTTACTTTAAATACAGGCATATATGAACCGCTTACCGGGCGCGGCTTAACTGCCGAGGCCACTGCCTTTATTCTTCCTGTCTCTTCCGTGCCTGTCCCGGAACTTTTCATGGCTGACAGGTTGCGCAGGTGCGAAAAAACTGCTTCCGACTGGCGCAAACCAATTTCTCCCTCAGCAACAGGTACAGGGATGCGCACGTCCCGGACGACTTGTTCTCCTTTATCAACAAGGGCAATTGAAGTCATGTAAGCTGAAGTGTCAATGCCCAAAAAAAGGCAATCCCTACTCTTTTCCAATTATATCCCCCACCGCTCGATCAAGGATCCCGTTAATGAAGCCTACCGCTTCACCGGTACTGCCGTATTTCTTCGCCAGTTCCAGGGCTTCGTTAATCGATACGGCATAGGGGATATCGGGCCGTTCCAGGATCTCATAAAGCCCCAGCCGGAGCAGGTTGCGGTCGACTGCCGAGATCCGGTCAAGATCCCACTTGACCAGGTGCTTCCGGATCAGCGCATCAAGCTCGCTGATTTTCTCCAGGGTACCATCAACAAGCTCGTTAATAAAGCGCTCTTCCGTCTCGCTCAAGCTGAAATCTTCAAGATTGCGCTTCACTGCATGCTTGGCGCTGCATTTACCAATATCAATCTGAAAGAGGGACCTGAACGCTACCTCCCTTGCTAAGCGACGAGACAATGGGGCCTACCTCCGTATGTTCTGTATCCACTGCTGCAATAGATGCTATTTTGAACAAGCTTAACCGGTTTAATCATTTCTGTTACTGAAAAGGTTATTAAATAAATTACCAAGCCCTTTGCCCAGGTCAAGGCGCCAGCCGATAAAGAGTCCCGCTCCCATGCAGGCGAATATGAAAACACTACTCAAAAAACCATAATTCAAAACCAGTATCGCAAACAGAAGGCCGATCAGACCGCCGAGTATTTTACCCCAATGCTGGCTGATAAATGTCGACCAGTTGATTTCTTGCATGAAGCTCTCCTCCTTTCGCTTTTCTAACGCGCCTCTTTTTTACCAACAGGTTGATCGGTTATAATATTATCAACTTTAACCTTAACCTCTTGCACTAAAATACCCGTTATCTCTTCCAGGTAGGATTTAATCTTTCCCTGCAGTTCGCCAACAAGATCGGGAATCGAAAGATCGGGCATGACGCTAATCTGGACACTTACCAGCAGTCCCTCGGGTCCATAGGTGACCTTTCTCGCCACATCTTTAATGCCCTGGGTTTGCTGGATAACACGCAGAACCATATTCTCAACCGCAGCAATTGAGATTAACACCTCACCGAATTCACTGCCTTTAAGAACAGCATTGCCTACTTTTTTGGCCGGCGAACGTAAGCCCAGTGCAAGCAGGATCAGCCCGATTAAGGCTGCGGCGCCCCCTCCGATCAAGAGCAGGTTCTGGCCCGCCCAGTTGAGTAGTCCTGCACAGTACTGCGGGATTAAATTGAAAGCTGCCGCCAGCAGGAAAAGGGCTCCACCAATAAGCAAAAGCCCGACAATTACTAAAAGTATCCTGGCCAAAGTTTTCATAGGTGAACCTCCTTATGGCCTATTCATAAAGCCGTTACTATTATTCAGCTTTTTCAGTTTCCTCTGCTTCAGTTTCCTCTTCTTCCGCTTCTTCCGACTGGGGAAACTGGACCCCCTGGACATGAATATTAACATGGGCAACACGCAGGCCGGTCATTTCTTCAAGAGTGTTCTTCACTTTTTCCTGAATGTTCCAGGCAACATCGGGAATGCGGTGGCCGTAATCGACAACGATAAAAATGTCCACCTTCGCCTCTTCAGTACCGACTTCAACCTTGACGCCTTTAGTCAGGTTTTTACGACCTAAAACTTCAGCAATCCCGCCGGCTATTCCGCCGCTCATCGAGGCTACTCCTTCAACCTCGTTTGCAGCCATTCCGGCAATGATTGATACAACTTCATCGGCAATTTTGACAACACCAAGCTCGGACGGTAACATACGTGCTTCACTCTCCATCATACTTACCTCCTTTTTCAATTTGCCGGTTAATCGCTATCTTTTCCCTCATCCAATACTTCTTCCAACTCTTCATCCCATTCTTCGTCAACCAGCACCGCTTCACCGCAGCCGGGGCAGGTGACTTCAAGGGATGAATCTGTGTCAAGAATATCGTCGCTCACAACAACGATTTCCCGGCAGTTTGGACATTCAACAGAAAAACCGTCCTCATAGTCTTCGTCATAGTCCTCAAAATCATCTTCATCTTCATAAAAATCTTCTTCCATTTCAGTCAGGTCGTCGTCTATAGCTTCTGTGTATTCAAAGAGATCTTCGTAATCTTCGCGCAGTTGATCAATCTCGACAGTAATCTCTTCCAGCAGGTCGACAATCTTGTGCAGGACTTTCTGCTCTTTGCTTTCTTCTCCCAATTCAAGACCTTCAGTAAACCCTTTTAAATATGCAACACGCGCTTTCAGTTCCTCGCTCATCCACATTCCCTCCCTGTATATTATGGTAGACTGCCAGTTGCTACTTAAGCCCGCTCAATATATGAACCGGTCCTGGTATCAACCTTAACGCTATCTCCTTCATTGATAAACAGCGGCACCTGGACAACCACCCCGGTTTCCAGGGTCGCCGGTTTACTTGCTCCGGAAGCAGTATCGCCTTTTAATCCCGGTTCGGTCTCAGCTACAGCAAGAACAACGGTAATCGGCACATCTACCCCGATTACTTTCTCTCCATATAATACCACATTTAAGCGATCGTTTTCTTTAAGATATTTAACTCCGTCCCCAATCTGGTCGGCGCTCAGGCTGATCTGCTCGTAAGTTTCCATATCCATAACGTAGAAGAAATCGTCGTCGCGGTAAAGGTATTCCATCTCTTTTTTATCCAGGTGGGCACGGGGCACTTTTTCACCGGCCCTGAAAGTTTTATCTACAATTGAGCCTGTATTCAGGTTTTTCAGCTTTGAACGCACAAAAGCCTGGCCTTTACCCGGTTTAACATGCTGGAATTCCAGGACTTCGAAAACCTGGCCATCAAGCTCTATGCTGATACCGGTGTGGAAATCATTTGTGGAAATCAAGTATATCGCCTGCCCTTCTTCTCTAGTAATAAATGGCTTCTACCCGCTTAAGCCGGTCGTAAAAAAATATTCATAAGTTTTCATTCCAACATTTATGCCCTAAGTCCAGTCCGGATCCGGCTAGATGATTATTAACCCCAGGGGGCTTTCTGTCAACAGCTCCAACCCATTCGAAGTGATTAAGGCCATATCTTCCAGCCTCACACCGCCCCATCCCGGAATATATACACCGGGTTCAATTGTAACGATCATCCCCTCTTCGAGGACCGCCTCGCTGCGCGGGCTAAGCAGGGGCAGTTCATGGGTTTCCAGCCCCACTCCGTGGCCAAGGCCGTGCCCAAAATAGTCGCCATAGCCGGCTTTTTCAAGGTGCGACCTGGCCAGGGCGTCTGCCTCGCGGCCCGTCATTCCCGGTTTGATCCCTTCTGCCGCCTTTAGCCTGGCCTCGTTAACCAGGTCATATACCTGGCGCTGCTTCCGGCTCGTCGAACCCAGGGCAAAGGTGCGGGTCATATCAGTGGCATAGCGGTTGTAGAGAGCCCCGAAATCTATGGTGACCAGTTCACCTTCAGATATAAGTTTGTCAGAGGCAACCCCGTGCGGCATCGCTCCGCGCAGCCCTGAAGCAACTATATAAGGGAAGGCGGCCTTTTCAGCCCCGCGGCGGCGAAGGTATGTTTCAAGTTCCAGGGCAACATCTTTTTCCGTCATACCGGGCCTGGTATAGCCAAGGATATATTCGTAAGCCCCGTCCAGTTCCCCGGCGCCTCTTTTCAAGCGGTCGATCTCCCTTTTATCCTTAACAGCCCGCTGCTTTTCAGGCAGATCTGCAATCGGAACGAGGCTGGCGGCAATTTTTTTCTGCATCTCCACATGGCTGGCAAAGGTAACCTGTTTTGATTCAAACCCCACCTTTTTATAGCCGGCAGCAGAAAGGCGATTAGCAACAGCAGTCCAGAGTTCGTCCCTATAGAGAATTACTTCAAAATCGGGGGCCTGTTCACAGGCCTGTTCGGTGTAGCGAAAGTCAACAAATAGCAGCGCTTCGCCATGACCGATCACTACTGTGCCTGCGCTGCCGCTAAAACCGCTCAAATAGTAGCGGTTCGCGGACGAAGTGACGATGAAAGCATCCACTTCATGCCCGGACATTTTTTCCCTGAATAAAGAGAGCCTTTCCTGCATTCAGTCTTCACGCCGGTTAATAATATTCGCCAGCGCCTCCAGGCCGAGCAAGTAGCCTTCAGGTCCTAACCCGCAGATTACTCCCTCTGCCAGGGCTGAGAAAACCGATTTATGCCTGAAACTCTCGCGGCTGTATATATTGCTTAGATGAACCTCGATGAAGGGGAGGCCAACAGCAGCTATAGCGTCCCTGATCGCATAACTGTAGTGGGTAAAAGCAGCCGGGTTGATCAGGATTCCGTCAAAGCGGCCGGGCGCCTGCTGGATCCGCTCAACCATTTCGCCCTCGTGGTTGGATTGAAAAATCTCCACCTTTATACCAAGCGCGCCGGAACGCTCTTCAACCATCTTGTTCAGCTGGTCCAGGGTAAGGGAACCGTAAATATTTGGCTCCCGCCTGCCTAACAGGTTAAGGTTCGGCCCGTGCACGACCAGGATGTTAATTTCAGCCAACGATTTACCCCTCCCTTTCCTTTCGTCTTACTTTACACTTCCCCCATCTTTTAGCATATCCTGCCCGGATTACGATTAATGCCGGTATAGGAGAAAAATCAGCAGTAAACCCGGGCGTCCGGGAAGCAGTACGTCAAAAATAGGTATATTTTAATATAACCTAAACCGGGTTGGAAGATCAAACAAAAACTTACCTGGCTTACCTGGCTTACAAAAAAAGCGCCTTATCAGGCGCCTTTTTGCTGCAGCAGTTTTTTTAACTCCCCCACCACCTCTTGCGGGTCCAGGCCGGTAGTGTCCAGGCTGAAATGACAGTCCCTGTAGAGGGGATCTCTTTCAGCGAGCATTTTTTTCACCTTTTCCAGCTTGTCTCCTCCTGCCAGCAGCGGCCTGCCCTCGTCGGCGCCAACCCGCCTGATTACTTCACCCGTTTCAACCTCTAAAAATATGACAATGCCATTTTCTTTCAGGATGGCCCGGTTTTCTGCCCTCACAACCGTCCCGCCACCGGTGGCTACCACAAGGCTTCCAGGCGTCGCTTCAGAGAAAATTTCATGCAGGGCCCTGGTCTCCAATTCCCGGAAGTGGAGCTCGCCCAGGTCTTTGAAAATCCGGGGGATCGACATACCTGCGATCCCTACAACAATGTTATCAACATCGATCAACCTGCGGCCCATTTCAGCGGCGAGCAGCGCACCCACTGCGCTTTTACCACTGCCCATGAAACCGGTTAAAATAATGTGTTTACCCTCCAGGCCACTCGTCATGACGCTATTTCCCTTCTAAAAAGCCAATTGATCGAAATCCTGCTCACTTATTCCATCGCTGCGCTCCCCATTTAAAAAGCCTACTTTGTCAGAACCTCCCAGTGATCCGGCGGCTCCCTTGAAACCCTGACCCTGGCAGTTGCCGGAGTGACAATAACATAAATCTTTTCCCCCCTGGTGTCCTGCAATACAACCGTTCCGCCGCTATTCGGTGCTCCCATGGGGTTAAACCGCAGCTGGGGAATACTGCCAACTTCAGGAAAGTTGGTTGAACTGTATGAAACACCGGCCGAAAAATTGCGCTGCTCACTATCGGCAGTCATGCAATTTTTGATCCTATAATGGTAAGAATGCTGTGAGAATAGAAACTCCAGGCAGTGAGGATCGCCCGTTGTGATCGCCATTTGGCGCGCCCTCCTCATGTCTATCGCCAAACTGCGGGCCGTGATTTCAAGGTTCCTTTCGCTGCCGAAGCTTTTCAGGGCAGGTATGGCAACGAGCAGCAGGAGCGAAAGCAGGGCCATCGTTACAAGCAGTTCTACCAGGGTAAAGCCGGAAGCGCTTTTCGCTTTGATCTTATCACGACCATTAAATATTTCAACCGGTCCGGAGCTTTCAGTTCTGCTCATCGAGACCTGCTTCTCTGTAAATGAGAAATAAACTCACTACTTTCCCTATAGGATAAAACATCGTTATCTAGCACACTGTTAAAGGTATTTCGAACAACCTCGTTTACAGTAGTAATCCCCTCCAAGAGGGCACGCAACCCATCGCCAACAAGAGGTTGCATCCCCTGTTCTACCGCCTTAGCCTGGATTGCTGAAGATCCGGCGCCGCTCAAAATCAGGTCTTGAATATCCCGGTTAATCAGGAGCAGCTCCTGGATTGAGGTGCGGCCTCGATAACCCGATTGATTACAGCGCCTGCAGCCTAGTCCCCGCTGCAAGCGTTCAGGCGCTCTTTTGCCAAAATAGCGCTGAAAGAAGTTCCTTTCTTCCGGTCCCGGACGGTATTCTTCCCTGCATGACTCGCAGACTATCCTGATCAAACGCATCGCTACCACTCCTGCTACTGAAGCCTGAACCATGTATCTTTCCAGCCCCATATCTACAAGACGGGTAATGGCGCCGGCGGCATTGTTTGTGTGCAGGGTACTTAAAACCAGGTGACCGGTCAGAGCAGCCTGCACCGCTATTTTTGCCGTTTCCAGATCCCTGATTTCTCCAACCATTATAATATTTGGGTCCTGCCGCAGGATAAAGCGAAGCGCGTTGGCAAAGGTGCGATTAATCCGGCGGTTGACCTGAACCTGGTTAATCCCTTTTAAACGATACTCAACGGGATCTTCCACCGTGATTATATTGTCTTCCGGGCTGTTGAGGTAGCTTAAAGCCGAGTAAAGGGTGGTGGTTTTACCACAGCCGGTAGGGCCTGTTACCAGAAGCATCCCAGACTGGTTTAAAAGCAGTTTTTGAAAAGAAACATAATTAGGGCGTGATAAACCAAGTTTCTCCAGAGGCAGGATGATTCGTTCCTCTTCAAGCAGTCTGATCACTATTTTTTCCCCCTCCACGGTCGGAAGGGTCGAAACTCGCAAATTCACCGCTGCATCCCTGTTACCAAGGTTGATATAGCCATCCTGGGAGAGCCTCTTCTCTGCGATATCAAGGCTGGCCATCACTTTTACGCGCGAGATGATTTGCGCCTGTTTATCGGCAGGGAATGAGGGCAGATCGTTTAATATGCCGTCTATCCGCATTCTCACCCTCAAGCCATTTGAAGATGGTTCAAGGTGAATGTCACTGGCCTTTTCGTCAATCGCTTTCCGGATCAGGGCATGAACAGCCTTGACAACCGGGGCCTGGCCCGAAGAAGCGGCTACATCGCTCTCCCTTTCTAATAATACTTTTCCGATCTCCAAACTATCTGCAGTAAGATAATAGTGGCGGTTAATCGCATCTGCAACGGCCAAGGGGCCTGCAATCAGGGGTACTATTGTCATGCCCGTCAACCTGCTGATATAGTCAATTGCATCAAGGTCAAGCGGATCAGCCATGGCCAGGTAAAGGTTTTCCGCATCTTTGCCGACCGGTAAGATCTGAAAACGTAATGCAATATCAGGTGTAACTAATGCAGTTGATTCGGGACAAACTTCGTAATCGTATAAGTCTATTCTTTTAAGCTGCAGGTGATCTTCCAATAAATCTAAGACTGTGCTTTCAGTGATCAGCTTTTTCTCCAAAAGCAGGGAAGCGAGCGGTTTATTCAACCTTTTCTGCTCAAGTAATAACATTTTGTCCTGCCCCGGTTCAAGCGAACAGGCTGACAACAGAGCCTCAACAAGGCGGTGACGCCTGGACACCGCCATCACCGCCAATCACCTGAAGCTGCTGATCCTTTTTTAAGACCGGCAGCGGCACGCATTATATCGAGAGGGGCTTTTTGAGCGGTAAAAAGTTTGAACGAGAGTACAGCCTGCCAGTATAACATGCCAAGGCCGTTATAAACTTTGCCTCCCTGAACGGAAAATAATTTCATCGTTCTGCTTAGCGGAGGAACATATCGCAAATCTAACAAGTAGCTGTCAGGATCGATTGAACCGGTTTGGCTTAAAGCGTCCAAAAATTGCGGAGCATCGTGAGGAAGGCTGTAAATTATTATTTTGCTCTCCTTAATCAAAGCAGGCAGATCAGGGTCATCTAAAGAGCGATACTCAAAATAACCCTGGCCTGCAGATTTTGTTAACAACGAAACCAGCCCTTCTCCTCTCTCTTTGCCCCGGTTTATAACGCATATTTCAATACCGGGCTGCCTGACTGCAACTGCGTAAGCTATTGATCTTGCGGCACCGCCGGCGCCGATTAGCAAAATTTTCTTCCCGCCTATCGAAAGCCGAATCTCGTCAAGATAATTAGCAAAGCCTTCGCCGTCAGTTGTATAACCTTCCAGAGAACCGAAACGGTTGATAATCGTATTGACCGATTTAACTGCTTCAGCTTCCGGTGATAAAAAATCAAGGTGAGCAATAACCGCCTCTTTGTGAGGACTTGTCACGTTTAAGCCCTTAATGCCCAGCGCCCTGACTCCATCAAGAGCCTTGCCTACCCGGTCAGTTTCAACAGCAGCTGTCAAATAAATATTATTTAGGGCCATGACATCAAAAGCCGCATTATGAATTGCCGGCGACAGCGAATGCTCTACCGGGTTACCAATCAAAATGTATATTCCAGTCCTGGCATCAACGACGGGCATTATTAGATCAGCTCCTATTTTTCCTAAAAGTATAGCACAGCAACCCTCCCGGTGTAAGCCCCGATATTTGATTTTTCTCTATTTCTGATCATTTTCTCTCTACAGAGCAGGATTTTTAGAAAGTAGGGCGAATTTAAGGCAAAAGTTTCAATAATTTAAGTCTTGTCACCTAAGGGGACCATCTCAATTGGCAGGAACTGAAATGATATTCTACCTTGTAATAATTTTCCTGGTTGGCATTTCTATTGGCAGCTTTTTAAACGTTGTGATCCATCGCCTGCCTGCACGTGGCTCATTGATCCACCCCCCTTCACACTGCCCATACTGTGAACAGCGCTTGCGTTTTCCAGAACTTCTGCCTCTAGCGGGATACCTGATCTACAGAAAGCGCTGCCGTTATTGCCAGGCACCGATCAGCTTTCGTTACTTCTTCGTTGAACTCTTGACCGGCCTTATTTTTGTCTCTTTGTTCATGCGGTTCGGAACGGATGCTGACCTGGTTAAGTTTGCCCTCTTATTCTCCCTGCTTCTGGCTATCAGTTTAATCGACCTTGAGCACAGGATTGTTCCCAACCCCCTGGTCGCTTTCGGCTTACTTGCCGGCATTGTTTTCTATCTGCCCCATTTAATTAACCTTGTCTACCATACCCCCTCCGCTTTTATGGTATCTCTGCCTCCGGCGCAGGCTCTTTGGGGGGCGCTTCTGGGGGGCGGTTCCTTGTTAATAGTTTTCCTGGTTAGCCGTGGTGGAATGGGGGCCGGTGATATTAAGCTTATGATTATGATTGGCTTCTACTTTGGCTTACTGGGAACAGTAGCCGTACTGTTTTTTGGCTTTATGATTGGAGCCCTGGTCGGTATAGCTTTTATGGTCTTAAGGAAATTAACCCGTAAAGATGCGCTTCCCTTCGCGCCCTTTCTATCCCTGGCTGCTTTAATCCAGGTGTTTTGGGGAACCGCTATTTGGAACTGGTACCTAAACTTGTTATAACGCTGGATAATTCTTTCAGGAGTCGCACTATTGATTAAAGTTCTCAACAAATCTACCGGCGGTTATACCCTGATTGAGCTGCTTTTAGCCCTGGCCGTCCTCGGCCTGGTAGCTGCTCCATGCTTCGCTTTATTCACAGCAGGCATTTCCGCTATCAGCTCTGCCGGAAACCGGACTGAAGCTCTTTACCTTTGCCGAAATAAAGTAGAAGAGCTTAAGTCGTTTGGTTATGATGGCATCTATTCTTTTTACCTGGAAAACAATAATAATCCTTACCTTGAATCAAACCCGGATGGCTATCAAGATTACAGCCGGGTTAGTTCTGTTGTTCCTGTTACTATCTATACCGAACCCATTTCAGGAAATGAGGCGATAGTATTGCAAGTGGATGTAACAGTTAAATGGGAGCAGCACCGGTCAGAAAAAGAGCATAGCTTAAGCTGCTATATCCTGGCGCGATGAAGGTGAACTGTTTTATTTTTCGCCAAGCACATTGCGAAAGAGGCTTGACCCTAATCGAACTGCTGGTGACTTTTGCCATGCTCGGCTTTGTTATCACAGCCCTCTATACTTTCTACCTGGCCGGCATTAATAGTTGGAACAGGGCCGGCATTAAACTTGAACAGCAGCAAACAGCACGAATATCCCTGGATCAGATTATTAGCGAACTCCGGTATGCCTCAGAGGTTGAAATTCGTTTCGACAATCAAGCGATGATCTATTTTCGCAAACCCGTTGACGATAGGATGAGGCTGCATCGCTTTCGCTTAAACGGGACCCAGCTTGTTTTGGAAAGAAGAACTGAAAGCGATAACCATCATTCATACAACGTGATCGCACTTGGGTTATCAGAACTTATCTTTACTATCGATGATAATGGGCTTGTCAGTATATATCTTAAGGTAAGTGACGAAGATAGGGGGGTCGGGGCAACCGGAGCTGTCTACCCGCTAAATTCAGGCTATCCGGTTGAATCTTTAAACTCCGAATAGTTTACGACGAACTATTAACCGGAAATTAAGCCGAGATGAATAGGCGCATGGAGAGAGCTGATGATGATAGATTTCCAGAACGATAAAGGTATGGCCCTGGTGATGGTCCTTGTTTTCACCGGCGCCTTGCTCATAGTGGGCGCAGCCTTGCTTACATTTGCCATTAACGAAACCATGATCGTAGAATATGCGGCTGCAAATATACAAATTCAATATCTAGCAGAATCTGGAATTGCCGCCGCCCTGGCTGTCCTGGCTGAAGATTATTTCTTTGAAGGCGAATTGGAAGGGGCACTTGCTGAAGGCAGTTATACAGTCCGTTTCTACCATGCTGAAGAGGGAGATCGGATCATTATGTCACAAGGTATGATAGGCAGCTATCGTAAAACAATCCGGGTACGGGTAAGTCTCGATCCTTCAGGAGCGCTACAGACAAGTGAGTGGAGACAAACAGGGGATCTTCAATAAATTTTAAAGTTAACTGGGAGGCGGTTATTATCAGAAACGGGCAGTTCAATGCTAAAAAGAAAAAGTTGTGCTCATATCTGTTTAAAAGCGCTTCTTCGATCGGAATCGATCTCGGAAGTGGCAGCGTAAAGATGATCCAATTGCGGTATTCTCGAAGCGGCGATATAAGCTTTAGAACGCATTCCTTTCGAACTCCGGTTGGCAGCGTTAACAGGGGCCGCATCAAAACGGTCGGCCCGCTGATTGACGAGCTGGTCAGGATCAAAGAAAAACTCAATTTTAAAGGCAACCGCGTCAATATGTGCCTTGACGGCAGGAGCGCTTTCACAAAAACAATTATTTTGCCTCCTTTGAATAAAAGGGAACAAAAAATGGCCATGCAAATTGAAGCAGAAAAGTTTTTTAACCTTAAAAAAACAGAAGCTGTAATCGACTATGTTTTCACCGGTCTTTCAAGCCGAATGGAAGAACCTGCTTATGAATACTTACTTGCCGCGGTCCCGATTAATTTATCAGAGAGTTACTCCTTACTCTTGAAAGAAGCCGGTTTTCACCTGAATTCCCTGGAAGTGCAGCCCCTTTCAGTAATGCGATCTTTGCAATATTGCCAAATCCTTTCGGCAAGAAAAAAGAAAAACATCCTCCTTGTTGACCTTGGTGCTGAGTCGACCGACATATTTCTCTTGAGCGAACAAACTATGCATAATTATCGCAACCTGAACACCTCATGGCACAGCCTGATGCAGAATGCAAGCAATAATAATGCTTCAAATAATCAGCCTGATTGCTACCACTTAGCCGCCCGGCAACTGGCAGGTTTAATAATCCAATCTCTTGAATATTGGTTTGAAAAGAGTAATCGAGCAAAAACGCAGCCAGCCTCTCTTTATCTTTGCGGTGGCGGCACCCTGGATCGAAGCTTTATGCAAGCGCTCCAAAAAGCACTGGGTATTGGCATCAATGTATTTAACCCTCTTTCAACTTTTGAAAACATTAACAGCCGGCGGAATAGCGATAATAACGATCTTGGCCCTCTTTACGCCACCGCTTGCGGGTTGGCTGTCAGGGGGTGGTTTTAATCAAAACAGAAATCGATCTGCGCAGCAATCGCTACAAATCAAGATGGCGCCTCTTACAGTCTCGCTATCTTGCTTTATTCATGCTGCTCTTCTTGATGATCGCCCTTGCGGCCCTGTTATGGGGCAGCACTTTTTACAGGGGCAATTTGCATGCTATCCTGGAAAAGGAGCGCGCAGCCCTTCAGCTGCTGGAACTTGAAGCCTACCCGGCCTATGAATTAGCAACATTCCTTGAACAGGCTGCCAGGACGGCAGAGACGATCCCGATTCTCCTGCAAAACAATATCCCTGCTTCCTACTGCCTCGGCCAGGTTCAAAGAACAGCATTGTCGGAAGAGGTAAAGATCAAAAGCATATCGATTAATAACGATGAGATCGAAATCAACGCCCGTAGCAAAGCGATCCACCATGCAACAGCTTTTTGCGAGGCGCTGGAATGCCTTGATTTCATCATTAGCGCCCGTGTTATTTCTATAGAACTTGTCGATAGCTCAAGTTATAGCTTCAGAATTGATGGCACTTATCATCCCCCCGGAGGTGTCTCTCCCGATGATCAGAAGCAAGCAGACGAAGGGTAAGCTTTCCTGGTTTATCCTGCTCATAGTCTTAATCGCAGCAATTACTGCGCTATTTCTTCTACCCGGCTTTAGCCATTCCCCGGCCCAACAGTTTCAAGAGTTGAAAAGCGCCAGATCTGAGCTGGAAATTATTAAGAGTAAGAGAGTCGCTCTTGAAACTCTACTTAACAGTAAAGCCGATTACGAATTAAAGTGGCATAATCTTAAAGAGGAAGCTGAACTGCATCAAAAGCAGCTGCCTCCGCTTTCTGCCCAAACGGAAACAATAGCCAGCCTCGAGAAGGTTTTGACATCGGTGCCGGGAGAAATCAGGCATCTTGTAGTTGGCCCCCTAACTCACAGCGATTATTACAGCAGTTTGACGCTGCAGCTATTATATGCCGGCTCTTCCCTGCAGGCGGAGGAACTGCTGCAGGCGATCGAAAATTTCTCAGCCATATTGGTCATTGAAAGTCTGCATTACAATCTATCTGACATTTCCGGGGTAGAGTTAAATTTGAACTTAAAGCTATACTTTAACAACGAGACCGGGGGAAATTTTACAGGCTCGATTATTTCAAGATCATTTTTTTTCGAGGTGGATACAGGTGAATAACTATTTTTACAAGGCTAAAAGCTGGGACGGGCAAAAAATCAACGGCGTCCTGCAGGCAGCAAGCCGCGAAGAAGCTTTAAAAACACTGCAGGAACAGAACCTTATAATTATTAAGCTAAAAACCGCTATGGTCCTCCCGGATCAGGTTATCAGGCGCCTGAATAACGGCTTCTATAGAGCCGGTTACCGCCCCTATAGAAGCCGTGATCTAATGCTCTTCTGCAGGCAGCTTTCGACTATGTTTAAAACAGGCCTGCCCTTGTTGCAATCTCTGAAAATAACAGCAGCCCAGTCGGAGAGTAAAGCTCTTGGTAAATTACTGCGATCTGTTGCGACCGAGGTAGAAAACGGTAAAAGCCTGTCAGAGGCCATGCGCGGTAAGCCAGGCAGATTCCCGGTAATTTTAACCAGCATGTTCGAAGCCGGGGAAACAGGAGGAATGCTTGATGAAACCTCTGCCAGGATGGCCGACCATTATGAACGGCAGCACGATCTGGAGGAAAAAATTCGCTCTGCCACCCTTTATCC
>SLPH01000016.1 GCA_007132095.1 Syntrophomonadaceae bacterium | reverse complement strand
GCGGTTGTTTTGTGATTAAACACGCCTATTGCCGCTTCATCGGCAATAATTGCGGCAATTGTTTCCACGGGTGTATCGCCCGGTATAACTACCATATCCAACCCAACCGAACAGACAGCTGTCATCGCTTCCAGTTTCTCCAGGTTGAGGGCCCCATCTTCAACAGCCTTGATCATCCCGGCATCTTCACTGACCGGTATAAACGCCCCTGACAGGCCACCCACGTATGATGAAGCCATGGCCCCGCCTTTCTTTACTGCATCGTTAAGCAGGGCTAAAGCGGCCGTGGACCCGGGAGCGCCGCAGCGCTCGAGGCCCATTTCCTCCAGGATTTCAGCAACGCTGTCACCGACTGCAGGAGTCGGGGCCAGGGAAAGATCGACAATGCCAAAAGGAACGCCCAGCTTTTGAGCGGCAGCCCTGCCGACCAGTTCACCCATGCGGGTGATTTTGAAAGAGGTTTTTTTAATTGTTTCTGATAGTGCGCCCAGATCTTCGCTTCCGACCCTGCGAATAGCGCTTCTGACTACACCGGGACCGCTGACCCCGGTATTGATTACACAATCGGGTTCACCGATGCCGTGAAAGGCACCGGCCATAAACGGATTGTCTTCAGGAACATTGGCAAATACCACCAGCTTGGCGCAGCCAATGCTGTCCCTTGAAGCAGTCAGCCTGGCTGTTTCCTTGATCACCCGGCTGATCTTATTGATTGCGTCCATGTTGATTCCCGCCCGCGAAGTGGCCACGTTTACCGAGGCACACACCCTTTCGGAACTGCTTAACGCCCGCGGGATTGATTCAATTAGTTTTTCATCTCCAACAGTGAAGCCTTTATGGACCATGGCAGAAAACCCGCCGATAAAGTTAACGCCCACTTCGGTGGCTGCTTTTTCCAAGGCTTCCGCGTAAACAGTGTAATCGTCAACATCGCCGGCCTCAGCAACCAGGGCTATGGGGGTAACAGAAATGCGTTTATTGACGATAGGCAGGCCAAATTCACGGGAAATCTGATCGCCTGCCTGAACCAGGTTTCCGGCCAGGCGGGTGATTTTATCATAAATCTTCCTGCAGGCTTTTCGGTGATCGGAATCGCTGCAATCCCGCAGGCTTATGCCCATGGTTATGGTCCGGATATCGAGATTTTCCTCCTGGACCATTTTTATTGTTTCCATGATTTCTTCAATGGTCAACATTTTGGTTTTCCTCCCGGGCTAAATACGGTGCATAAACTTAAAAATATCTTCATGCTGGGCATCGATGCGCACCGCCAACTCTTCGCCTTTCTTGACCAGCAGTTCTTTGAGCGATAGCATGTTCAAATCAGAACCGGCCATATCGGCCACCAGGACCATAACAAAAAATTCCTGCATAATTGTCTGGCTGATATCTAGAATATTAATTTTGTTTTCGGCCAGGATTGCCGTAACGGCTGCAATAATTCCCACTTTATCCTCACCTATTACGGTAATGACAATCCGATTGCCATCGGGAAGCCCCTGCATGCGGTTCATCATTTTAGCCCCTTTCTCGATTTGCATTTTATGCTGAATAAGGCTTCATCAGTTCTTACTTTCCAGCCTGTTCAGGTTTTCCTCAAGTTCCTCTGTGCTTAAAAGGCCCAGCGTATGGGCTTTTCTTAGCAGTTTAACACTTTCATCAATTACCATTTTCGTAAGCGGAAGGTTGTAGGGGCAGCGAGAAGCGCACTCTCCACACCCGGTACAGGACAAGCCCCTGATAAACAGCTCAACATCGCGCCGCTCCATTTTATCCCAGCCCGAGCGGTGAAACATCAGGCCGGCCCGGACAATATATGAAGCTTCAATGTCATTCGGACAGGGCATGCAGTAATCGCAGCGGCGGCAGAATGATAGACCAAGTTCATCCTGATCCTGTCTGAGGTCAGCAAGGTCTTCCGGCCCGAAAGGAGTTTCAAGCGCACAGAGGTTCTCGTCAACCTCACTAACCCTGCACATGCCGGGTATTGGCACCACGTTTTCATGCTGCAGGACCCAGCGTAAAGCTGCCTGCCGGTTACGGAAAACGCCGCCAGCCAGAGGCTTCATTGCTATGATTCCAACCTTATTTTCCCTGGCATATGGGATTACTTTTTTAAGGGGGCCGGATTCAATGAAATTTAAGGGGATTTGCACAGATGCAAAGCGCCCGCTCGCCATCGCTTCCAGCATCAGGGGCGGGCGGTGCGAAGTAATGCCGATATAGCGCAAGCGGCCTTTTCTCTGCTCTTCCTCCAGGTAGTTAAAAGGGCCGTTCTTGTCAAGAATCGCTTTCAGTTCTTTTTTATAGTTTACGATGTGGAATTGAAAGAGATCGATATAGGAACGCTTTAGCAGCTTCAGGCTGAGCTCAAAATCTTCAGCAAGTTGATCAAGGTCTTTGTACATGGTTTTAGTGGCAACCATCACCCTGCTGCCAAAGCCATCCAATCCGAGACCCAGGCGCTCTTCACTGGTTCTGTAGGCACGGGCAGTATCAAAGAAGTTTATGCCTCTTTTAACGGCATAGCGGACAGCTTCTTCCGCTTCACCCGGGCTTGTCGACTGGATCGGGAGGCCGCCAAAACTAATCCTGCTCACTTTGAGTTCGGTATTGCCCAGGCGCACAAGTTCCATTATTCACCCCGCTGTTATTGGATAATCATTTCATTACTTCTTATTCAAAAGGAAACCGGAACCGGGAGAGGCCAAGTTCATCTCTCATCGCGATCATCTCTTTTTGCAGAACCCTGCCTACGGGGACACCCCGCTCTTTACGCTCCAGCCAGGCGAGATGTTCTTTTTCCCCGGCCGTGTAGATCCGGTCATGGCCGGGGGCTTTCTCTGAAGCGCGCAGGCTGCGCAAAATATCTCCGGCAGTTTTCTTGAACTCTTCCGGTTCAGTAAAAGCGGCGATATCGACTGCAATAAAGAAATGGCCAAGGCGGTACGGCACTTTTTTCCCATCTTCAAACCCGAGCAAACCTTTAAGAAAGGCTCCGCCCTGAAGGGCGGCGGAAAGAATCTCTACTACTGTAGCGTAACCGTAACCCTTATAACCGGCAGTTTCTTCCCCAATACCGCCCAGGGGGGTAAGAGCTGCGTTGCCGTCAACCAGGTCCTGTAGAATCTGCTCCGAATCTGTTTTCGGCTTTCCATCCCTGCCGATTACCCAACCCGCGGGAATATCTTTACCTTCCCGGGCATGGACCTCAATCTTGCCGCGCTGGGCAACAGAAGTAGCACAGTCTAAGATAAAAGGAAACTCTTCATCAGTGGGCATGCCATAGGTCAGGGGATTTGTGCCCAGCATGTTTTCCACACCAAAAGTAGGGGCAATTGAAGGGCGGGCATTACTGCCGGTGACCCCGATCATATTCCCGGCAGCCGCCATTAGCAAAAAGTAGCCGCAGATGCCATAATGGGTTGAGTTGCGCACGGCAACCATACCCATTCCCGTGCTTTTAGCTTTTTCCATGGCCAGTTTCATTGACCTGTAGCCTATATAGTGGCCCATGCCGTTATGGCCGTCTACCACGGCTGTCGCCGGGGTTTCCCGGACAATTTCAAATACCGTTTCGGGTTCCTGTATCCCTTCCCTGATCCGGTCGTAATAAACTGTTTTTAAGCGGCCAATCCCGTGCGAATCTATGCCCCGTTTATCAGCAGTAATCAGGACATCTGAGCATATGCGGGCCTCATCTTCCGGAACACCAAGTCCGGCAAATACGGCAGTCATAAACTCTTCCATCGTGTCGAAATCAATCCAAACAGTATGCTCTTCGCTCAATATGGTTCCCTCCCTTTTAGATTATGTTTACCCGGCAAGGATTTACCTAGATTATACAATCACCCAGGCAGGGGTTGCATTGCCGAAGTTACCGCTAAAAAATCAGGCGGGACAGAAACGGCTTTAAAGCTGCTTTCCTAATTATAGCGCATCTTCTAAGGCCAAACCACCGCCCTGAAGCTCCTCTTTCTAAATCGCTGAAAAACCACCTTTTGAGCCCTGCATTCACCTTGCGCCAGGAAAATAAAAAAGCCGGACGCTTCAACTGCGCGCCCAGCCTAAATATCGCGGTTACCTTATTTACTTGCTTTCTTTGATCTTGATTGTCCTGCTCTTCAGCTCATCAATTTTCGGCATCTCAATTCTCAAAACGCCGGCTTTAAAGTTAGCGTCTACCTGGTCGGCTTTGATCGGAACCGGAAGCTTAAAACTGCGGTAAAATTTTCCGCCAGTACGCTCCTGCCAGAGTATTTCACCTTCGTTTTGCTCGATCCTCATCTCGCCCGATATTGTCAGGGTGTCGTTATTGGTAGTCACTTCCACCTGGTTAATATCAACCCCGGGCAGGTTAACCAGCGCTACCAGAGCCCCTTCCGTGTTGTAGAGATCCACGGGCGGAAAATTGCCCTGTCCGCCTCCCTGGGGCCAGTTCCTGAAGAAAGCATCGGCAAACACCTGGTCTATTCCGGACCTGATCCGATCCATCTCACCACTGGAATTTCTGCGAATTAGATCTCTCACCTTCATCCCTCCCATATATTAGGTCATTATTGGCACTCTTTTTAAGCGAGTGCTAATAATATTATGCAAACCTTTAGCCCAACGATCAAGGTCAAATATCCATTGTTATTACTGAACATGGCAGCATATTGCCTAATAGTTTGTATAGAGCACTCATTTCGCATATTATCGGCGTTTATCTCCAATTTCCACGATCCAACAATAAGTGAGCCAGAGGAGTAAAGCCTTATTATCTTTTCTGTATGGCTATAAAAGCAGAGTTCCGATGCGGGCAATCATGCCTCCGAAAAAGAAGGCGATGGAAGTTGCAAGCAGAAGGATCCCCGGGGCGAATGCAGCATTGAATTCACGCGCCACCGCTGCCACTATAGCAATACATGGCACATAGCGGAACTCAACTACCGCGCCGGTAAAGAGCTGCACCTTTAAGCGGCACCCCTTCCTGCCAAGCGCTTTATTAAGACAAGAGGGCGGGGAACCATTACTGGTAGGGGGCACTAAATTTAATCCTGCCGCATGAGTAATGGCCCGGCAATGGCCCGCTCAGAAGAACAGTTTATTGTTGTTGCCCAAAATTTTCCGATCTGTTATTTTAAAGATAATTTATGCGGCAGTAAGCAGGAAAAATCATTTCATGCACCACACTGTAAAGCATGCAAAGTTGCATTTTTCCTTGTGTTGCAAAAGGGGTCGATTATGAATATGAAAACAGCGGGGATATTCTCAATTATTGTCGGAATTTCGATGATCCTGATGTGGCTAGTGTTTTATCTTTCCGGTTCTATTCCGGAATTGGAAACCGAGCCGGCAAGAATCATAATGCACCTGGCGGCAGAATTTGCAACGGCGATTGCCCTGGTTATTGGCGGTTGGGGCTTATTAAAAGCAAAAACCTGGGGCAAACCAATATACCTGATCGCCACAGGAGCTTTAATCTACACCATGATTCAAAGCCCCGGCTATTTTATCCAAACAGGAGAACCCGGCTTTGTAGCCATGTTTGCAGTTTTAATAATAGTAACCATGGCGCTTTTAACCCGGCTTCTAAAAAGCGGTGAGGTATAAAAAAGCTCACTCCCAAGCAGCCGCGAAGCCGTCCGGTATTAAATCCAGTCTGCGCTGATTTAATT
>SLPH01000119.1 GCA_007132095.1 Syntrophomonadaceae bacterium | reverse complement strand
TAGCCGGGATGAAAAAGGCTATATTTTGCTCAATGACCAACACATGACCAGTTTTCCCGGAGTTTTCTCCTGCGGTGATATAGCTCGCGGTCAATCTCTGGTTGTCCGGGCCATGGCAGACGGCATTGCGGCTGCGGAACACATTGCATCATACCTGTTTGGTGCAAAGCATCTTTAAGTTTTATATTTAAAGGTATTCACCCTGAGCTTAATCATTTATTATGCAACTTTTTTCGAACCCGACGCCTCTATCACTTATCATGTCAAGATAATCCTATCGCTGAAATCTTGTTTGACTAACGCCCCGGATGTGCATCATTATTAGGCCTAATGAAGCCCAGCTTCAGCATCTGATAGATGAAAATATCAACGTGCTTTTTCAGCATAGTTGTAAAAATGTACATATCTGGGTATCATGTTTTTAATAGCAGCAGATGGGGCCATGAGCACGCTTCTGCCGGGGAGAGCTGTCATTGCTTAAGACTGAACACAAAATTTTCTGCAGCGATGCAAGGGATATGAACCATTTAGATGATCAAAGCATTGACCTGGTCATTACTTCCCCACCTTATCCCATGGTTGAAATGTGGGATGAGCAGTTCGGCAGCACTGACTCCCGGGTTAAAGATTACCTGGAGGCCGCTGATTGCCACAGGGCATTTGAAACGATGCACGGGGTCCTTGATCAGGTTTGGAAAGAACTGCACCGGGTCATGAGAGATGGCGCTTTTGCCTGCATAAACATCGGCGATGCAGTAAGAACGCTCAATAAAAGATTCCAGCTATATCCAAACCATGCCAGGGTACTGAATAAGTTTACAGAATTAGGGTTTGACGCGCTTCCCCTGATCCTTTGGCGCAAGCAGACAAATGCGCCAAATAAATTTATGGGTTCCGGCATGCTGCCTGCAGGCGCCTATGTGACCCTGGAACACGAGTATATCTTGATTTTCAGAAAAGGTACGAAGAGAGAATTTAAAACCAGAACACAAAAAAAGAGCAGGATGGAGAGCAGTTACTTTTGGGAAGAAAGAAATACCTGGTTTTCAGATCTCTGGGATTTTAAAGGGATTAAACAGAATACAAAGAATGATAGCTTGCGTAAACGAAGCGCTGCCTACCCGTTTATTTTACCTTTCCGCTTAATTAACATGTATTCTTTAAGCGGAGACACCGTGCTTGATCCATTCATTGGGACCGGGACTACCACTTTGGCAGCTTTAGCTGCCGGAAGAAACAGCGTCGGTTATGAGCTGGACAGTTCTTTGCTGCAGCTCCTTAGTGAAAACCTCGAGCAGGACATCTCTTTCTTAAGAAAAGCTAATTGTGATAGGATTAAAAACCACCTGGAGTTTATCAACCGCTGCGAAGAGGGGAACAAAGAGCTTAAACACAGGAATTCCTTTTTTGGTTTTCCCGTAATGACTCTTCAGGAAAAGGATATGAAGCTCAGTTTTATCGAAAAGGTTGCAGAGATCGAAAAAGGAATATTCCAGGCTTCTTACTATGATGATGCATATATAAAATGCATCGGCCCAGAAAACCTGACAGCAGATTCCTTTGATCCTGAAAGATTTATCCAAAATGCTTTATCATTTGATTCCGAGTAAATGATTCCAACCCATTTAGCCCTGAGCAGCAATTGCTCCATGACGATCGTTTTTCTGCAATAGATGTCTTTCCGGTAACCAGCCGGGGTCGGTATTGTCATTAAAACGTTATAGCGTTATAATGTTTTAGGAGGCGAATTATAATGACAGCCAAAACAAAAAGAGCAACTATATACCTTGAACCTGAATTACACAGGATCTTAAAGATTAAGGCTGCTAAAAGCTCTAAATCAGTCTCAGAACTGGTTAATGAAGCTGTCCGGGAAACTTTGCTCGGTTATGTGAAAAGCGATCCTGATAGCTGGCTTGAAGAGAGTTTCGCATTAATGGACCGGGCTGGAGCTAATTCAGAAGGCATAAAATGGAAGCGTGAGGAGCTGTACGATGTCTAAAGTTTTCATCGATACCAACATCCTGGTTTACGCTCTTGATGGTGCTGATCCTGAAAAACAGACTCAGGCGCGAGCCCTGCTTAAATCGATTCGGGAAAGTGATTCAGGGGTATTATCAACCCAGGTCCTTCAGGAGTTTTTTGTTGTGGCTACCGGAAAATTAAAAGTTAATCCTCAGGCGGCGAAAGAAATGACCTTTTCACTTGCCAATTTTGAGACTGTTACTGTTGATCTGCCGATAATCAGCCAGGCCATTGATATCTGCTGTACAAACAATATTTCATTCTGGGACAGCTTGATTATCTCCGCCGCTGCTACATCTGGATGCCGGATGATCTGGACCGAAGATATGAACCATAACCAGATGGTCAAAGGTGTTTTCATTGAGAACCCTTTTAAATAAGTGGCCTGTTTCGCTTCTCATTCTTAAGCTAGTTAGGAACCTGAGACCCCAGAACCAGAATCAGGTTATGGGGTCAGGTAACTGAAAAGGCGCCTATGAGACCTGATGAGTAATAGCTCTTTTAGCTATGCGCCTGATTATGAGGGCGTCAACAACAACCAGGCCGTCCGGGTATAGTATAACCGGGTTCAGGTCGATTTCTTCTACTTCATCCCCCAGAACACTGGCCAGCCGGGAAAAGTTGATCAGCAATTGGACCAGCTTCTGCCTGTTCGCCCCGGGCATTCCCCTGAAACCATCCAGGGCCTTGGCTCCCTTTATTTCCTCCAACATGTCCAAAGCATCTTTTTCAGACAGGGGCGCCACGCGAAAGACTACATCTTCAAGCAGCTCAACAAAGATACCACCCAGCCCAAACATGATTGTGGGCCCGAACTGGGGATCATTTTTCATGCCTATTATAGCTTCCAGGCCGGGTTTGGCCATCTCCTGCACCAGGTAGCCTTCAATATCTGAGGGTTCAACTCTCTTCAGGGCGTTCTGGCGCAGCAGGTCAAATTTGAGTCTTAAATCGGCTTCATTCTCTATGTTAATTGCTACCACACCTGCTTCGGTCTTGTGGACCAGTTTGCCCGACATAACCTTAAGGGCAAGGGGATAACCTATTCTCGCTGCAGCCTGCAATGCCTCAGCAGGATTTAAAGCTAATTCTTCCCGGGTAATAGGGATGCCAGATGCGGACAAAAGTTCTTTAGAAAGATATTCATTAAAGACCGGTCCTCCGGTTTTTTCAGCCAGTTTTGTAAAAGCTTTAAACGCGCATTCCGTATTGCCGGCTGACGTTTGCCCGGCCCCGGCATACCCGCCAGCCTGCATTTCGGCCTGCCCCATTATTTCCCTGCGAGCCTGAACGTAGAGCGCCAGTTTAGCCAAAGCTTTAGCACAGCGGACAGGCTGGCGGTAAAGCGGAACCCCGGCCTGTTTAAGGATCTGAAAAGCCTTTTCGGCCCGCCCAGGCGAAGTGCCCCACGAAACGGCGATCGGTTTTTCCGCCTGACCGTAAACTTCCACTATACCTTTTGCTATTTCAGCGCCAACCTCGCCATCAACCGTTGACATTGAGATGAGCAGAAAATCAATATTATTGTCTTCTACCACTGCCCGGAGGCATTTAGTCAGGTAATGGGGGCTATTAAATATCTGGGCAGTAACATCAACCGGGTTCATGGAGGAGCCAAAAGGCGGAATCGCCTCCTCAATTATTTTCCGGGTTTCTTCGTCCAAAGCCGGTATCTGCATGCCGAGCCCGATCAGGGTATCGGCCGACATAATCCCGGCCCCGCCGGATGTGGTAAGCACGCCGGCCCTGATTCCGCCCGGCCTCCTGCGGTTGGAAAATATCTTGGCCATGTCGATCAGATCGTCGCTGTGCTCAGCCCTGACAACGGCGTTCTGCCGGAAGAAAGCATCAACGATCTGATCTGATCCGGCCAGCGCTGCCGTATGGGAAGTGATCGCCTTCTGGCCCACGTCGGATTTTCCCACTTTGAAGACGGTTAGCGGGATATCGGCCTGCAGCGCTTTCCGGGCCGCTCTTTTAAGGGTTTCACCGTCTTTAATCCCTTCCATGTAGCATAGAATAGCCGCCGTTTCTTTGTCCCCGGCAGCGTGCTCGATAAAATCTGCCGTGCTAACATCTGCTTCATTCCCGGTTGTGATCAGATAGCGGAAACCGACACCTTCTTCGACCTGGGCCTGGTGAAAGGTGACAAAACCGAAGGCTCCGCTCTGGGAGATAAAGCTGATCGGGCCCTGGATCAGATTGTTTTCAAGGACGGGGCTGAAAGCGACGACAACATTGTCATGCAGGTTGGCTGCGCCAAGGCAGTTAGGACCGCAAACAGCGATACCGTGCTCCCGGGAAAGCTTAATGATCTTTTCCTGGATAGCTTTGCCGGACTCTCCAGTTTCAGCAAAACCAGAACTGTATACCATTACCGCCCTGACCCCTTTTTGGGCGCACTCTTCCAGGGCAGATACAACCTTATTTGAGGCGATGGCGATCAGGACCAGGTCGATCTCCTCTTCGATCTGGAGCAGACCGGGATAGCATTTAAGACCGGCTATCTCCTCGTATTTAGGGTTAACGGGAAATATCTTTCCCCGGTAGCCATGCTTGAGCAGGTATTTGATCAGCATGCCGTTGATTGAGTCTAAGTTTTGAGAAGCACCGATAACTGCTATCGATCTCGGGTTGAGAAAAAGTCCTAAACTGCTCACTCAGGTTCCTCCGTTTCCCGGACAGCAGGATTATAGCAGCGCCCGGGTTATATTATTATGATTCACAATCCAGTTTGAACTACCTTCAGAAGTCTGCAGCTTCAACATCCGTCAAAAATACAGGCTTAGTATTATTCAGGCAGCGCTTTACTCTTTTTCATATTCAAAAAAGCCTTTGCCGGTTTTTTTGCCCCATTCGCCCCGGGCATACTTTTCAACCAGAATTACGGCCGGTTTGTCGGCAGGATCATCCGTCTCGCGGTAACGTTCCATTCTCCTGATGTAGGCAAAATCGAGCCCATTCATATCCATAAGTCTGCAGGGACCCATGGGATGGCCGAGGGCGTTAACAACGGCGCTGTCAATGTCTTCAGGCGAGGCGATACCCATATCAATTAAATAGAGCGCTTCAGAGGTAATACTGCTGAAGATCCTGTTGACGAGGAACCCGTATATCTCTTTATTCAAGAGAACCGGCTCCTTATTCAGCCTCCTGGCCAGGCCAACAGCAACCTGAGCGGTTTCTTCAGACGTGTGTACCCCTTTGACTACTTCTACGCATTTCATAACCAGGGCCGGGTTGAAAAAATGCATGTTGCATACTTTTTCCGGTCTCCCGGTGGCATCGGCAATGCGCGAACTGACTATGTAGGAACTGTTAGTAGCCAATATAGCGTGTTTTGGGCAATAGCGGTCGAGCTGGCTGAAAAGCTCCCTTTTAACCTCCAGCTTTTCAACAGCGGCCTCGATCACAAAATCAGTTTCTTTAAGCGCTTCGACAAAATCGCTTGCGAAATGTAGCCTGCTGCCCGCCTGCTGAGCCTGTTCGTCCGTAAGGCGTCCCTTGTCAACGCGGCCCTGGAGGTAGCTGATGGTAAAAGCCCTGGCATCTTCTACCTGCCCGGGATTATTATCAATGCAGTTGGTTCTGAAGCCTGATATAGCTGCGAGCAGGGCAATCTGCCGTCCCATGGTGCCGGCGCCGATGACACTTATGGTGCTGATCATGTTGGGATCCATTATTACTTCCTCCCCTTGGTTAATGATTCATCTATTCTCACAACCCCAAAAACACGAATCGCTGTACCAAACGAAAAACGATAGCTTTTTCCCCGCTTCTTTAATCATGCATTCGAATGCACTGCTTTAAGGCAAAATGGCCCTTAGCTGATCAGGAAACTCTTTCGAAGATCGTAGTTATACCCATCCCCCCGGCGATACAGAGGCTTGCCAACCCAAAACGGTTATTGCGGCGGATCATCTCGTAGAGCAGTGTGGTTACAATACGCGCACCCGAACAGCCCAGTGGATGGCCCAGGGCAATAGCGCCGCCATTTACATTTATGTTCGCAAGGTCCAGCTTCAGTTCCCTGTTAACCGCTAACAACTGTGCAGCAAAAGCTTCATTTATCTCGAAGAGGTCAATATCTTCAAGGGCGAGCCCGGCACGTTCCAAAGCCTTCCAGGTTGCAGGAACAGGCCCGATTCCCATGAAAGAAGGTGAAACGCCAGCAGCAGCCAAGCCTCTGATCACTGCCAGTGGCTTGATACCAAGTTCTCGAGCTCTTCTTGCGCTAGCCAATACAACCGCCGCCGCCCCATCATTGCGGCCGCTGGAATTGCCGGCTGTAACGGTTCCCTTTTCCTTGAAGGCCGGCTGAAGTTTCGAGAGCGCTTCCAGGGTGGTCGGGCGCGGGTGTTCATCCCTTTCAAAAAGAAGATCGGGTCCCTTCTTCTGTGGAACTGGAACAGCGACAATTTCATCACGGAAAAGCCCGTTTTCAATCGCCCGTTGGGCTCGCTCCTGGCTGAGCAGGGCAAAGTGATCCTGCTCAGCCCTGGTGATTAAATATTTTTCGGCCAGGTTTTCGGCAGTCATCCCCATGGTCAGTCGACCATATCGTTCAACCGGCTGAGAGCAGGGCTGGCTCTCTGTGTTTGAGTCAAGCAGTTCGGCATTTCCAACCATGTAGCCGAACCTGGCTCCGCGCAGGTAATAGGGGGCGGTGCTCATACTCTCAACCCCGCCGGCTATAATCAGGTCCGCATACCCGGCCTGGATTTGCTGGACAGCGCTGTTGATAGCCTGCAGTCCGGAACCGCACTGGCGGTGAACGGTATACGCAGGAACTTCTTCGGGAAGGTCAGCCATCAGGGCGGCAAGCCTGGCCAGGTTCGGGTTGTCGGCAGATTGCTTAGTCTGCCCTATAATTACCTCTTCGACCTCTTCCCCCTTAACGCCCGTTCTGTTGAGAAGCTCCCTGATCACGATTTCAGAAAGTTTTTCAGCAGGAATATCCTTGATCGTTCCGCCAAGCCGCCCTATCGGCGTCCTCACCGCTCCGCAAATACAAACATCGTCTGGCTTCAAATTATGCTTTACCCCCTCTGTCCTATAACGGCGCCCTTTTAACGGCCCGGGCACCGGAGCGTCTGATTTCCACACTGGCCAAATAACAATTTGTCCCTACGCCTGATCTTCGTTGCAAATGAACCAGTATCGAAGATCAAGCCTTTTTGAACGGCTGCAAAGTGCCCGGCTGCAACCGCAGAGATGTCGGCCGGGTACAAAAAACAGGGGTGCGGTATTACAGGACAACCAGGTCACTTGCCCTTGAAAGCAGGCTTTCTTTTATCAATAAAAGCCTGCATGCCTTCTTTTTGATCTTCCGTTGAAAAGAGCATGGCGAAGCACATTTTTTCCAAAACATCAGCATCGCGGGGGCTCAGCGCAATGCCGGTGTTAATTGCAGTTTTTGCGGCGGCAACAGCAACCGCGCCGTGTCTGGTATAACTTTTCATCCGCTTAACTGCTGCTTCAAGCAGCTGATCAACCGGGACCACTTCGTCAACCAGTCCAATATCCAAAGCTTCTGATGCCTTGAGGATCCGCCCTGAATAAATCAGGTCTCTTGCCCGGCTAACTCCGACCAGGCGGACAAGGCGCTGAACTCCCCCTCCACCGGGAATAATACCAAGTCGGATCTCGGGCAGGCCAATCTGCACAGTTTCCGAAGCGATGCGGATATCGCAGCCAAGCGATAGCTCACAACCGCCGCCGAGAGTATACCCGCTTAAAACGGCAATAACCGGTTTCACCATCGATTCCATGTATTCAACAATCCTGCGTGTATTTTCCGGTTGGCAGTACATGTCTGCAGCTGTCGCCCGGGCCATGAATTTAATATCCGCCCCGCCACAAAAGATCTTTTTACCACCGGTCAATATTACCCCTCTGACCTGAGGATCCCTGTTCGCAACCTGGAGAGCATCGAACAGTTCTGCCCGCACTTGTTCAGTAAGAACGTTATATCCTTCCTCCCTGTTGAAGTTGATCGTACAGATTTCATTTGCCACTTCGCTATTAATCAAAACGTAGTTCATCAGAACCCCTCCTTTGTTTCAGTTCACCAAGGCAAACTGGCCGTTTTTGCCTGCAATATGGCCATAAGTATTACAAGAGCAATTTTTATACCAAGCAGTCAAAACAGCACGACAGCTAACCAGCTGAAGAATTAGGCCTGATATTGTTTCATATGTGTGAAGGATCGATTAACGGCCGGGGTAATTGAGCTAATCAGGGCATGACAAATTGCAGTCAATCATGCTTGATTTATGCAATACTGGGTGCTTGCATCCACTATTGCAATCAAGCAGTGGAACATTTCTGCTAAAAAGCATAGTCAATCATGGTGTCCCAGCAGAGAAGCCGATATATTTCAAGGTGTAGAATTAACTGCCTCTTCCTGTGTTATACTGTCATTAATTCTCAATTTTACGCCGACAAGGCAAGGGGCATGAATAGCATGGAAAATGCCTGGTTTCAGTTTGTGATCGGAGCAACCCTGGTTATAGCCGCCGGTATATCTTTGACCAGGAGCGCCGATGCTCTTTCAAGGGCACTTGGCCTTGGGGCCGGTTGGGCCGGCCTGTTGATCCTGCCATTGGCCACATCTTTGCCCGAACTTGTCAGCAGCGTGCGGGCTGCCCTGATTGATGCTCCCGACCTGGCTGTGGGAAACCTCTTCGGCAGCAATCTCTTCAACATCACAATTCTTGCTGTAGTGGATTTAGCCCAGGGGCGGGGCTCACTGTTTCATCGATTGCGGGAAGGCCATGTAATCGCCGCAGCGTTGGGCTTAATCCTGCTTGCAACCGCCGGCCTGGGACTTTTGATCCCATTCCCTGCTATCTTCCAAGGCAGTATCGGCCTGGAGACACTGTTGCTGTTCGGAGTTTACTTTGCCTGCCGGGGCAAAGTTGCTGACAACTTATGAAAAGCATACCTTCCAGTCAACTGAGGGCTTCAGCAAAGTAATTCCTCCAAGTGCAGAGCAGGAAATATCGGTGAAGCAGGATCCGCAGATGGGCCTGAAAAAAGCACTGTGCCTATTCTTCCTGG
This sequence comes from Syntrophomonadaceae bacterium, assembly GCA_007132095.1. Classification (GTDB taxonomy): domain Bacteria; phylum Bacillota; class Dethiobacteria; order DTU022; family DTU022; genus SLPH01. The sequence goes on along the minus strand of SLPH01000119.1, from coordinate 10,293 downwards.
CCGCCGGAGTTATACTTTTTGCCGGCGCCTACCTCACTGACGCTTCGGATGCAATTGCCTTCAGCACCGGGCTGGGCAGAACTTTTGTCGGATCAATATTCCTGGCCGCTGCCACTAGTCTGCCCGAGGTTACTACTACAGTAACTGCTACCCGGATGGGCAAGCTGGACATGGCCGTGGGCAATATTTTCGGGGCAAACATGTATAACATGTTCATTCTGGCAATTATCGATGTGGTTTACAGGCCCGGGCCCCTTCTTGGTGTTAGCTCCCCTAACCACATGGTTACTGTAATGATGGTTATTATACTGACAGGGCTGGCGATTGTGGGCCTGGGCAGCCGTTCCAAACAGGCCATCGGGCCCCTAGGCCTCGATTCGATCCTGATCGCCTGCAGCTATATTGCTGCTATAGCAATCCTGTTTATTTTGAGAGGTGGCTGATTATGAAGAAAAGGATGAAAACATCTACGAGAACGGGCCTGACGCCCGGTTCGCTTGCTCAAGCGGGAAGCCTGAAAAACACAACCAGCAGAATTATTATACACAGCTACGGCAAAAGTTTGTACTCGGAAAAGGAGACTGCCGATCTACTCAAACTACAGGAATACCTAAACCAGGATCCTCCCGTTCTCTGGGTGCACGTTGAAGGATTAGCCCGGATCGACCTTTTGCGGGCAATAGGAAAACACTTTAACCTGCATGACTTAACAATTGAAGACATACTGAACACAAAGCAACGCCCCAGGCAGGAAACATTCGAAGACTACTCTTACCTCGCCTGCAAGGCTCTCCTATTCAATAACGGAAAAAACTCACCTGAGGATGAACAGATTAGCCTGGTTATCGGGAAGAATTACCTCCTTACATTCAGTGAAGCTGACATTACCAGCCTTCAGCCGCTGAAAAAGCGCCTTGAGTCAGAGCGTGATATAATCCGGAAAAGAGGCCCCGATTACCTCGCCTATTCACTGATTGACATTATTGTCGATGGATATTTTAGCGTGCTGGAATACATGGGCGAGCGATTGGAGATCCTCGAAGATGAGCTTCTTTCGAGGCCTGAACAGGAAACCCTGCAGGAAATTCACTTTTTAAAGCGAGAAATGCTGAAAATTCGCCAGGCTACCTGGCCCTTACGCGAAGCCCTGATAGGCCTGGAAAAATCAGATTCGCTGTTTGTTCATCCTGATAACGCTCTACACATGCGAGATGTTTACTCCCATTTGGTCCAGATAATAGAAGCAATTGAGATAAATCGGGACATATTATCCGGCATGCTGGAGATTTATCTTTCCAGCGTCAATAACCGGCTTAACGAAGTAATGAAAATATTGACCATGTTCGCGGCAATCTTTATCCCCCTAACCCTTATATCTGGTATCTACGGCATGAACTTCCGCCACATGCCCGAATTAAGCTGGTATTACGGTTACCCCTTCGCAATAGGGCTGATGGGAGCAGTAGCCCTGGTGATGCTCATCTACTTTCGACGCAAAAAATGGCTTTAGAAAAATGCAACCTTTTCTGTTCTCCGGGGTATAGTAGTTATAGATGACATTTTTTCTTATGGAGGCGGAGACGCTGGTTAATGCCTTTACAGTCAACCTGATCAGGCGATGCAAAAAGAATGATGGAGATGCTTACAACCAGCTGCTCAGCCAGCATGAAGAATATCTCTACCGGATCTGCTATAACTATACCCGCAGCAAGGAAGAGGCGCTGGACATGATGCAGGAGGTATATATTAAGATATTTCGCGGGATCCATACTTTTGATGAAAACCGCCCGCTTCTTCCCTGGTTAAAGAAGATCACGATCAATACCCTGATCAATCAGGGCAGGAAAAACCGGGTCGAACAAACCTTCCTGGACCCGGACTCATACCTGGCAGATAAAACCAACATTGAGGAAGAGGTTATATGCAGAGATACCGGTAAGGTGATCAATAAGCTGATTGCCGAACTGCCTGAAAGCTACCGTTTAGCTCTTACGCTGCGGCACCTCGAAGAAATGAGCTACGACCAGATTGCATCTGCGATCGACCAGCCTGTCGGCACGGTTAAAAGCAACGTTTACAGGGCCAGAAACATGCTGCGTGAAAAAATGCAAAACTGCGAGCTCCTGGAGGTGTAAATAACATGCACGATCAATTTCATGATTTATTGCAGCAATATATTGACGGTGAGCTGGAGATGCTGGAGGAAATGATTCTTGAAGAACACCTTGCAACCTGCCTCACCTGCCGCAAAATGCTAAACGGGTTGAAGCTGATGGATTGGGATTTAAAACATCAGCCGGTCGTCGAACCACCGCCTGAATTGATCGCCTGCCGGAAGGCAGCGATTAAAACTCACCTGGCAGACATCAGGGATGCCAGAAGAAAAGAAGCTGTAAAAGATACATTTCGCCTGCAAAAACATGTATTGCAGCACACCTTTAGCTTTATCTCTTACAACCCGGTTAACCGGACTGTAGCCCGTTCGGTCGGGAAGACAGTTTCAACCATTACACGGGCGGCCGGCAGTCGTTTGAGAAAACGCAATCCCCTGTTTTCCAGATTTAGCCCGGGCCGGGCCTAAAGGAGAGTATTTTATATTGATCGTCTTAACTGTCCTGCTATACATCCTCGGAATTCTGTTAGCCCTGGTTTTATTATTAGGACTCTTTATTATGGTGGTTCCTTTACGCTACAGGGTGCAGGCCGGTTTTCAAAATCAAATGTGTTTTTCTTTTAATCTAAGGTGTTCCCCGGCCCTAATTTTTAATGGATCCTGGGAAGAAAATGAGAGCAAACCCTTGCAGGCCAAATTTATTTTATTCGGCATACCGGTAAAAATTGATCCACAAAAATTCAAGCGAAAAGAGAAAGACGAGAAAGAGAAGGGCAAAGAAAAAAAGAAGGGCAAAAATAAGGGCTCTCAATCATTATTTTTAGCACTCGACAGAGATCTGCAGGTGAGAGGAATCAGCCTGGTCAAAGAGCTCCTCCGTATTTTGAAGCCGGATCTCTTCAACCTGAAAGGCAGAATTGGTTTTGATGAACCTCACCTGACCGGGTGGCTGGCCGCAGTAACCCATACCCTTGAATACAGTTCCAAAGAAATCTTTGTAGACCTTGAACCGGTCTGGGAAGATGAATATTACGAATTCGAAGCTTTTGTTAAGGGGCGCATCATGGTGGGAGTAATCCTGGTGAAAATAGGCTGGTTTTTCTTAATAAACCGGACCGGGCACCTCTTTAGTCGGCCTAAAAAATATGAAACAGGTTCAAATGAGGCAGTTTCAAACACCTGAATGCAACCGGATTAATATTCCGGTGTATCTATAAGTAGAGATCAATAATTGAGAACAATAATAAGGAGGAAGAAAAGCATGGCCAGTGGCAGCGAAGTTTTCAACACATTGTTTGAAAAACTGGAGAAGTTTATCCGGACCGAAACAGTAGTGGGTGAACCTTTCCAGGTTGGCAGTATCACCATGGTTCCAATCATCACCGTTTCTTTTGGTGTCGGCGGCGGAGAAGGAACCGGTAAGGACAATAAGGGTAATGATGGCAGCGGCGGTGGCGGTGGAGTAGGATGCAAGATCGCCCCTAACGCTATCCTGGTGATTAAAAATGACGAATTAAGCGTGGTTCCGCTCACCAGCCGCGGATCGCTTGAAAAAATCGTTGAGATGGTTCCGGAGATAATCGCCAAGGTTGAAGGCCAAAAAATGGCAGCAGAACCTGAAGACAAGGAATAGTTTAAACACAGTTTCATTTGACCCGGGGTTAACTGCTAAATAATTCAGCAGTTAACCCTATTTTTAACAGGGTTGATTGTCAATATGGCGAAGTGTTATGCACTTATAGGATCTTTAACCACAAACTACAAGAAATGAGATAAGTAAAAAGCCTTCCCGACAAGAGAGCATTAAGTAATCTGGCTAAAGCCAGTAAGCTCATTCTCATGATTATTCAACCAGCTTTTCAGGCACTTTAAATGAACGAGGAGCGATCTGATGAAACAGCAGGCTGTAATCTTCTACTTTTCAGGCACCGGCAACACCTGGTGGGTTTCAGAGGAACTGTCACACCAGCTAACAGGGAGAGGCCTTAAAACAAAGGCTTATTCGATCGAAAAGATCTCACAAAAAGAAGCCGTCGCTTTAATGGAACAATCCGACCTGGCCGGGTTTGGTTATCCCATTCATGGATCTGACCTGCCCCGGCCAATGGTTGAGTTTATTGAATCGCTGCCTGATAATGCCAACAAGAATGGCTTTGTTTTCTGCACACAGTGGCTTTGGTCTGGTGACGGGGCCGCAGTCGGCGCTTCTTTCCTTCAAAAACGAGGCTTTAATGTGCTATGGGGAGACCATTTTTTGATGCCAAACAATGTTACTGTCAGCGTTATCCGCCTGCCCTACACCAACAGTCTCACCCGCTTGGAAAAGGTCCGAAACAGGGCAGGCAGAAGAATAAAACGATTTGCCGCCAGGATTGTTGAAGGAAAACCATTCCGCCACGGGTTCAACTATGGAGCATACCTGCTTGGTTCTATGCAGCGTGTCCCTTACCGCCGTGTTTACCATAAACTGCTAAATGATATTGCCGTGGACAGCAAAACCTGTATCGATTGCGGCGATTGTGTCCGCCTATGCCCGACAGGTAATCTTTTCTATCAAAATGGCGATATTATGACAAGAGGCAATTGCGCTCTTTGCCTGCGCTGCTACAATTTCTGTCCGGTAGCTGCAATTAAGCATATGGACCGGCCGCACAGGCACAGCCGCGGTGAGCCTTACCGGGGCCCTGTTGAAAATTTCGATCCATTTATCCTGGCAGAATAAATGGTCCCTGAAACCTTTAGCAAGCAGATGGTATATATCATCCGCGTCAGAACCTCAAGCACCCTTAGGTATCGATCGCCCAAGCAGAAAATTCTAAGCCATCAGCTGAAACAGCCTGAGTTTCAGGGCCGGTTCTGGTGCTGCTCAATCCTTTCGATTGTAATTGTCTTGGCGCTGTATTCCAGCATTCCATCCCGGCGCATTTTATTTAACTCGCGGCTGAGCGAAGTGCGCTGGATGCCCAGTCTTTCTGCCAGTTCTTTCTTCGAATAATTCAACTTGATCACCGGGCTTTGCTGGATATGATATTCATATCTTAAAAAGTCGATGATCTGCTCCCTGATTGTTTTATGCGATATGGCCTTAATTTTATCGGCCAGGATCACGATGCGGTCAGATATGACCTGCAGCAGGGCTAACATGAAGTCGGGGTTGGATTGGCCAAGCTGGGCTACCAAATCTTTATGCAAACTAAGCATGACTGTTTTTGACTCCGCTACTACAGTCATCGGATAAAGGTTGCGGGATGAAAAAATGAGATGCGCCCCCATAATTTCCGGGGCTGGAAAAATATTAATCGTTAAAACGTTACCCTCCCGGTCAATCTTCTGCACCGCCACCCGGCCTTCTAGGATTACTTCCATGGCCTGGCATTTTTCGTTTTGCAGGTGAATGACCTGGTCTTTGCCATAACTCTTAATTTCAAACCCCGATGCAAATAGCCTTGCTTTCAGCTCTTCCCCGGAAAAGCTTTTAAATAGATCTAAAGAGGCCAGAACATCCAGGTATTGATCTCTTTTCATTATTACCACCCAGTTTAGTTTTGTATTAGTGCCCACGGTAACTTTTAAACCTGCTTAGGAAGAGTATACTCTAACTAAATCACTTATTGAAGGGAGCTAATAATTTTGGCTAAGAAGCTGCAGTTACCGGTGCAACTGCTATTTTTAACACTCTTTATAATCTTGATCGCAACAGGTCGCGTCCAGGTGTGGGTGGGCATTTTCCTTATTGGCCTGGTTGGTTCACTTTTCCTGGGAAGATTCTATTGTGGCTGGTTTTGTCCAATCAATACAGTTATGAACGGTGTAACATGGATAAAAGAAACCCTTGGCATAAATAAACAGCGAACTCCGGTTGCTTTAACCAGACCCTGGGTGAGATACACAGTGCTTGTTTTATTTTTCTCCCTTTTTGCCTTCAGCATGATTACCGGCAGGGCTATCCCGGCCTTGCCGGCCCTGTTTGCGGTTGGAATCGTGGTAACGGTTTTCTTCCCTGAAGAAACCTGGCACCATTTTCTCTGCCCTTACAGCACCATTCTGAGCCTGCCGTCGAAAGGATCGAAATATAACATGGTGATCGACCAAAATAACTGCAACAGCTGCGGCATCTGTAGGAAAATCTGCCCGGCAGATGCCGTTCAGGTCTGCGACAGGGTATACGCAATTGATAAAAGCAGCTGTCTGGTCTGCCATGACTGTGCTGTTAAGTGCAGGGCAGAGGCTATATGCTATAAGAGCGATCGAAAAGTGGCAGTTTAATTTTCCGGGATGATTGGTCAAATATATTGTGGGGAGATGGCAATATGGAGCTATATCAGATAGACAAACTGAAAGAATTCAAGGATTCCGGTTTTAACCGGATTGACCTGGATGTGACTGAGAACTTCAAACTTCTAATGATCACTTTTAAGCCCGGCCAGGCTGTCCCACCCTGCATTATGGAACGTCATACCGCCTTCTACATTGTTGAAGGCCGGGGCAAGGTAATCGCTTCTGACAGGGAAGAGCCTGTTCAGAAGGGTTCGATTGTTTTGATAGAACCCGGCTTGAGCCGGCAAATTATTGCCCATACGCACCTGGTAGTCCTGGCCATGCAATATCATTGATCGGCCTTCAGCTTAAGAGTGATAGAATAAGAAATATTTTATAACATAATCCCTAATCCCGCGCATACTTAATATGCAGGCATGAGTGTGCCAGTACAAGCCTTAAAAGGCAATAATTTTATTTGCCCTGTCAGTCAAATCGGCCAGTTCGGCCTGCTTTTCTTTTTGCAGGCTCATTGCCAGGCGCAAGGCATTATAAGCCCTCTCGGTCCCATAGGGCCCATCATTGATGATTATCAGGTAATCCATACTGATTTTCCTCCTTTCGCATAAACTGAACTGAGCTTTAACCTGGAAAAGTAATGAACCTTTCTGACTGAAGCGCTGCCAGCAGGTTCTTGTCCCAGCACCCAACAATCACGCTCATTCTTTTACTTTTTAAAGGCTCAATCCTGTTGCTGGCTGCCAGGTCGCCGAGGATCTTTACAGAAGCCATATGGATAGAATCAAATCCCCTTAACGAATGCTTTTCAGCAATAGTACCGGCCAGGTAACATACCCTGTCTGTAAGTTCCAGGCTAAAATAAGCCGGCCAATCCGAGTTGAAATTGTCAATTACTTCTCGGTAAGCCTGTTCTGTAAGTATTCCTTGCCGCCAGGCCCTGGCAAAAGCCGCCCTTGCTTCCGGGTAAGCTATTTTTGAGGTTGCTATAATTTCCGCTTCGTCAATTTTGCTTTTCACCAAACTGCTGCCTTCTTCAACTACATAAATTTTTACCAGGGCGCTTGTATCAAGATAACAGATCATCGCCGATCCTCGATCACAATATCACTGATTGTAATAGCACGCTTATCCCCTGGCTTGACCGCTAATGCCATGCCTGGTTTCAAGCCGCTCCAGCTGGCAGATCCTTCGCGAACTAAATTGGTGATCGCCTCAGGCACGCTCCGTTCTGGAGGAACAATCCGGGCAACCGGCTTTTTATGTTCAGTAATTATTATTTCTTCACCTGCCTTAACGTGAGCAAGGTATTCGCTTAACCTGTTCTTCAACTCCCTCACGCCTACGTGAATCATAGCCTGGACTCCTTATCATGGAAATAATTGTAGCCTCATTATAACATATTTGTAGCGTTTTTTTAGGGCTGCTATGAAATGTTTTTTAGCACCCTGAGCGATCTAAGCGTAACCTATTTATTCGCTTTCTTCTTTTCCTCAAAGTTAATCCCTGTTTTCCCGGAATAGTCATATTCAAGAGCCCAGCGCCACTTACTATCCTGTTTGCCCCTGATGTATTGGATCGCCCCGGACAAGCGCTCGCCCCACCCGGGCCGCTTTCGACCCAGTATCCCGGCTGACTCATATTATTTAAAACTTCTGCTATCGGCCCTTTCCGGTGAGCCAGCAGCTGCGCTTCATGAAGGGCAGAATCAGCGGCAGGCAGATCCAGCAGATCGCGCATGGTGAGGTAACGCACCCCCGGATCACCGGGTTCCAACAACCATGACAGTGATTGTAAAACATCATTAGAAAGCCTACTGGGGGTTGAATAAAACAGATACCCCAATAGGCTATTACTTTAGACCCTTTAACGAAAGCGAGCTATTATCTGGCAAGATTCAGTGCGTTGAGATCTTTACATATCAAATCTTACAGGCCGTTCATTGCATTTTTTTAAGCTCGTCCACTATTTCCTCAATATCGGGCAGTTCTGAGATGGGATAGATTTTAACAAACGCTACCTTCTGGTTCTCATCGATGATGATATTAGCCCTTTCGGAAGTACCTTTTCCCTCAATAAATATTCCGTATGATTTCGCCACCGCTCCATGCGGCCAGAAATCGCATAAAAGCTGAGTTTGCTCGATATTTAAACTTTTTGCCCAGGCGCGCTTGCAGGGGACACTGTCAATGCTGATCCCGAACGCTACCGTGTTTATATCGTTGAACAGGTCTTTTTTTGCTTCCAGAGATTCCATTTGCTGAGCGCAAACTTTTGTCCATGCCAGTGGATGAAAGGAAAGTAAAACTTTCTTCCCCTTGAAATCTTTCAAGGCTATATCGTTTCCATGCTGATCCTTTAGTGAAAACAAACCGGCGGTTTCATCTGTTTGAATTGCCATTAGCGCTGCCTCCCCGTTCAAATTATAGATTGTATAACCCTAACTATAAGCCGGCTCAACTTAATCTCCGCTAATAGTTTCGTAAGGCCAGTCAATGATGCCCCCGAAATCATAAACATTGGTGTAGCCCATATCGATTAAAATCCTTGCTGCTATCTCACTGCGCCGGCCGCTTCGGCAATAGATCAGGATTAAGTCATCTTTATCAGGAAGCATTTCCGGGGCCAGTTCGGCAATCTCATAATCGGGTATGAGAATGGAGTCATCAATTCGGATTTCTTCAAATTCTGCCTGGGTGCGAACATCAACAATAATAACCTCCCTGGTGTCAATTAACTCTTTTGCCTCTGAAGCATTTATTCTGATATACTCGACTACTTCTGCTTCTTCTGCTCTATCAGGCTGAGCCTCTTCTGCCGCCTGAGGTTGATCAATAACAGCACATGAACTTGTCATAATTAGCAAGGCCAGTGCCGGCACAATTATTTTAAGTATTTTTGACAGGTTAATATACTTTTCCATCAGTTGCCCCTGCTTCTTTAATAAAGGCTTCCCTGACTGAACAGTTCGGCTTATAAATAATCGCCTTACGTATTTCCCAGGCAGAATGACTCCTTATTGAGAAATATATCTAATCAAGCTAAAAATCCCGTAACCTGCTCCCAGCAGGATATACATCAACAGTCAGGGAGAAATGCGTTTATACCATGCAACCTTTTCTTCTGCCATTTTAAAATCTTCCATTCCAGCTACCTCATTTCTCCTATGTGAAAAGTCTTAAATCTATTATAGCATGAACCATGCTAATTATCGGTCTTATTTTCCTTAATTGGATGAAGAAGAACGATCAGATACAGCCAACACCGTTCACGATGCTTTAACAAGTGATTCAGATCTCAAACCAGGCGATGAAGGTTTCGGAGAAGCTGTTTCTGTAAACGCCAGAGATTCAGGTCCGGCTTTTGGCCAGTCAGTTTCAGAGGCTGCGCGTAGCAATAATGGAAGCAGCAATCCTGGAAACAATGGAAACGGCGGCAACAGCAGAGGCAGACCAGGCAATTAATTGCGGTTTCAGCTGGCAACGTATAATCACTTTGACCATATACGTTATAAAAAGCCCTGCTCAAAAGCGGGGCTTTTTTTAATTAAGAGCAATAATTTTGCATTTCCCATCAACTGCAAATGTTTAAAATACATAACCAGGTCCGGCATAATTACTGATCTAATATTCCTGGTTGCCAGTTATCTGCGCTTCCACAACTTCGGAAGTATATGAAACCTTACCGGTTACCCTGGCAGAGGAACCAAACACCAGTTCGCCTACATGAGCCCCAATATCCCCACCAACAGGTCCGTCTATTACTAAACGGCTAATAGAAGCCTTTATGTCACGCCCGACCCTACCGGTCAGGGTAGCGCTGCTGGCCGCGGCATATAAGTCGTTGCCAACAGAACCGCGAATACTTATAGTGTTTGCTCCCATTATTAAATCCCGGCCGGTAGC
>SLPH01000118.1 GCA_007132095.1 Syntrophomonadaceae bacterium | reverse complement strand
TCTTCCCGGTTCCGGTCGAGCCACTGCATGAGCGCTTTGGCGCTCAAGGGGTCCTGGTCGGAGAAATAATCGTTATAGATCATCGCCTCCCACCATTTCTCTTTCCTGAGCAGTTCGGTATAGTCGGTAAACATTCTTCCGCCGACGCTCTGCAGCCACCAGATATCGTCTTCATCCCTGATGCTGCTGTTAAAATTCTTTACAATCGCCACCACGCTTTTCATGAAGATGTGGCCACCCATGGGTGTAAAAGGTTCCTGCATCCCCTGCGAAAGAAGGTTCATGTTGGTGTGGATCCTCAAACCGCCCCAGCCTTCAACCTTTTCCGGGAGGGGAAAAAGCGAGGTAATCGGCCTGGTCTGAACCAGGTAAAAGATTCCGTCCAGGTACGCCCATTCAATATCCTGCGGGCTGCCAAAATATGTTTCCACTTTGTGCCCAAGTTCGAGAAGTTCTATCACCTCGTCACGGTTAAGAGACCATACTTCCTGCAACTCTTCAGGAACGGCGACGAACTCAATTCCACCTTCTTTACGCACAGTCATGATCTCTTTCCTGGCCGGCCTTTCTTCAACCAGGCTAGAACTGTTTTTATCGATAATCCACTGGTCCGGGGTCACCTCTCCGCCTACTATAGCTTCTCCAAGCCCCCAGGAAGCATTAAGCAGCATTTGATCGCGCCTGCCGTTAACCGGGTTTGCAGTAAAAAGGATTCCCGATTTTTCGGCATTGATCATGGCCTGGACTACCACACCATGGGCAAGGTTAGTATTGCCAATACCCTGCCTGACCCGGTAGGAAAGGGCCCGGTAATTCCACAACGAAGCCCAGCACTTCTTGATGAACCGGTACAGTTCTTCGCTGCCCCTGACGTTCAGGTAGGTGCTGTACTGACCGGCAAAAGAGGTGCCGGGAAGGTCTTCGGCTGTCGCCGATGAGCGGACGGCAACTTCTGCCGCACCAGTCAGGCTGTAGGCCCTGTCGATTGCTTCTATGATGGGAGCAGGCATAGTCCCTTTTTCAAAGAGATCCTGTATTTCAAGAGACGCCTGTTCCAGTTCCTGTGACTCCCCGTTTGCAGCTGAGCCCAGGATTCTTTCAATTTTTTCATCGAGACCGTTGAAAGAGACAAAATCCCGGTAGGAACCCGTTAACAGGACGAACCCTCCCGGCACCGGAAGCCCGGCGGCGATCATTTCGCCAAGGTTCGCCCCCTTGCCGCCCACCTCAGGCAGCTCTTCAGCCCTGACCTGATCCAGCATGCGATAGTACTGCTTTTCTTCTCTTCCCTTCCCTCCCCCTGTTAAACCGAAGGAGTTATCTGCATTCGCCTTAATAGTTTCAACTTTGTTAGTCATTTGAATCCACCTCTATTCTTTGTATTTGCAGGGAGAGCAGATCCACCCCTGCGTCGCGCAATTTGATGATTAACCCGTAAACAGCCGGCATATCGGGCATTAACCCCGTCAGCGAAGTCCGGCCATCGTTGCTGTGTTTGATCGTCAAACCGTCAAAGTAATCGTGCAGCCAATAGTCAAGGTGAGCAGCAGCCTGTGCCGTTACTGACCAGCTATATTGCCCCGTTTTCGCTCCTGTACCCGAGAAGCTGCCCATTTCCACTCCTCCTTTCCTTTATTTGAAAGGGTTAAATCATTATCCTGGTTCAATCTTACTGGAATACACAAAGCCTGAGACCTGACGAAAGTCAGGGTTTAGGGAGGGTTTACAAACCAACTCTCGTCAGGGCCAAACCGTTTTCTTTATCGTATGGGATTCAAATTGGTTTCCTCCGCAAATTCTGAGCGCTTACTTTAATGGAAGCTAATATTTATTTTTCCTGTGCTTCTGCATGAGAAAAGATTTAAGAACTTGAATATAACAGTTAAAGTTCATGCTGCAGGGCGGAGGATATCGCCGCATTTGCGGCGAATTATATTTTTCAGCACAGATGGAGATCAAAGAAGGAGTCCTCATGGTTAGCGATATCCTGCGCATTAAAACAACTATCCCGCCCGTAGGCCCGGGTATTATTGCCAGGACCTCCGTAAGCGAACGCCTCGATCAGGGGCTGCAGTCAGCAGAAGGATTTGCAAGAAAGCTGACCCTTGTTTCCGCTCCCGCCGGCTTTGGCAAAACCACCCTGGTAAGAAGTTGGCTGGCGGGACGGGAAAATGTTACCGCCTGGCTCTCCCTCGATGAAGATGATAACGAAGCTGAGCGGTTCTGGGTCTACCTGGTTACAGCGCTGCAAACCCTGGACAAAGGGATTGGCGCCGGACCCCTCGAAGCGCTGCTCTCCAGCGGCTCCCTGAACCGCTCCGGCAGCGAAACAGGAGCGCTGCTGACCCCGCTGCTGAATGATCTTTTTAAACTTAACGAGCCCGTTTATTTAGTCCTCGACGATTACCACCTGATCAACAACCCCGGCATTCATGATGAAGTGAACCTTTTCATTGATAATCTCCCCTCCACAGCTCATCTGGTTGTTACTACCCGCTCCGATCCGGCCTGGAAACTGCCCCGCTGGAGAGCAAGGGGTGAAGTAATGGAAGTAAGAATGCGAGACCTGAAGTTTTCCCAAAAGGAGGCAGAAATGCTGCTAACCGGCACAGGGAAAACCCGCCTGAACGGAAGTCAGGTCGCATCACTTAACGACAAAACAGAAGGCTGGGTAACCGGCCTGCAGCTGGCAGCGGTTTCGCTTGCCGACAGCGTTGATCCCGACCGCTTTATTGAAGGTTTCACCGGCAGCAGTCGCCACATTTTGCACTTTCTCAGCGAAGAAGTATTGGCCCGCCAGAGCGTTTCAACCCGGGATTTTCTTTTTCAGACCTCAATTCTGACCCGTTTTAATGCTTCACTTTGCGATGCCATAACAGGCCGGAAGGATAGCGCCAATGTGCTGGCCGCTTTAGAACGTGAAAACCTTTTCCTCATCCCTTTGGATGATGAAGGCACCTGGTACCGCTATCATCCACTCTTTGCCGATTTGTTGCGCCATAACCTGGGCCAAAACGAGAGCGGCCTTAAAGAAACCCTGCACAAGCTGGCATCGAAATGGTTTATGGAACGCGGTGAGCCGGGTGAAGCGGTCAGGCACGCCCTGTTCGCTAACGAATTTGATCAGGCGGGACAAATACTGCATGACTACAACAGGCAGATCCAGGGCACAGATTTGATTGGGCTGATTAATACTGCCCTGAACCGGCTTCCCGAAGAGCTACTGCTCAAATATCCCATGCTGATAGTGAACAAGGCCTTATTCTATTTAGTTTACGAGGGTAAAGATGAGGCGGCATCCCTGATAGAGTCAGCGGAAAAGCTCAGCTACCCCGAACCGGAGTTAGAGCAAGAATATGCAGGAACCCTGGCAGCAGTGAAAGCTTATTACTATATTTATTCAGGCCGTTTTTCCGAAGCGATTGAAACAGCCGCCAGAGCCCTTGAACTGCTACCGCCGGATAGCTATTACTGGCGAATGAACGTAGCCATCTATTCCGGCGATGCCAGGCTTTTCAGCGATAATCCCCGGGAAGCTCTTTCCTTTTACCGCGAAGCTAATCTCAACAGCGGCAAATTGGGCGGCTTTTACCTTACCCTGACCACAGCTTTCAAAATGGCCACCAGCCTTTATTACCTCGGTGAGCTTGATCAGGCAGAGGAACTAATCCGCAAGACCCTGAGAAAGGCGAGAACTAAAGGGCTGGCCGGTGTACCCAGGGTTGGACTGCTCTGGACACTGCTCGGTGAAGTTTTGCGTGAAAAGGGGCAGCTTGAGGAGGCGGGGCACTGCATCGAAAGAGGTCTCTATTTCAGTGAACCGGAGAAACCCTCACTGGCCTGGAACCTGCTCTATGAAACGGCTTACAATTATTCAATGGGCAACCTTGACGCCGCCCTGGAGAGCTGCACCAGGATCAATATGCTGCACGATCAGTCGAAGCTGCCTAATTTCATAACATTTCCGGCCTTCCTGTGGAAGGCAAAAGCGTTGATCCGCCTGCACGATTACCGCGCTGCCCGCGCCGCGCTGGAAGAAACAGGGGTTATATTGAAAAAAGGCATGCCGCAGCCCGGCAACCTTTGGGGAGCACTGGTTCTGGCCCGCCTGTTGATAGCCGATCCGGCAGCAGAATCGGACCTTCCTGCCGCATCCGGTTTATGCGAAGCGGTAATCGAAACCACTTCTGCAAACGGCTATCTTAAACTCCTTGTGGAAGCAAAGGCGGTTAAAGCCCTGCACGCTGAAAAAACAGGAAACAAAACTGAAGCGGAAACCTCGCTTTTCGAAGCTATGGTTAAAGCTTGCCCGGGCAATATTAGAACTGTTTTTCTTGACGAAAAAGAAGGGCTTTCCCCCGTTTACAACAGGCTGTATTTGAACAGGGAACACCACGTTCTAAACGGGAGCGCTCGCGAAGCGGCGGCCTTTCTAAAATCTTTCCAGGCAGAGCTTCTGCCTGCAGTTGAAAAGGGGCAGTCAGTTGAACCGGAAAGAGGCCCACACGCACCTGCGAAGGAGCTAAAAAGTAGACCGGGGGACGGGTTAAGCTATGAACTGGTCGAGGAGCTTACTAAACGGGAATTGGAGATACTGGGTTTGATCAGCCAGGGCCTTTCCAACGACGAAATTGCCGGCAAACTGTTCCTGTCCCAGGGGACAGTCAAATGGCATACCAGTAATATTTACGGAAAACTGGGAGTTAAAGGAAGAACTGCAGCTGTCGCCCTCGGCCGTAAATTAAAATTGATCGCCTGACCTGTTTTCATATTTTAAGTGCAGGGAAAAGCGGTTATTAAGCGAACCATTACTATAATCAAAATTCGTTGTCCAGATTACCTCAGCAATGCTGAATTACTTAACCTTCCAGGGGAGGAATTACCCAGATGGAAATAAGCCCTAATGCCCGTGTTACTTACGAAAAACGCTACCTGATTAAAGATGAAAGAGGAAACGTAACTGAAACGCCGGAAGACCTTCTGCACCGGGTGGCAGGCAATATTGCCTCTATTGACGCCGCCTACGGTAAGGACGAATCAACGATCAAAAACCGGGCGGAAGCTTTCTACCGTCTCATGGCCGAGGGCCGCTTTATGCCTAATTCACCTACCCTGATGAACGCCGGCCGCGAACTGCAGCAGCTTAGCGCCTGCTTTGTCCTGCCCCTGGAAGACAGCATGGAAGGCATCTTTACCGCCCTGAAAAATATGGCCCTCGTTCAAAAAACAGGCGGCGGCACGGGCTTCTCTTTCGACCGCCTCAGGCCGAGCAATGATATTGTCCGCTCCACAAACGGCGTTGCCAGCGGCCCGATTTCTTTCCTGAAAATTTTTGATGCCGCCACCGAAGCGGTCAAGCAGGGCGGAACCAGACGGGGCGCCAATATGGGCTCATTAATCTACAACCACCCCAACATTATCGATTTCATCTGCGCCAAGGAAAAAGAAGACGAGGTTACAAATTTCAACCTCTCTGTAACCGTCTCGGACGAATTTATGCGTAAAGCCACCGGCGAGGATACCGATCCGATCTACCCGTTGATCAACCCCCGCACCGGGCAGCCATACCGTGACCCCGAAACCGATGAGGAAGCTCAGCTTGATGCAGAGCAGATTTTCGACATGATCGTAGACAAAGCCTGGGGTAAAGGTGATCCGGGCATAATTTTTATCGACCGGATGAACGAGTTTAACCCGACCCCTCACGTGGGCAAATACGAGAC
>SLPH01000211.1 GCA_007132095.1 Syntrophomonadaceae bacterium | reverse complement strand
GATCGATTAATTGACCGATCCGGAAATGCCTCCGGTTTACATCTTAATCCGGTAGCTATGTTACGCTGCTGTGACGGCAGTAAATAAGGCAAACCTCTTGTTGGTTAGCCTTGATTCAGCCCTTCTTCCAGGTATCGCCTGGCCAGATCCTGGTACATGGGTGCGCTCTGGGCTACCCACATCAGGGAAGTGCCTGTAATTTCTTTTTTCACTTCAGCGGGAACTCCTGCCGCCAGGTGCCTGGGTGGCACCTCCATGTTGGCCGGGATAACGCTGCCGGCCGCGATCATAGCCCCTTCACCAATTTTCGCAAAATCCTGAACCACCGCGCCCATGCCGATGATAGCCCCTTTCTCAATAACAGGGCCGTGCAGGACCGCGTTATGGGCTATGGTAACATTCTCTCCGATAACCGTTTCAGAGTCAGGTAATGTATGGATAACCACGTTGTCCTGCACGCTGCTGCCCTGCTTAACAATAATTTTCCCAATATCGCCTCGCAGCACCGCCCCGTACCAGATGCTAACCCCTTTTTCTATGGTCACATCGCCAATCAGGACTGCTGTGGGAGCAACAAAGGCTCCCTCCTCAACCTGTGGTTTTTTACCTTCAAATTCAATAATCATGGCTTATCCTCCCTTTTGAAATATTGCCCTATACCTGCAAAATTAGGTTTATGCAGCAATACCCTGGTTTCAAATTGTTCCAGCGCCGGTAGTGTTCTCCAAGCCATAAAGGTAATCCTTTATTTTGCCGCACTACCCTGTGTTATAATCAGGGCAGTGAACGTAAAGTTAACCACGGTGTCTTGATTTATGAAAGCCGGCAATGCTTGCAAATGCTGCAGGGAAAGGGTGAGCTTAAATTAACGAAGAGAGAATTCGTGGAATTCTATCCGGTGTGAGCGATGGCAGCCTGGATCCAGAGGCGGCCCTGGAGAAACTGCGCGTTCTGCCTTATGAAAACCTGGGATTTGCCCGTATCGATCATCACCGCCACCTGAGGCGGGGCTTTCCCGAGGTAGTATATTGTCCCGGTAAAACAGTCGAGCAGATAGCGGTTATAGTTGAACGGCTTGCTGCCGGCGGGGGAACTGTCCTGGCGACCAGGGCTGAAGAAATGGTGTTTGAAGCTGTCCGGGACATGGTTCCCGGAGCAAAGTATTACCGCACGGCTAAAGCAATTGTTATACACGGCGAACCGGCGGCAGAGCCGGTAGGCTCTGTAGCCGTTGTTACCGCCGGAACCGCCGATCTGCCTGTTGCTGAGGAAGCAGCCTTGACGGCCGAGTTGATCGGAAGCAGGGTTGAGCGTCTTTATGATGTCGGTGTAGCCGGAATCCACCGTCTTTTCGATAACTGGCCTGTTATCGACAGCGCCAGGGTTATCGTAGTTGTGGCCGGGATGGAGGGAGCCCTGGCCAGCGTGGTTGGCGGCCTGGCGACCTGCCCGGTTATAGCAGTGCCAACCAGTGTTGGCTATGGTGCAAACTTTGGCGGCCTGGCTCCTCTTTTGACAATGCTTAACAGCTGCGCCACAGGTGTTGCTGTCGTAAATATAGACAACGGATACGGAGCAGGGTACATGGCGGCTTTGATCAACCGGGTCGGTGAAAAAAGCGGGGGCAACCATGGAAAATAAAAGCAGGAGGCCGCATGGAAAAACTATTTATTTCGATTGTTATGGCGGCATTAGCGGTGATATGGCCCTGGGTGCCCTGGTAGATTGCGGTGTTAAGCTTGAAGACCTTAAAACCATGCTAACGCTGCTGAATTTGCCCGGTTACGATCTGGATGCTCAAAAGGTAAGCCTTTACGGGATCTCCGGTACGAAGGTATCCGTTCGCCTACACCGGGAAGACTGCGGGGCAAGGCGCCTGTCAGATATAACAGCCCTTATTAATAAATCTACCCTGCCGGACAGAGTCAAAAGGGATAGCGGCGCCGTTTTCAGCCTCCTGGCTGAAGCCGAGGCTGCCGTTCACGGTACTTCTGTTGAGAAAGTTCATTTTCATGAAGTGGGAGCAGTCGATGCAATTGTTGACATTGTCGGCACTGCCGTCGCTCTTTACCTGCTTGGTGTTGACGAAATCATCTGTTCGCCATTGCCCCTTGGTAGAGGTGAGGTGAAAACAGCTCACGGTACTTTGCCGCTTCCCGCGCCTGCTGTAGTTGAGCTGCTCTCCAGGCGTAATGTTCCGGTTTACGGATGTGAAATCCTGCACGAGTCGGTCACTCCGACAGGCGCTGCCATTGTTGCCGCCCTGGCAAAAAGGTTTGGCTGCCTGCCTTCATTTACGATCGAAAAAAACGGCTGCGGTTCCGGAACCTATGACCCGGGTTATCCCAATTATCTCAGGGTGTTATACGGCTCGCCAGGGGAAGATTGCTCCCGGAAAGCTGAGCAGGTAGCGGTCATTGAAACCAACATCGACGATTTAAACCCGGAGGTATATAGCTACCTGATGGAACAGCTTTTCCAGGAAGGGGCTCTCGATGTTTACTATACTCCGGTCCAGATGAAGAAGAATCGCCCTGCGGTGCATTTAACGGTTCTGGCTGATCCTGAATGCTCAGGTCGGCTGGAGCAGATCCTGTTCAGGGAGACTTCAACGCTTGGAGTGAGGCGCACAGTTGTTGATCGAGTTGTAAGATCCCGGCAGGTAGAAACCGTTCAGACTCCCTGGGGTCCCGTAAGGGTTAAGGTTGCCTTTGACATGGACCGGGATAGGGCGGTAAATATTGCCCCGGAATATGAAGACTGCCGGGTTGCAGCGATCAAATCCGGCCTACCCCTCAGGGAGATTTACCGCCAGGTTGACCTGCTCTGCAGACGGGGTGGGTGTGATAACACGTTTAAAAGGACTGATAATTAGAAGGGGAAGTGTGTGAAAATTATTGACATATGCAATATTTTGTAATATAACAAGACAAAGGAGGTTAAACTCATGAGCACAGACCCTTTGCTTGATAATATAAGAAAGATTAACCGGGTATTTCTCGATTACGAAGAAGAGTCTCCTTCGCTTGAGCAATGCATCCAGGCCCTTTCTGAGGTAATTGATGCTTCACTTATACTTTATGATCAGACCGGAAGACTGCTTGGCGGAAGCATTATCGGTGCAGACAGCTCTAAGTGGTTTGCTTCTCTGCTTAAGCAAGAAAGCCTCGGGGAAGATGCCCCTGAAAAAGAACTGCTGGAGTTGAGCCAGGCGAAAGCAAATCAGGGGCTATCTGAGCTTTTGCCCGATCTTGAACCAGAAAAGTCTTTTATCACCGTAGAGCCCCTGAATGGGGGAGGACGCCAACTGGGTGTTCTGCTGGCAAAGGCCCCAAAGAATAAACTCGAAAATAACTCTCTTGCCCTGGTTGGCGTCGGGGCTGCTCTTTTAACAATGCATCTGCTGCAGGTTGAACTTTATGACCGGCAGGAAGAAGAGCGTAACAAAGCCCTGGCTACAGTGGCTTTCGAAAGCCTTTCTTATTCGGAAGTGGAAGCGATCCAGGAAGTGCTGAAAAAAGTTAAGAACAATGAGAGTGTAATTGTGGCCAGCAAGATTGCCGACAGCCTCGGCATAACCCGTTCGGTGATAGTCAATGCCTTGCGCAAATTTGAAAGCGCCGGCATAATCGAATCACGCTCCCTGGGCATGAAAGGCACTTTTATCCGCGTAAAGAATATGAAGGCGCTGGATGAAATAGCTTCTCAAACTTCACGCGTGCATGGAATGCGTTAATTAGCGGGAGAATATTTTTCCTGATTGACATTTAACAAACAGCCTGTTAGAATTGGGGCTGTTATTTTTTAAGGACTAAGATTCAGGAGGGATTATTTTGTCGGTTGCTTTAACTTTTGCGGCCATTTTTTTTGCTAAGATTGTTCATGTTAGCTTAGGTACCTTGCGTATCATTAATCTAACCAGGGGTAACAGTGTCGCTGCAGCGGTTATCGGTTTTTTCGAAGCGATTATTTACCTGGTTGCCCTGTCTATGGTGTTAAGCAATATTGACCAGTGGTCTAATATTTTGGTTTACGGCTTCGGTTTTGCCTGCGGCAACTATGTGGGCAGCAAAATTGAGGAAAAGATTGCTGTTGGAATTGCCCATGTCCAGGTTGTAACCCTACAGAACTGCGGTACCCTGGAAAACTCTCTCAGAGACGAAGGTTATGGTGTTACATCGATGCCCTGTTACGGTAAAGAGGGCGAACATATCAACCTGCGAATTATGATGAAAAGGCGGGAGGTCCCGGCTTTTCTAAAGAAAATGAAAGTTTTGGACCCGGACGCCTTTATTTCAATTTACGATACCAGGAAGATTATGGGGGGCTACTTCACTCGCATGAAGCATAAGTAGTCCCGCGGTTAGTTTTAGCTACATAGCCCTTAAACGCCTGACCCTGTCTTCGGAGGGAGGGTGGCTCGAAAAAAGCGCTGCCGCTTTTCGTCCGCTCCTGGCCCCCAGGGCAGGGTTAACTATGTACAGGCCGGCCAGGGCCTGGTTATCGATAGGGCTGTTTTCAACCTGCTGCTCGGTAATCTTTTCCAAAGCGCTGGCCAGCCCTTCCGGGTAACCGGTAAAATCGGCAGCTGTAGCGTCAGCCAGGTATTCGCGCTGACGGGATATGGCAAACTTTAATAGTTGAGCGAAAATGGGCGCCAGGATAGCGACTACGATCAGGATCACCAGAAGTATAATCTGCCCCTGGTTGTTTCGCCTTCCGCCCCCTATACGGCCGAAAAAAAGCGATCGGCGGGCGATAGCGCTGATGAATACAATCGTGCCGGCCAGGACAATTGCCACCGTGGCCAGCAAAACATCATAGTTGTTGATATGGGCCATTTCATGGGCGATTACGCCCTCCAGCTCCTGCCTGTTCAGGCGTTTCATCAATCCTCTCGTGACCGCGATAATTGCATGATCCGGGTTGCGTCCCGCGGCAAAAGCATTGGGTATTTCCGTTTCAATAATATATATTTTGGGCATCGGTTTCCCGGCGGCGAAACTTAAACCTTCGACCGTGTTATAAAGGAATGGTTCTTCCTGTTTGCTTACCTCGCGGGCTCCGGCCATTGAAGTGACCACGCCCTGTCCGCCAAAATAGCTGACCAAAAAGAGGATTACAAATATCACCGCTGCCAGGATGATGCCCAGGATTGGTTCCCCCATAAATTCGCCGATGAGTAAACCAATACCGCCAAAGAGGAGGGCGTATAGAAAGAAAAGAAAAAAGGTGCGCCTTTTGTTGGAAGATATTTTGCTGTATATGGGATCCATTAACTGCGGTCACCTCCGCTAATATCTACTTCAGGCACAGCGCGAACCCGGTCTGACTCTACGGCAAAGAACTGACGCAGCTTAAAACCGAATAAGCGCGCAACCAGGTTGCTTGGAAACTTTTGAATCATCGTATTCAGGGCCATTATGGTCCGGTTATAGCGCTGCCTTGAATAGGCAATTTTATTTTCAATGCCCGCCAGTTCTTCCTGCAGCATTAAAAAGTTGCGGTTTGCTTTTAGTTCCGGGTAGTTTTCCGATACTGCAAACAGGGTTTTTAGTGCCCTGGTGGAGGTTTCGTCGGCTCCGGCGTTTTCTTCGATTGTCGATGCTCTCATCCAGTCTGTTCGCGCTTTGGTCACCGCCTCCAGAACCCCACGCTCATGTTCCATGTAACCCCTGACAGTGTTAACCAGGTTGGGCACCAGGTCAAACCTTTTTTGCAAAAGGGT
>SLPH01000003.1 GCA_007132095.1 Syntrophomonadaceae bacterium | reverse complement strand
TCAAAGATGATCTACCTGGCTGTAATCGGACCTTCAGAATGTTCTGAAGGCGAAGCAGAAGCTGCTTTCAAGGTTGGAGCTATGATCGCCTCTCGCGGAGCGGTGCTGGTTTGCGGAGGTGGTGGCGGGGTAATGGACGCGGCTTCGCGTGGAGCGAGGAGCGAAAATGGAACCGTTATCGGTATATTGCCCGGCGAAAGCAATAGCGCCGGTAACCCAAACCTCTCTTATGCCATAGCGACAGGTTTGGGAGAGGCCCGCAACGCCATTATTACCCGGACTGCAGATGCCGTCATCGCCGTAGGGGGGGAATACGGGACTCTATCTGAAATAGCCCTGGCTATGAAGATGGCTAAGCCGGTGGTGCTTCTTGACAGTTGGCGCCTGCATCCCGTCCGTCCGCCCGGCAGGTGCCCAATTACAGTCACTAGCGCTGTCGAAGCGGTTGAACTGGCTTTCCGGTCAGTGAAACCTTAAATAGAGACTGTAAGCTCTATACTTAAACATTTCAGCTTAAAAAGCTCTGCCGCTATTTATAAACCTGCCGGTGGGGTTTTTTATTTTCCAGGCCAGCCAACTTTTCAAACCAGACCTACAAAGTTATGGATCTTCTAGCAACCCTGGCTGGTATAACCGGGGCACAAGTCATGCTCCTGGTGCTGCGCCGTTAAAGCCGGACGAGGTGACAGTTCCGATCCGGAAGGGGCATGAAAATTCAAACAAATTTGCCGATAAACAGCAGCCTAAGGCTTTAGAGGATCTTAACCGAACAGGGTGGTGGGATGCTCTTTCCAATTAACCTCATAAACTGTGTGAGGCAATTAAAAGCTTAGAAGATTTGCAAAGTTAGGGCTTGCTCTGCCTCAAAAGATATGCTAATCTAAAGTTATAAATATCTAAATATCAGACCAATTTGGGGGTGGCCTGTATGTCTGAAACGATAAAAAAGGTGAGAATTTATGAAATGGTTGCCGAAAAGATAAAGGAACTTATCACCGGCGGCCGTTACCAGGTTGGCGATTTGCTGCCTACGGAAAGGGAATTTGCAGAGTTATACGGTGTGAGCAGGTCGGCTGTCCGGGAGGCTATGATTGTGCTGCACAGGCAGGGTATGCTCGACAATACACCCGGACGCGGTACAGTGGTAAAACGGGTCACCGAACCATCGGTAAGGGAACGGTTGATCGATCTTTTTCAAAAAGAAGACTCCGGTGTCCTTGATATTCTGGAATTGCGGAAAGGCATAGAAATTGAAGCCGCATCGCTGGCCGCCCGGCGCTGTTCAGACAGCGACCTGAAAAAATTGAAAGAAAAATATCGCTTACTGGAAGAAGCTGTTAATAGAGGAGAAATCGGAGCCAGGGAAGACCAGGACTTTCACACCATGCTGGCAAAAATGACGAAAAACACCCTTTATGTCTCGGTAATGTCGGCAATATCAGGGGTAATGTATATATCACTTGAACGGACCAGATCAGAAACTATGACCAGGCCGGGCGGGCCTGCGATTGTCCTCTCCGAGCACGAAGCTATTCTGAAAGCTATTGAAAAACGGGATGAAAATGAGACTCGAAAGGCCATGAGAATCCATCTGGACAGCGTAATGGAAAAGATTAAAGATCATTTTGGCATTGATAACCTGAAAGGCTTTGAAAAACAGGCAAATTGAATCTATTATGCGAGGAGTTAAGCGATGAAACTACTTGAGTATCAGGGTAAAAAGCTTTTTGCCGATTCCGGTATCGCCGTTCCGGCGGGGGAGACGGCCGATACCCCCGGGCAAGCGGCCCGGATTGCCGGGGAAATAGGTCCTGAAGCGGTTCTCAAAGCCCAGGTGCCGGTCGGCGGGCGGGGTAAAGCCGGGGGCATTAAAATCGTTTCGGGATCGGCAGTAACTGCTGAGGCGGCATCAATTCTCGGTATGCAGATCAAAGACCACAGGGTTGAAAAACTGCTGGTAGAAGAAAAACTTTCGGCAGAGCAGGAAATATACTTAGGTCTGATTGTGGATACCGACACCGGCAGTATTGTGGTTCTATTTTCGCCGAAAGGCGGCGTTGACATTGAAGAGGTAGCCGAAAAAGAGCCCGACCAGGTTTTTCGCCTCATTGTCGATCCTTTCATAATTCCTCCCCGGTACAGGCTGCGCAGGTTCATCCGGCAGGGCGGTTACCGGGGAAAGCTGCTTGAAGAGCTAACCTCGGTGGCAGAAAAACTATTGAAACTGGCCCTCAAATCAGATCTCCTGGTAGCTGAAATTAACCCGCTCATGGTGCTTGCAGACGGGCGCGTCCTGGCCGGCGACTCCAAGGTGGAAATTGATGACAATGCCCTTTTCAGGCAGCAATTTGAGAAGCGTTTCTGGGAAGAGCAGGATCCCCTTGAGCAGGAAGCCCGGGAAATCGGGGTTACCTACGTTAAACTGGACGGCTCAATCGGCGTGATCGCCAGCGGGGCCGGGTTGGCCATGACCACCATGGATCTTTTGAAAGAAGCCGGGCACGAGCCGGCCAACTTCCTTGAAACCGGGGGAGGCATTACAGAAGAGCTTTTATATAAGGCATTCCGGCTGGTCTGTAAAAATGAAAAAGTGAACAGCGTAATCATTAATTTATACGGTGGAGTCAACCCGATTGAAAAAGGCGCCAGGGGTGTTGTCCGGGCCTTAAGCGAGATGGATAATCCCCCCGTTGTTGTAGCCAAAGCCCTTGGTAACAAACAGGAAGAGTGCTGGGACGTTTTCCGCGAAGGCGGGGTGAGCGTGGTCACCGCTGTGGAAACCGAAGCTGCCGTGCGGGAGCTGCTTAAACGGATCAGTTAAAGAAAAATAACGGAGCGGGTCCGGTTTGAGTGGATAGGGGCGATTGACCGGGCGGCCATTAATCTGAAGCTATTGGGGTGAAATGATGGGAATTTTGTTAAACAGGGAAACTAAAGCAGTTGTTCAGGGGATCACGGGACGGATTGGAAGTATTCAGGCCTCATGGATGCTCCAATATGGCACCGGTATTGTTGCCGGGGTGACGCCGGGGAAAGGCGGGGCCGAAGTACACGGCCTTCCTGTTTACGACGATGTTTATGAAACGGTTGAGAAACATGACGCTAATGCTTCGGTGATTTTCGTCCCCGCTGCTTTTATTAAAGATGCAGTGCTCGAAGCGATCGATGCAGGCCTTAAACTTATTGTCGCTATCAGCGAACATGTTCCGGTTCACGATGTTTTGAAGATGAAAAGGGCAGCAGAAAACAATGCTGTCTGGCTGCTTGGGCCGAATACACCCGGCATTATAACTCCCGGCGTCGGCAAGCTCGGTATTATGCCCGGCAATATGTTCAAAGAGGGCAGCATCGGGATTATTTCCCGCAGCGGGACTCTTTCTTACGAAGTGGCAGGGCTGATCAACGAAGCAGGCTTTGGGGAGAGCACCCTGGCCGGCGTTGGCGGAGACCCTGTAGTCGGCACCCGAATGGTCAGGCTGCTGAAAGAATTTGAATCCGACCCGGATACGGAAGCGGTAGTGATTGTCGGCGAAATCGGCGGTAACTCCGAAGAGGAGGCGGCGGAGTTTATTGAAGAAATGAGTAAGCCTGTCGTAGCTTACATCGCCGGTCGGACTGCCCCTTCCGGACGCAGGATGGGCCATGCAGGAGCAATCATCAGCAAGGGCGGAGGCGCCGGGACGGTGGATAGTAAAGAAAGGGCTTTGCGGGAAGCGGGAGCGCTGCTGGCCGAAAAACCCGGCGATGTAGCAGGCCTGCTTAAGCGGGCCTTAAAGTAATCAGACCTTAACAAGCCTGTTTCAGACCGGTTGGCCAAAATATAGGTTTAGCAAACAATTTTGAAGAGGAGGATTTATGATGGCTTTAATGACAAAGGAAGAATACATTGAATCTCTGCGCAAGATGAATCCAACAGTTTACATGTTTGGTGAAAAAGTAACCAATGTTGTCGATAATCCAAGGCTGCGGGCCGGTATCGAATCAACCGGCGCCACCTATGAAATTGCCCAGCTGGAAGAATACCGCGACCTGGTTGTAACTGAAAGCCCCCTGATTAATGAACCTGTCAATCGCTTTACCCTGCCTCCGGCTTCAATTGAAGACCTGGTAGCCAGGGTTAAAATCAACAGGAAGCTTGGCAATTACGTGGGAACCTGCCACCAGCGCTGTACCGGACTCGATTGCCTCTCCACCCTCTCTATTGTTACTTACGACATCGACCAAAATTACGGCACTGGCTACCATCATAATTTTACCGAATTCCTTAAATACGTTCAGAAAAACGATTTAACCTGTAATGCCGGGGTTACCGATGTAAAGGGCGACCGTTCGCTTGGACCCAGCAAGCAGGAAGATAAGGACATGTACTTAAGGGTGGTTGAGCGACGCGAAGACGGTATCGTGGTCAGGGGGGCAAAGGCTCACCAGACCGGTTCGCTTTCTTCGCACGAGGTGATTGTTCTTCCAACCAGGGCTTTAAGAGAAGAAGATAAGGATTATGCTCTTGCCTTTGCGATACCCACCGATACTCCCGGCCTGGTTCATGTTGTTGGCCGATCAACCCTTGACATGCGTGAAATTGACGGCTGCGATGTGGGTAATGTTCGTTACTCCAAGTACTGCCCCACTTTAATTTTCGATGACGTTTTTGTCCCAAATGAGCGCATTTTCCTGAATGGGGAAACAGAGTTCGCCGCTGACATGGTTGTGCGTTTTTCTTCCTTTCACAGGCAGAGCCACGGCGGCTGTAAGTCCGGAAAAATCGACTGCATGGTAGGAACGGCCTTGCTGGCGATGGATTATAACGGAACGGCTAAAGCGAGCCACCTGAAGCAAAAAGTAATCGATATGATTCACCGGGCTGAAACTTTATACGGCTGCAGCCTTGCCGCATCCTATGAAGGTAAAAAAGAGGCATCAGGCACCTATTTCATCGATACTGTCATGGCGAACGCTTCCAAGATTCACGAAGGCAAGGAAATGGCTGAGGCGATTCGGATGATGGTTGATGTATGCGGCGGTTTTGTCGCCGACCTGCCGTCGGACCGGGATTTGGAAAACCCTGAAGTGGGACCCCTGATTAAAAAATATATGCAGGGAGCTTCAGGAGTTGACGTGGACAAGAGAATCAAGCTCTTTCGCCTGGCCGAAAAGCTGGCTCTAGAAAGCGCCGACACCGTTTCTGATATCCACGGCGGTGGTTCTCCGGAAGCGCACCGCGTCACTATCATGCGCGAGACGGACCTTGACAGCAAGAAGCGGGCCGTAAAACGCCTGGCCGGTATTTCTGATTAAAGCTGCTGAAGCGGATTTTTAGCAATGTAAATTAATTCTAAAGCACACTGAATGGCATGCACCGGGGCGAATTAATTCGCCCCTTTCCTTTGCCATATTTATGTCTTCTACCTGCAGGCTTTGCCGGCTCAACAGAGCTTGAGGTTATTGCGGGGCACTTTATGTCCGCCAAGCATAAAAAGCCAATCTGGTCGGAAGACTATAAAAATGTGCCGCTTGATCTCGGTTATTTGACTTGCTGTAAAAGTTGCGGAATAATTATAGTAGGGTTGATTTTAATTCCATCCGGAAGACGCTTCATGAAAGGTAAAGAAGGCTTGTTCGAGACGGATATACCCTGATCAGCATGGGGAAAGAAGATTCCAGAAAATGATTATCTCTGCTATTATATTTCCTCTATACTATATGCAGGAGGGACTCTTATGGACCAGGAAAAAGAACGTGAACAGGTAATCAAACATCTAAAGC
>SLPH01000042.1 GCA_007132095.1 Syntrophomonadaceae bacterium | reverse complement strand
GCCCGGAGCAGGATAACAAGTATAAATATTACAACAATACCGGAAAGTATAAGTGGTAAGTTCAATAATGTCTCCTCCTCTAAATCATATCCCGGTTATACATGAACCGCGCCGCTGCAATTGCTGAAAGGGCGCTGACCGGAATCAGCACGCCTACAGGCGCCGTGGGGACAAGGATAAATATGATCAGCATCAGGGTTACCGGCACAACAGCCAGTTTCCAGTTTTTCGAGATATAAAGATAACCGAGAGCGCCAAACAGGGCCGGCAGGATATTTTCAAAAGCGGGCTGCAGCACCGGCGAGGCAAGGACAGGAGCCATCTGGACAAAAAGGAGAACTCCTAAGATCAGGACCAGGTTCGTGACCAGGGATGAGGTGGCGACAGCGATGGTGGAAATAATTTCGCCGTCCCTGGAACCAGGCTCTATTTCGGCTATCTCCATGGCATTAAGCGCACAGGGCACCTTGAGGTTGGTCAGGTTGCCCGTCGTAAAGGCCAGGTAGGTTGAACCGCTGCCCAGCATGGGCGAAAAAGTGATCACTTCAATAATGCCGATGGGGACATAGATCATCATGATCGGCAGTAGCCCGGCCAATAGGGGTCCTGCTGCCGGCCAGGCATCAAAATAGATCGATATGGATAAGGGCACAGCAAGGATAACGAGCAGGGCGGCCGACATCCAGAACCTGCCCATGCGGTGGATCGATTGTTCATAACCGCTGCTAAATTCCTGTTCAGTCATTGGCCTAACCTCCCAGCAAGCCGGTATAGAAGATTGCCAGCGCCATCGCGCCAACCATACTTACCGGCAGGGCAAAATCTTTAAAAAACTTCAAGCCCGCTTTTTGCTCCAGCTGAATACAGATTACCATCAACAGGGCCGATGAAAGCAGGGTCAGGATGGATATGAGGCCGCCGGCGAGAGAACTGCCTAAAAATGAGCTGATCAGCCCGACAAACATGGCTGATATAAGCAGCGCTCCCCAGCGGTTGTCTTCAGCCTTGATCTTGTTTACTTTCCCCTGCAGCTTCTTGAAGTAGGCAATAATAAAGATTGGGCCGGACATAATGCCCAGCGTCATCACCCAGACAATAACCGAAAAAACCGATACCGGCACCCCTCCGGCCATTAAACTGGCGCCGGCCGCCTGCGCAGCCGCCTCTGCGGCAGGAAGCTCGTAGGTAACCGCCCCGATCACAGAAAGCCGGATCCAGGGCAGGGCCAGGCCAAGCGCCCCCGACAGGGTCAACATGGTCAGAAGAATTGATAGCGAAGGAACAAGGGTAAAAACTGCGCTGGTAAAGACCGCTTTTCTCATCTTCTCTTCAGGCAGCCCTGCCCTGCGTCCCTCAAGCCAGGCTTTCCTCATAAAAACGATCGACTGCGCCGTAACAAAAAGGGCTACTATTGCTCCAAGGAAAAATAAAAATCCACTGTTGCGGTAATCGTCCAATTGCTGCGCCTCCTTTATAGTGAAATAGAAGCAAACAAGATAATTTTAGACTTTTTTGCCCTTTTAAACAAGCACCGGAAAAAATCAGCCCCGTGCAGGAGCCCATATGTGATATAGTAAATATTGAGTTATCGATCCGGAAAGGAGAGCTGAACTTGATCGATTGCGTATTCTGTAATCACGAAAACCTGGATATTATCGCAGAAAACGAGCTGGCGATCGCCTTTTATGATGCCTGCCCTATCAGCGAAGGGCACTGCCTGGTTATCCCAAAACGACATGCAGTCACCTACTTTGACGCTACCCTGCAGGAGCACAATGCCGTAATCAGCCTGATTTACGAGGTAAAAGAATACCTGCAGGAGGAATATAACCCCGACGGCTTTAATATAGGCTCCAACGTGGGCCATGCCGCCGGACAGACAGTTTTCCACTTTCACGTTCATATCATTCCCCGCTACCGCGGCGATGTCGCCGATCCACGGGGAGGGGTTCGCAAAGTTATCCCTCATCGTAAAGAGGGAAATAAATTCTGCTCCAGGTCGCTTCATTAAGCAGGTCAGGGATAAACGCGCCGGCAATCCCGGCCGGAAGCCCTTTCCCGAAAGACCCTTTAAACCGCAGCGGAACCGGTTGCACTGCTATAGGACGGCAGTCCAAAACCCGGCTCCGCATAGATAACCCCTTTTGATGAAAATCTTTGCCTTTAAACCGGCTCTGAAAGCATGGCCTTCAGACGAAACGGATCGCTTACCGGAGGCAGGCAGCGCAGCTGGCGGCAGAGATAAGCGGTCGCCTCTTCTTTGCGGCCCGGCAGCTCTTTTAAGTGGGGGCACACGCTAAAGATCTCGTCTTCTTCACTGACCGGCCGGTAAATTATTTCCATCCGGGGCTTAAAGGCAGACCTGGCAGCCCCGGCCATTTCCTCAAATACAGCGGAACCCTGTTTACCCGTTAAGACCAGTTCCTCTGGCGGTTCAAGGGCATAATCAAGAGCGGCGAGCAGGTAAGTGTGCCCGCCGGGGTATCGCTGCAGCTTTTCTCCATGCCGGGAAATAATTTTTTCCCCTGCAGCAGTCATCTCCTGGTCGCGCAAAATCCTTCCCAGGCGCAACAGAGCCATGGCTGCCAGGGATACGGCTGAAGGGACAGCCCCGTCGTAAGCTTCAGCCGTTAAAGGCAGCGTTTCGGCGCTATCTTCAACCTGCCCGTAGCGCAGGGTGCCGTCATCGTTATAAAAGAGTTCCAGCATTTTACGGGCCAGCTGCGCTGCCTGGGCAAGGCGCCGGCTGTCGAAGGTTGAGCTGTATAGCTCAAGTAAAGCCAGGGCCATGGCGGCGTAGTCGTCCAAAAATGCCGGGATAGCCGCTTCTCCCTCCCTGAAGCGCCTAAGTAATAACCCTTCTTCATTAACCATCCTCTGCAGGATAAAATCGGCCGCTTTCCCGGCTGTTGCAGCATATTTTTTCTCACCAAAGGTTTGGGATCCCGCGGCCAGGGCCGCTATATAGAGCCCATTCCAGGCCGCAAGGATCTTGTCATCCCGGAAGGGGCGCGGCCTGCGGTTGCGATGCTCCAGGAGCAGCAGCCTGATCGTTTCCAGCTCAGCGGCCAGTTTTTCCGGCTCCATTCCCCGGCTGGAGGCAAAATCGTTAATATCCCGGGTCCGGTGCAGCACGCTGGTCTCTTTTTCAAAGTTGCCTTTTGCCGTCACCCCGAAATAAGCGGCTGCCAAACCAGCCCTCTCTTTCCCGAGAACCGCTTCAAGCTGGCCGGGGGTCCAGACATAAAAGGTGCCCTCTTCGCCTTCGCTGTCCGCATCCTCGGCAGAATAAAAAGCCCCCTCGGGCGAGGTCAGATCTGTTTCAACGTATTCGAAAATGCGGCGCGCCAGCAGGGCGACCTCTTCATCGCCGTAAGCGCGGTAGGCTTCAAGAGCAGCCAGGGCCGTGGTAGCCTGGTCGTAAAGCATCTTTTCAAAATGAGGCACCAGCCAGGAAGCATCGACAGAATAGCGGTGCATTCCGTAACCGATCTGATCAAATATTCCGCCCCGGTGCATCGCCTTTAGTGTATCAAGCGTCATCCGCTTCACTTCCTGCTCAAACCCGCGCTCTTTCATGCGGAGCAGAAAAATCAACTGGTGCGGGGAGGGAAACTTGGGCGCTCCACCGAAGCCGCCGTTAGAGAGATCATAGATCGAAGCAAGCTGCCCGAAAGCGCTGCTCAGCACATCTGCCTGCGGCAGAGCTCCGGTTTCACCGGCCTTCGTTCCACTTCCTTCCCCGGCCTGGCGGTGCAGCAGCCCGGTTAGCTCACCAGCTGCCTCCTCAACCCTGTTTCGTTCGCCTTTCCAGGCTTCCGCAATTTTCGGCAGCAGGTCCATCATCCCGTGAATACCGTATCTTGAATGCTTGGGAAAGTAGGTTCCGGCAAAAAAAGGTTTCTTATCCGGAGTCATAATCACCGTGAGCGGCCAGCCACCCTGGCCGGTCAAAGCCTGGCAGGCGGCCATGTAAACCTGATCCAGGTCAGGCCGTTCTTCCCGGTCTACTTTGATCGAAATATAATCCCTGTTCAGCAGCTCAGCCACTTCAGGATCTTCAAAAGACTCCTTTTCCATTACATGGCACCAGTGACAGGTAGAGTATCCGATACTTAAAAAAACAGGTTTATCTTCAGCTTTGGCTTCCTCAAAGGCATCGTCTCCCCAGGGATACCAATCAACCGGGTTGCCGGCATGCTGCAGCAGGTAAGGTGATTTTTCATCAGCCAGGCGGTTTAACTTTCCGTTTCCGTGCTCTTTATTAATCAAATCTCAGTCACCTCTAACCGTTTCTTATTTTTGCGGCAATTCAAGCATAACATATTTCGGACAGGCAGGAAATGAGCTGTAAAATAGAAAGGGGAAATAAAAACCAGATATATTATTATTCCAAAAGGGTTTTTGAGGTTAGCGTCTAATATAGTATGTTACCAAATAAAGCGGCATTGAATCTTTTGCAAGGCAGCCCGCCTTTCAAAACGGGTGTTTGCTGTTATCCTTCAGCAGGACCCGGTTTTAGCATAATCGTATTCCAGCAGGACAGAGCTACCTGCCCACCCAGGTCCCTGACCGTATTGCTGCAACCATACATCCGCCGCCATTTATCTACCCCGGGAGAGATGTTTTTTGTACCGCCTGATCAGAAATCTCTATATCTTGACCTTCATAACTATTATTATCTTCGTCAGCGGCTGGGCCTTCCAGCACCACAGCACCCGGCGCAGTTTAACTGTGAGCGCAGAAAAAGTAGCAAACCTTTCGGCGCAGTCGCTATGCATCGAAATTAACGGTTGGCTGGCCGAAAGAGCCCGCACAATTGAAGCTGCAGCCATTTTTGTATCCAACAGTGATTGGTCTGAAGAACAGATCGTCACTTACCTTGCCACCCTGCTCGATCATAACGATACGTTTTCTTCCATTTATTTCGGCACCGCCGATAACCGGTTGTTCAACGCCACCGGTTGGCAGCCCCCGACGGGATTCGACCTGCGCGAAAGGCCTTGGTATAAAAGGGCTGCTGAGGAAGGCGAAACGATCTTCACCGAGGCCTTTGTTAACGCCAGCAGCGATATGATCATCGTTACCGTAGCCCGGCCGGTTTACTCAACCGGCGGCGAAATGGTTGGCGTTGTTGGCGGAGATGTATCAATTTACCAGATCGTCAACCTGGTTAACAACAGGGAGAACAGCCCCGGCGGCTACGCTTTCCTTTTCGACAACAACAACAACCTTCTGGCTTATCCGGGGCTCGACTACAATCCTGAAGCGGGCCTGGTCGGACTGGACACTGTTTTTAACCCTGCTTTTGCTGCCGGTGCCGAATTTTCAAGCGGCCCTGTTGAGCAGACAGAAACCAGCGAGGCCGGCTACCTGGCCTATCAACCTGTTGAACTGACAGACTGGCACCTGGCCACCTTCATCCCCCATAGCGCATTCATGCAGACGGCAACCAGGATCACCAACGAGTTCATCACGGCCATTGTCGCCACAACCCTGGTTTTTCTTCTCTTCGTTTTTTATCACAACCGCTATGTGCACAGACCCCTGCTGACCTTCGAACATGGTATCAAGCAGATTGATCTTCAAGACACCCTTGACTACCGCCTGCCGCTTAAGAAAAATGACGAATTCTCTAACCTTGGTTTGACCATCAACCGGCTCCTGGACAAGGTTCAGGATTACTTTGAAAAGCTGGAAGAAAAAGAGCTCTCCATGAAAACGGCAAATCGCGAGCTGGAAGAAATGATCAGACAGCTGACTACCACCGAAGAAGCACTTGATTACAGCGAAGAGAAGCTCTATTTTCTCAGCTATCATGACCAACTGACCGGCCTTTACAACCGTTCCTATTTTGAAGCGAAACTGGGGATGCTGAACGGCAACCCCACACATCCGACAACAGTTATATTCGTTGATATAGATGGGCTCAAACTGATTAATGACACCATGGGTCACGCTTCAGGCGATCGGCTGCTTAAAGTATGCGCCGCCCTGATCAGGGAAACTCTGCAGGAAACAGGAATTCCCGCCAGAGTCGGTGGCGATGAGTTTGCCATTATCCTACCCCTCACCGGCCGCCGGGAGGGTGATGGTATTGCCCGCCAGCTGCGCACTCAAACCGAACTATACAACCGCCAAAACAGCAACCTGCCCCTGAGCGTATCTATTGGTGTAGCATCGTCCGACGAAGAAGGCGGAACCCTCTTTGCCCTAACCCGCCAGGCCGAAGACCTGATGTTTCGCGATAAGCTCAGGCGCAGCAGCAGCGCCCGCAACGGACTGGTGCGCAGCCTGCTTGCCGCCCTGGATGAAAGAAGCTTTTCTACCGACCTGGTTCTAGACAGGCAGGTTGACCTGTGCCTGATGATCGGGGAAAAAATCAACCTGTCCTCCTCACGTCTATCGAACCTTGCCCTTTTGGCCCAGGTCCACAACCTGGGCATCGTGGGCATCCCCGATAAAATTCTTTTCAAAAAAGAACCCCTGGATCATGAAGAGATAAAGATAATGCAGAAGCACCCGGAAATCGGCTTTCGCATCGCCTCTTCTTCTTCCGACCTGACCGGTGTTGCCGATCTGATTTTGCGCCATCACGAGCGCTGGGATGGCAGCGGTTACCCTTTAGGGCTGAGGGGGATTGAGATCCCTATCGAGTGCAGGATTCTGGCCATAGTTGACACCTACTACGCCATGACCAGCAATCGACCCTATCGTAAAGCGATCAGCCCTATCAAGACACTTGAAGAGATACTCAAGGCTTCAGGGACCAAGTTTGATCCCGAAATAGTCCAGGTTTTTATCGCTATCCATGCCGCAAAAAAGATCAGTTAACCCGAGTTAGCAGTTCCTGAACTTCGACTATCAGAGATCAGCTTTAAATGTTAATAAAGATTAATATTTCTGCCATAGTCCTGCCTTACTTCCACCCTATAATGAAGATGCAACGAAAGAACAGAACTATAGGGAGGAAAGAAAATGAAAAAGATTTTAGCTGCATCTGCTGTATCTTTACTGGCCCTGTTTTTGATCTCCACCTCGGTTTTCGCTTTTGGCGGCGGGTTCGGTCCCGGGCAGGAACCATGCCTGCAGGATGTATTAGACGATGACCAGAAAGCGGTCTTCGTAGAAATCATGGAAGAGTTCAGGGCTAAGATGGAAGCTTTAAGAGAAGAGCTCTGGAATTTAAGGGCCGAGGGGGACTATGAAGCCTTCAGGGAAAAACAGGAGGAGCGTGTTGAAATCAGGACAGAGCGCAACGAAAAGTTAAGCGAACTACTGCCTGAGGAATACAGTTCCAGGTTTCAAAACTGCGGCGGCGGGATGCGTCATCACGGGCTTGAGAAAAATGGCGGCTGGTTCGGCAACCAGAACGGCAGTTAATGATTAAACAACCTGCCAGGCGTATATATTAGCAGACCCCAGGGGCGGAGCCGGCCATATACCGGTATCCGCCCCGCTTAAATTGTTTCTTACCCCGGTCATGATTATTCAGCAAAAACATATAACTGCAGGGTTTTGGTTTTTAAAGAGCGAGCGGGTCAATATTGGCCTGCGTATATGGAATCCTGCTTTCAGAATAGTCCGCATTTGCCTGGTTACAGTAGAATGAGGACCCGCCTGACCCGGCTTAAGCAAGATCCATGGGAATAGCAGGGAAAATGGCCCGCTTTCTTGCCTCTTTGAGACATCTCGTTTAGAATACAAGCAAACCTGATCCCGGGAGATTAAAGATGAGCACTATCTGGGTTGTAGACGATGAAGAAAATATTCGCGAACTAATCCGGCGCTACCTGGAGAGCGAAGGCTTTAGTGTAAAAACCTTCAGCTCCGCTGAAGAGATCATGGCTGCGCTGGCCAGGTCAGTTCCCGATATGTTTATCCTGGATATCATGCTTCCGGGAGAAGATGGGCTTTCCTTATGCCGCAGTATTCGCAACAAATATTCTCTTCCAATCATTTTTGTTTCTGCCCGCGGTGAAGAATTCGACCGCGTTTTAGGCCTGGAACTGGGCGGCGACGACTACCTGGCCAAACCATTCAGCCCCCGTGAACTTGTTGTGAGGGTAAAAAATATTTTTAAGCGCCTGAATCGTGCCGATACCGGCCAGAGGCTCTTGACCCTGGGGAATTTAAGTGTTGACCCGGAACGCAGGACCGCTCTTGCAAATGGAGAAGACTTAAAGCTGACAACAAGAGAATTTGACCTTCTCCGGACCCTGGTCTCATCGCCGGGTCGTTCTTTTAGCAGGGAACTGCTGCTGGAGAATATCTGGGGTTACGATTACGAAGGAGATACCCGCGCAGTCGACGATACTGTCAAACGCCTGCGCAAAAAATTACGGGGCAAAGGAGCCCTGCCCGAGATAGCTGCGGTGTGGGGTTACGGGTACAGGCTCGATGTTTAAGCGAATCTTTACAGGTTACCTGGCCGTATTACTGATT
The DNA here is from genome assembly GCA_007132095.1 of Syntrophomonadaceae bacterium. GTDB lineage: Bacteria > Bacillota > Dethiobacteria > DTU022 > DTU022 > SLPH01. Next base: position 11,075 of record SLPH01000042.1, on the reverse strand, counting down.
TCTTTTACAGTTCTGGCCCTGGCCTTTTCATTCACTGTGCGCCAGTACCTGGTTAACGACACAATCGAAAGTCTTTACCGGACCGCCGAGAGTATGTCGATCATGGCAGACAGGACCGGAATGCATGGCGGAGGAATGATGAGGGGCGCTTATTTCAGGCTGGCTAACAGAATCGCCTATGCCGACTACCTGCTGGTTATGGAAAACAGGGCCGGCGCCGTCGTGATCGACAGCAGCGTCGAAGAGCAGTTCCAGCCGGGAACCCTGCTCGCCGACGATAAGTTTTACAATCTCGCTTTCGGACCGGAAAAAACTGAGCACCTTGTAGAAAGAGACCTTGTTGCCGTTTCCCTGCCGGTGCGGACTGCCGAGGGAGATCCAGCCCTGGCGCTAATCCTCTACTCTAAGCTGGATCTTCTAACCGGGTTAAACCGGAGTATCATGGGGCTTCTCGTCCTGGCATTAGGTTTGGGCATCGGCGTTTCCCTGGTAGCAGGCACCCTGGTGACCCGGATCGTGGTGGGGCCGCTGCAGATCTTAAAGAAAGGCGCTTCAGACCTGGCCGGGAGGAACTTCGACGGTAAACTGGATATTAAAACAGGTGACGAGCTGGAGGAGCTTGCCAATAGCTTTAATGAAATGTCTTCCCAGCTGGCCGCCTATGACCTGGCCCAGAAAGATTTCTTCCAAAAAGCCTCCCACGAGCTGAAAACTCCCCTGATGTCTATCCAGGGCTATGCTGAAGCAATCAAAGAGGGGGTAATCCCGCCGGCAGAGACGGAAGAGGCCCTGGAGGTCATCATCAGCGAATCGCAGCGGATGAAGAAACTGGTTGAAGAGCTGATCTTCCTGTCACGCTCAGAAACTGCGGGAGAAATCATCTCCCTCGAAGCGGTTAACCTCGAGGAATCTGTACGGGAAGCGGTCCACATCCTGGGCAGCCTGGCCCTGGAAAAGGGCCTTACCCTGGAAACTTCTTTTGAACCTGGCCCCGAAACGGTAAGAGGTGATCCGGAAAAAATCCACCGTCTCCTGATCAACCTGCTCGGCAACGCCCTGCGGCACGCAGAAAGCAGGGTAAAAGTCAGCGTCTGCGGCAGGACGCTCGCCGTGGAAGATGATGGCCCCGGTTTTGCTCCCGGGGAAATAGAAAAAGCTTTTGACCCCTTCTACCGCGGTAAAAGGGGCGGAACCGGCCTGGGGCTGACTATTTCCCGGGCAATAGCAGAAAAACACGGCGCCGCTATCGAGGCGGCGAACCGCAGGGAAGGCGGGGCAAGGGTGGCAGTTACCTTTCCTCCCCACTCCTGGTCTAACCGGCAATAGTTGCCGGGAAAATAGCAAACCTGTTGCAACGGGGGCTATTCTTTGCAGGTTTTTTAAAGCATTAGTTGAACTATGTAAGGGCACCTTCAAGAAGAAAAGGAGACTCTCCATGCCTGAACAAAAAGAAACTGAAGCCAAAACAAATTTTATTTACACCATGATCAAAGAAGATCTTGAAAAAGGGGCTCTGGGCGAAAGCCCGGTCCATACCCGCTTCCCGCCGGAACCGAACGGTTACCTGCACATTGGCCATGCCAAGGCCATACTGTTGAATTATTCCCTGGCAAAAACATTTAACGGTCTGTTTAACCTGCGCTTTGACGACACCAACCCGGTCAAGGAGGAACAGGAATTTGTCGACTCCATTATTGAAGATATCCGCTGGTTGGGCGCAGACTGGGGAGAGCGTCTATTTTTCAGCTCCGATTACTTTGAAACCAAGTTTGAATTTGCCTTACGCCTGATCAGGGCCGGTTACGCTTACGTCTGCGACCTTGATCCGGACCAGGTCAGGGCTTACCGGGGCACGCTGACCGAACCGGGAAAAGAGAGCCCCTTCAGGGAGCGTCCCGTAGAGGAAAACCTGGACCTCTTCGAAAGGATGCGAAAAGGTGAGTTTCCGAACGGAAGCCGGGTTTTGAGGGCAAAGATCGATATGAGTTCGGGGAACCTGAATATGCGCGATCCCGTTTTATACCGGATCCTGCACTCAAGCCATCATCGCACCGGTGATCAATGGTGCGTCTACCCCATGTACGACTTCGATCATCCTTTTTCCGACGTCCTGGAAGGGATCACCCATTCGCTCTGCTCGATTGAGTACAGCGACCACCGCCCCCTGTATGACTGGATAGTAGACCGCGCCGTTGAGCTCTTCCCGGAGGTGGTCAAATACCGCTCCCGCCAGACCGAGTTTGCCCGCCTTAATTTAACTTACACGGTGATGAGCAAGCGTAAGCTGAGACGCCTTGTAGAAGAAGGTCACGTCAACGGCTGGGACGATCCGCGCATGCCCACGATCGCCGGCCTGAGACGCCGCGGGGTTACACCGGAGGCTATTGCCGACTTCCAGGAAAAAGTAGGCGTATCGCGGGCCGACAGCACCGCCGACCTGGCCCTGCTCGATTACTGCATCCGCCAGGACCTGGAAACCAGGACCCCCCGCCTGATGGCGGTTTTAGACCCGGTCAGGGTTGTAATTACTAACTGGCCTGAAGGCAAGATTGAAGACCTGGAGATGGAAAATATCCCCGGCGATGAAGAAGCCGGAACCCGCATGGTTCCCTTCAGCGGCGAGATCTACATCGAGCGGGACGACTTCATGGAAGATCCGCCGAAAAAATATTTCCGCCTGGCCCCGGATCGGGAAGTGCGGCTGAAAAGCGCATACATTATCAAGTGCGAAGAAGTTATTAAAGATGAGAATGGAACAGTAAGCGAACTCCGCTGCAGCTATGATCCCCTTACGAAAAGCGGCGCCGATAACAGCGGTAAAAAGGTAAAAGGGGTTATCCACTGGGTTTCGGCAGCCCATGCCGCCCCGGTTAGGGTTAATATTTACGACAACCTCTTCACCGCGGAAAACCCGGAAGAGGCCGAAGAGGGTGATTTTACCAGCCAGATCAATCCCCATTCGCTGCTAGTCCTGGATAATGTTCTCGCTGAGCCGGCTGCGGCCGAAGCCATTCCCGGCAGCCGGTTTCAATTCCTGCGCAAAGGCTATTTCTACCTGGATCCGGATGCGGCTGAAACAGGAAAACCTGTTTTTAACCGCACCGTGCCGCTGCGCGACAGCTGGGCTAAAAAGCAGAAAAGCTAAAGCATAATAGCGTTCAATTCGCACTAATAAATATGCTTCACGAGGCTGCAACTTCACCATCCGATGGATGGTAATGCTGAGATACATTTTCAGGATAGCTTTACCCTAAATGAAAAAGGTTGGAGGTTTAGCGGGGAAAACTGCTGGGAAAACTGGGACGCCTAAAGCTTCCGGGCTACCTCGATGAAAACATCGACCAGCTCCGGATCGAACTGGTAACCGGCGCAGAGTTTCAGCTCTTCAAGGGCTTCATTTTTAGGCGTAGCAGAGCTGTAGGGCCGGATGTTAGTCATGCTATCGTAAGCATCGGCGATGGAAAATATACGGCACTCGATCGGTATTTCTTTGCCCCTCAGGCCGAGCGGGTAACCGCTGCCATCCCAGCGCTCATGATGTTTCAGGATCAGGTTTGCCACCCCGGAGAGATAGTTGGATGAAAGGGCAATACGGTGCCCTTTTTCCGGGTGCTGCTGCATGATCTTCCACTCGTTGTCATCTAGAGGGCCTTCTTTAAAGAGTATTCTTTCCGGAATTCCCACTTTACCCAGGTCATGAACCTTGGCCAGCAGGTTCAGGTTTTTCATCTGGCGATCCGGGAGACCCACTTTTTCACCCACATTTTTGCAGAACATGGCCAACCGCTCGCCGTGGCCGTCTGCGATATAATCGCGTTCGGACAGGGCGGCAAGCAAACTTTTGACAATCTTGCTGCGGGCGCTGGAACTGGGGGAAAATTTGTCAAGATACATCCGGTCATCGGCCTGTTTAAAGAGTTCTGTAAATGTAATACCGACCTCATTAGCCGTTGAAGTCCCGAGGGAGAGGCTGAGGTGCACATCGGGGTTTTGATCGCTATAAAGGTTAATATTTTCCCTGATCCTGCCGATTACTTTCTCCGCAATGCGTTCATCGGCTTTTAACAAAATAGCGGCAAATTCATCACCGCCGACTCGGGCCAGGATGTCTGAACCGCGCAGCGATTTCTGCATTAGTTCCCCTGCGGCCCTGATCAGGCGATCGCCGTGATCGTGCCCCATGGTATCGTTGATCAGCTTTAAGCCATTCAGGTCGGCTGAGATCATCGAAATGGGGTAGTCACGGGTTTTGCTGAGCCTGCGCAGCTCTTCTTCGAAATAGTTGCGGTTGTAAAGACCGGTCAACTGATCATGCATGCTCTGGTATTCAAGCTGGCGCTGGAACATAATCCGCTCGGTTATATCGCGGGCCACACCCCTGAAACCTTCTACCTTTCCTTCCGGGCAGCGAATAGGAGATATTGATATCTCTACATGCAGAATCGACCCGTCTTTACGGATCATTTCAGCGGTAAAACCGTTATCGGGCCGGCCGGTTTTATAAACCTGGTTAAAGCGCTGATAAACCAGTTCAGGTTCTTTATAGAGCTTTTTGTAGCTAATCCCAGTAAATTCGTCGGTTGTTCCGCCAAACAGGCGGCAGGCTGCGGGATTGCAAAAAGTAATCCTACCTGCAATATCGCACTCGTAGTAACCCTCCTCGAGTGAGCCAAGAATCTCCCTGTATTTTTTCTCTGAAGCGCGAAGTTCCTGCTCGATCCTCGAATAATCTTTAATCCTGCGCAAAACGCCGGTCAGGGTTAGTTCGCCCTGGCCGTTGCGGATACACTGCGAAGTAACATCACACAAGACATGAGAACCGTCTTTGTGCAGCACTTCAAGTTCATCCCGGCTCATCCAGGTTTCCTGCCCGCTGGAGAGGAAATTTTCAAGCCTCTGGGCAGTTAGTTCTAAGAATAGGCTATAAGAAGCAGGCGACAATGTTTGGGCCAGTGTTCTCTGCATCGCTTCCCCTGTTTTATAGCCGGTCAACCTTTCTACCGATGGGCTGATATACAGCCAGCGGTTGTGTTCAAGGCTGTAAGACCAGAGCACATCGGGGCAGTGATCAAGAACCAGCTGCTGCTCACTGCTTTCACGGCGAGTTAGATTTTTCAGCAAACCTCTGCTTTTGTGTTTCTTCTTAATAATCGGTGAACCTCCCGGAAATGAAACTGTTGTCTTAATCTTCTTAAGTTCGCCGACATTAAAGACATCTCCTTTTATGCTTACAGCTAAATTTGCTTGTTCTGAAGGAAACTCGACGAAAAAGAACGGCAGGTATTGCCATCTATCGCTGTTGCGGCCAGTTTCAAAAACTTGATCGCCCCGCTGTAAAGTATGAGCAACAAGGTGGCCTGGTTGCCAGCTGGTTTTTCATCTAGCCCACAACACAGAGCATCTTGCGGTTCGGGATCTCACGGATAACCTCGTTGTTGTAAAGATCGACCACCTGGACCATCCAGCATTCAGCGTCCTGATGTTTCTGAAAACGGACCGACCGCTGCGAGGTTGTGGCGATCTCGGTCTGCTTTGCCTGGCGGTCTTCGGGGCGAGCATCTGCTCTAAGATAGTACCCGCTTTTCCAGGGCATCCCGGGTTATTTTTACTACCGTAAGGGCTTCGTTGAGCTTTTCATAGTTGTCCACATAGTTATTGTCAGGTAAAATGGCTTGCTTAAGGGTCAGTTCGACTAATTGTTATTCGATAAACAATCCCTCTTTCAGGCAGAACGGTAATGATTTCTGCAGCTTGCTATATAGATATTATCCTAATCAATGCTGTAAATGAGGCTTCAGTTTCAGTTATGCGCCTGCGCCAGAAACCGGAGAGCTCGTGCTTAAGGGGTTCGGGCTTGCCCAGACCTTCATTTCCATTGCGCTCAATATCAAGCAACCAGCGCAGCGGTTATTAGCCCCGGGGGGGTTCGATGATCCGGTAGAGATCGCGGCGGCGGTCTTTGAGCTGGGTTACGGTACCGTCGCTGCGGGCGCGACGCAGGATTTCGAGATCGACTTCGCCGATGACGATGGTTTCGATGTTGGCGCTGCATTCGCCGACGATACCGTCGCGGTCAAAGGGAAAATCGGAGGGCGAAAAGATACCGGACTGGGCGTACATGGTATCGGTGCGGGGGACGTGGGTCAGGTTGCCCACCGTGCCGGCGATGACAGTGTAGATCTGGTTTTCCACGGCGCGGGCCTGGGCGCAGTAGCGCACGCGTAAATAGCCCTGGCGGTCGTCAGTGCAGAAGGGGGTAAAGATAATGCGGGTTCCACGCTCGACTGCGAGGCGGCATAGTTCGGGAAACTGGATATCGTAACAGATCAGGATGGCAATCTTGCCGCAGTCGGTATCGAACACTTTCAGTTCGCGGCCGGGCTGGATCGCCCACCAGACTTTCTCATCAGGGGTGATGTGCAGCTTATACTGGCTGTCAATGGTGCCGTCGCGGCGAAAAAGGTAGCTGACGTTGTAGATCAGGCCATCTTCTTCAACGAAGTGGGAACCGCCAATGATATTGACATTGTAGCGAACGGCCAAGTCGCTAAAGAGAATGATGTACCGCTCGGTAAACTCGGCCAGGCGGCGCACCTGTTTGCGGGGCTGGCTTTCACCTAAGAACGAGAGAAGCTGGATGGTGAAAGTTTCGGGAAAGACGACAAAGTCGGACTCGTCGAGCGAGGCGACGTCGACGAAATACTCGCACTGGGTGGCAAATTCTTCAAAGGTGTCGATTTTTTTCAGCATATACTGGACCGTGCAGATCCGCACGGGGAAGGCTCGCAGGTAAAGCCGCTTAGAGCTGGGCAGGTAGTCCACATTGCTCCATTCGAGCAGGACGGCGTAGCTCATCGATTCGCTGTCGTCACCGATGTAGTCAGGGTTGATCCATTTCAGCTTGAAGCCGTTTAAGAGCTGGAAACTTAAGACGGGATCATAGATTTTCTGCTGGATTACCTGCTGAACATATTCGTGGGCCGACATCCGGCCGGCATGCTTGTGATAGTTGGGGATGCGCCCGCCGACAAGAAAGCTTTTCAGGTTCAGTTTCTGAACCAGCTCCTTGCGCACCTCGTACATGCGGGTGCCGATATGGAGGCGGCGAAAGTCGGGATGGACCATGATCGAGATGCCGTAGAGCTGTTTGCCCTCGGGATCGTGGTTGGTGATATAGCCGTCAGCGGTGATTTCGTCGTAAGTGTGGCGGTCTTCGTATTCATTAAAATCGATAATCAGATTCGAGGAGGCCCCGATGATACGGCCGTCGTATTCAACACAAAACTGGCCCTCGGGAAAAATATCGATATGGCTTTTGATATGCTCATACTCCCAGGCTTCCATGTTGGGATAGCAGATCTTGCTCAGTTCAACAACCGCTTCGATATCCTTTTCTTCTACGTTGCGAATAACAAACTTTTTCTCCAGCCTGGAGAGATCAATTTGATCGGACACTGATTCTTCCTCCTCTGGCGGCAGGCGGCATAGGCTATGTTGTTAGCAATATTTAGCCCGGCCAGGATTACCCTAATTTTAACAAACAAGTGTCATGATTAAAATAGCCTAATCCTGGCTGCGGAGGCAGCTTGCCTGAACTGCAGTCCCTGCCAGGAAAGTAGGGCTGTAAGCCGGGCCTGTGAGATTAGCCCGGAGACCGTAACCATCTGTAGTTATAAGAAATAACGTATGGTTCGGCTGGACCATATTAAGCTATCGTTCGTTCCATAAGGCCTGTTCATACCCGGGTAAATACTGCTTTAGTTTTCCTTATTCGGCCCGGACGGGTAAACCGGACCCGGGTTATACTCAACGCTTGGCCGGGCGGTGCGCGGCTGCGGGTACATGCTCATCAGGATGTAGATCTCTTCGGGCATGTCAGTATTGACGTTGATGCCCATGTCGGCGATCTGCTCCACATCGATGGGATAATCGTGGGTCCAGGTGCCCTGGGTTAACAGTTCAGCCTTTTCTTCGGCATTTTCTTCATCCATGTGCTTTTCAAGGAGTTTTTTCACCGTCACCTTGACCTGCTTTAAGGCCTTACCGGCCACGTCGGCTAAAATAACGGTCTGGTCATCAATATCTTTAAGCGGTTTTTGCTCCAGCACCTTAATTATTGAAGCGGCGGGATACTGGCCGAGCTGGGGATCGAGCGGGCCGAGAACGGCGTTTGGATCCATCACCAGCTCGTCGGCAGCCATGGCGATCAGGGTGCCGCCGGACATGGCATAATGAGGCACAAAAACGGTCACCTTGCCCGGGTGGCGGAGCAGCGCTTCGGCGATCTGCTCAGAAGCTAAAACCAGGCCTCCGGGTGTATGGATGATCAGGTCGATCGGGCAGTCTTTGCAGGTGAGGCGAATCGCGGTGAGAACCTGCTCTGAATCTTCAATATTGATATAGCGGGTAAGCGGAACGCCTAAAATACTCAGCGCCTCCTGGCGGTGAATGAGGGTAATCACGCGGCTGCCGCGCTTCTTTTCCAGTTCAGCCATTTTACGGGTACGGGCGGCGCGCAGCATCTGCTGCTGCAGGTAGGGTGACAGGGCCGACAGGATTATAAATATCCAGAACAGCTGGGAAATGTTTTCCATATTTTAATCTCCTCCTTGCCGGGTTATCCCCGGTTAGCACAGGCTATTTTAAATCAGGCTTTCAACCGGCCGGTTTAACAGTAGTCGCGCCAGCATTCCCAGAAAGGGTCGGCGCGGTAACGCCGCCTGGGGCGCATGAACAGGACCAGGATCAGGCCCAGGATAAAGCCGCCGATGTGGGCCCACCAGGCCACCCCGGGAGCACCCATGTAGGCGCTTAATAGCTGGATTAAAAACCAGTAGCCAAGGTAGATCGGGGCCGGGAGCCAGAAGAAAAAGAAAAAGAAAGGCGGGATAATTGTCAGCACACGGGCCCTGATAAAAAGGACCAGGTAAGCGCCGAGAACACCGGACATGGCTCCAGAGGCTCCGACCATGGGGATATCGGTGTCAGGCCAGGAAAAACCCTGCAGCAGGGCGGCAGCGACACCGGAGAGCAGGTAGAGAATCATGAAGCGGGAAAACCCGAGGCGCCCCTCAACGGCAGGCCCGAAAACCCAGAGGAACCAGAGGTTGCTGATCAGGTGCATGAAAGAACCGTGGATAAACATACTGGTAAATATTGTCGGAATTTGACTGATCGGTTCAGAGAAGAATTTGACGGGGGTAAACCCGTAAGTATTAAAGATATATTGCATGCCATCGGGTCCGAAAGATAGCTGGTAGAAAAAGACCAGGCTGTTAGCGGCAATCAGGCCGATAGTGGCAATGATCGCGCCGTGATAAGTAATTGAATCGCGAAGGGGAAACATTTAGCTGGTCTGAGCCGCCTTTCTGTCCGCCTGCTGCAACCCGGACAGAGTTAATTATATCATTTATGATGATAATGGAGAAATGTGATCATATTTCTGCCACATTTGCGCAGAACTTCAGGATTAAGGGCCTAAGATGCCCGTTAAGTATAATCGAATAGGAGCAAAACTTCACCTTTCAAGCCTTAAGGCAGTACCTTGATGCCTGCTTTCACGGCAGCCCTTTTTAATGCCTGATCCATGGTCCACAGGGCAGCCTGCTTTTCCATGGCCAGATCGAGATAAGCAGTATCGTAAACCGCCAGATCATGTTCTATGGAAAGCTTCAAACAGTTTTCCAGATTAGCTTTCCAGACCATGCATTCAAAATCTATCAACAGCCTCATCGCTTTCAAAGCATCATGCCTATTCAGTCTTTGCCGACGAACTGCCACCCAGAGCACGTTAGCTACCTCATACCAGAAGTTTGGCGGCACGATTAAAGTAACCTGGAGATCTTCAAGAGCAATATTTCGAAGGGCCAAAGCCTGATCCGTATCTTCAGCGGGCAGCACCCAGGCGAGGGCAACAGAGGCATCAACCACAACATTTCCGATCAATAACGCCTCCTATCTGCGCGCATTTTAAGAAGTTCCCCCCTTGAGAAATACTGTTCCTGTGCTTCCCGCACCGTATCCATGGCGGCCGCTACTGATTTTCTATCCGGAGCATGAAGAGTTCGAACGGCAGCATCAACCATAAACCGGGACAGTGTTTTGCCCTGATGAATTGCAGCAGCTTTAAGCAGACGGTGCAGCTCTTCATCTACATAAACACTTATTTTTTCAGCCATCTATAATCCTCCCTTCATGAGGCAATAATAACTCTTTAGCGCTAAAGAGTCAAGATACTGATACCCGAAAGCGCCTGATAGCTATCCAGGTTTGGCCAGTTAAATGATTAGCCGCTATTCAGAGCGGCCGGTTTAAAGTATAATATAATTAAGTATTGGCGCAGTTCAGTAATATCTTTAATTAAGGGGTGAGTATAATGCGGGTTGTGGTGCTTGGCGGCGCCGGCGATATGGGAGCCGAAGCCGTACGTGACCTGGTCAAATTTTCCGATTTTGACATGATTGTAATCGCCGACAGAGACTTGGATGCGGCGAAAAGGCTCTCTGAGAGCCTTGGCGACCCGCGGGTTTCGGTTGAGAAAGTAGATGCCGCTTCCGAAGAAAGCCTGCTGCAGGTTATGAGCGAAAAGCCGGTTGTGGCCGGGGCGCTGGGCCCTTTCTACCGTTTCGAAAGGCCGATCGTTGAAGCGGTAATTAAGGCGGAAGCGGACTATGTCAGCATCTGCGATGATCACGATGCCATGGAAGCGGCCTTAGAGCTTGATGAAGAGGCGAAAGCGAAAGGTTCGAAGGTGCTTTGCGGGCTCGGCTGGACTCCCGGGTTGAGCAACGTGCTGGCGCGCAAGGGTTACGATGAGCTGGATCAAGTTAAGTCGATCCGTGTCTTCTGGGGAGCAAGCGCCGCCGATTCAGAGGGCATGGCTGTTATACTGCACACACTGCACATTTTCACCGGGATGGTCACCTCTTTCAGCGGCGGCCGCCAGGTGAACGTTAAAGCGGGTTCAGGTAAAGAGGTAATCGAATTCCCCGAGCCATTGGGTAAGGTGCAGACCTTTCACCTGGGACACCCTGAGCCGGTTACCCTGCCGCGTTACCTGGAGGGGGTTGAAGATG
>SLPH01000168.1 GCA_007132095.1 Syntrophomonadaceae bacterium | reverse complement strand
GTCTGAGGGCTTTGTTTCAGGGTCGATCAGGGCCTGCACCGTTTTTGCGCGCTCGAAAGCGGAAATTCCTGTCGTGCAGGATCCCACATCTACCGACACAGTAAAAGCGGTGCAGTGGGCATCCGTATTATCTCTAACCATGGGTGGCAGTTCCAGTTCTTGCACCCTTTTCGAAGTCAGGGGAGCGCAAACAAGCCCACGGCCGTAAGATACCATGAAATTTACTGCCTCGGGGGTTACCTTGGCAGCGGCCATTACCAGGTCGCCTTCGTTTTCACGGTCTTCGTCGTCTACGACGACAATCATGCGACCCACTTTTAAATCTTCTATTGCTTCTTCTATGGTGTTGAATTTCATGCCTTTCTACTCCTTCCAATTCCGTCTGACATATCCTGCGCTGTATATTTGCAGGTTCAGTCACTATCTGCAACCGTCCTCTTTTTTCAGCATAGCCGCAGATAATTAGTATTTAAATATATCCCTGTTCCTGGAGAAAGGCGAGCGATATCTTGCTTTTTTCACTCTTTTCGTCTCCCGTGAAGGGGGACAACATTTTTTCCACGTACTTTCCAAGCAGGTCCACTTCAAGATTGAAGCGATCGCCGATTTTTCTTCTGCCCACGGTGGTCTGATCTGCCGTGTGAGGGATTACCCCCACGGTAAAGCGATCTTCTCCTACTGCAGCAACTGTTAGGCTTACACCGTCTAAGGCTACCGAACCTTTGGGGACAATATAGCGCATTAAATCAGGGAGACAGTTGAATGTGAGCAGTATCGCCCCGCCTTCCCGCTGCCTGTCAATGAGGTCGACAGCAGCATCAATATGGCCGCTGACCATGTGCCCCCCCAGGCGGGCATTTAAAGAAAGGGCCCGCTCAAGGTTAACCTCGCTCCCGGCGCTTAAATTCCCGAGGTTAGTCTTTTTCAGTGTTTCGGGCATTACATAAGCGGTAAACCCATCGCCGGCCAGGGCGGTAACTGTCAGACAGGGCCCGCTGACAGCAACGCTATCGCCTATTTTAAGATCGGAAAGAACCGTTTTAGCTGCCACATCAATCGATGCGCCATCAGCAGAAACCGTTATCCTGCGAACCGTGCCAATCTCCTCAACCAATCCTGTAAACAATTAGCTTCACCTTCCACTACCGCCCAACTCCTCATTCTACCCGTTCCGGCCGGACCGGGTAGCCAATCAGGAGCAGGTCGCGGTCAAACTGCTTCAACTCAATATTTTCAATAGACCAGGCATTCTTTAGCGAGTCTACCCCTTTGCCGGCAAAAGCGGTAGGACTATCGCGCCCGCCGATAACAATGGGGGCGATAAAAACAAAGAATTTATCAATCAGACCGCTTTCCAGGAGGCTGAAATTAAGTGTGCCTCCCCCTTCAACCAGAACAGCGGTCAATTCACGTTCAGCCAGGCTTTTCATCAGGACCTGGAGGTTGACCCGGTTATCAATAGCCGGCATGGTCAGTACTTCTACACCCCTGCTCTGCAAAGCCCGGAGCTTATCACGGGGCGCCTGCTCGGTTACAGCTAAGATTGTGTGAGCCTTCGACCCCGAATTAATCACCTTCGCTTCAAGCGGCAGGCGGGCTGTACTGTCAACCACTACGCGAAGCGGGTCTTTGCCCCCGCCTCCTTCCATCCTTGTCGTCAAACGGGGATCATCTTTTAAGACGGTATCTATGCCGACCATAATCACATCAGTGTTATCACGCAGGCGGTGAACAAACTGGCGGGCTTTTTCGCCTGTAATCCAGTGCGATTCACCGGTTTTGGTTCCGATTTTACCATCCAGGCTCATCGCTACTTTCAGGCTGACGAAAGGCATTTTATCGGTTATGTAGCGAATAAATACTTCATTGAGCTGTTTCGCCTTTTCTTCCAGCACTCCAACTTTAACCTTCACTCCAGCTTCCTGAAGCCTGGCGAAACCGCGCCCCGCCACCAGTGGGTTCGGATCTTCCATGGCCGCAACCACCCTGGCGATTCCGGAATTTATGATCGCCTCCGTGCAGGGCCCCGTCCGCCCCTGATGCGCGCAGGGCTCCAGGTTAAGATAGAGTGTTGCCCCTATTGCATTGTCACCCGCTTTTTCAAGAGCAATTACTTCCGCATGAGGAGATCCTGCAGCCTGGTGATATCCCGTGGCAACTACTTCCGAGCCCTGGACCACCACCGCGCCAACCATCGGGTTGGGGCTGGTGCGCCCACGGCCCTGCCGGGCCAGGTCTATAGACATCCACATGAATCGGTCATCAGCGTCCACCAATACTCACCTCTTCTATAACAGTATTTCTATGCCCAACAGCTTGAGCAAACTAAGCCTTTTTAGAAAAGTTGCGCTAAAAATAGAGTAACCCTGAGCGCAGGCCGGCATCAGGGTCTTTTTGCAAAGGAGAATTCATTGACCCGTTTCTTCTCCCCTCCAGACTATACTGTCGGCCCCGGGTTCGCACCGGGTCAACCTGTAAGGCTCGCGGGCTCGTCTCCCGGAGGGAGCATCGCCGCCGGTTCGGAATTGAAAGGCCCTGCCTTTCTCACCAGACCCTGAAGATAACGGTTAATTAAGATTATATCATATGCTGCAGCTTTTTAGCCAGTATCCCGGGTCCCTAATTTTTTCATTTCCCCGATCAGCTCCATGCCTCCCGCATCTTTAAATACAGCAGAACCGGCAACCAGAACTGTTGCTCCCGCTTCCACTATCTGCGGCGCGGTATGGCGGTTAACACCCCCGTCAACCTGGATCTCAACTTCCAGCCCCTCCCGGCGCGCCCGGGAAGCAAGGCAGTTTATTTTTGGCAGCACTGCCGGGATAAATTCCTGCCCGCCGGCGCCCGGATTCACGCTCATGACCAGGATCAGATCGAGCAGGGGCCAGACATACTCGAGCACGTGCGGCGGGGTCGAGGGGTTAAGAGCCACCCCTGCTTTTGCACCTTCGGAGCGGATCAACCGCAGCAGCCCGTCGAGATGAGGCGTTGCCTCCGCCTGGACAGTAATCAGATCGACACCGGCCCCGGCAAAGGCAGCAACATGCCTCTCGGGATGCTCCACCATCAGGTGCGCATCCATGAATAGCCCGGTGTGCGGCCGCAAAGACTTGGCCACTATAGGACCGACAGTAATAGAAGGCACAAAATGGCCGTCCATCACATCGAGGTGAATCCAATCGGCGCCATGTTCTTCTACCCTTTTCACTTCATCGCGCAGGCGGCTAAAATCGGCCGCCAGCAGTGAAGGAGCTACTTTAACACGCATTTTTATCCCTCCGCATTGCTGCTGATCTCGGCCATGAAATATTTATAATGTCTATAACGTTCGGGGTTAATTGATACACCCACTTCCTGCCTCACCGCGCAGCCCGGTTCCTGTAAATGCAGGCAGTTGCGGAAAGCACAGCCGGAGCGCAGCTGCTCCAGTTCAGGAAAATATGAGGACAGTTCTCCCTTATCAATCCCGGTAAGCTCCAGTCTTGAAAAACCGGGGGTATCTACAACCATACCGCCGCTTTCCAGGGGCATCAGCTCAGCCTGGCGTGTAGTATGACGGCCCCGCCTGATTTTATCGCTTACGCTGCCTGTCTGCAGCGCCAGGCCCGGTTGAATCGCGTTCAGCAGCGACGATTTTCCGACCCCCGAAGGCCCGGCCATAACCGAACAGCTCCTGGCCAGTTTTACTTTTAACTCGTCAATACCGGTTCCGGTCAGGGCGCTGGTATAGAAAACGGGGTAAGGATAGAACCCGGCCTGTTCCTTAACCTGCTCCAATTCCGCTTCGGTAATCAAGTCGAGTTTGTTCAGGCAGAGCAGGGCATCCATTGATTCAGACTCAGCCAGGACGAACATACGGCTGGTCTGCTGCCAGTCACAGGGAGGATCCTTAAGCGACATCACGACAATTAATTGATCAATGTTGGCAACCTGTGGACGGCTTAACTCTGTGCGGCGCGGAAGTTTTTCTTCAATAACTCCCCTTGCAGCAGGGCTTTCCCCGGCGGGACCGGAAGTTTTGGGGTCGGCGGGGTGCTCGGGCTGAAAGCGGACCAGATCGCCAACTATCACTGATGACCGGCCCCTTTTAAGGTTTCCCCGGGCACGGCACACGAAATTGGTCCCGCTGCCATGACGGACCGTAAAAAAACCTCCCGCAGCTTTTATTACTGTCCCTTCGAGCAATTAATCTCCCCTCTGCCTGACGGTTTAATTGCTTATAACCAGGTCAACTGACTGATTCGGCAGGACCATTTCACCCGGTTCAGGCTGCTGCTGGATAACCGTTCCGGTTGGTTCAAAGGAAAACTCAACCCGCAGGCGGGGCCGTAATTCGTGATCCTCCAACCAGGCCACTGCCTCTTCCTCGGGGTAACCAATCAGGTTGATAATTTCAAAGGGTCCGCGTCCGAGGCTGATATAGACGATTACAGTGTCCCCGGGGTAGGAACGGAAAGACTCGCCCGGGGATTGGCGGAAAATGCGTCCTGCCTGGACAGCTTCGTTATATTCCTGGACCACTTCCATCTCCAAATCAAGCTCCCTTAAAATTACCCTGGCCTCAGATTCAGTCCGACCGCTTAAATTTGGTGTGATGATATAATCCGGTCCCTTGCTCACGTAAAGGATTATCTCCCGGTTTGCCCTGACCATGGTGCCCGCTTCAGGCTCAGTCCTGACTACATTGCCCACCTGGATAATATCATCGGCAATATAGAAAACTTCATCGGCCACTTCCAGCTCCGTAACCCTGAGAGTCTGGGCGGCCTCGCTCTGGGTCATATCTCTTACATCCGGCACTTCAACCTCGGGCAAAAAAAGGTAAGAGTTTAGAACATAAAAAGCACCGCCGCCAAGCAAACCCAGGATCAGCAAGAGCACCACGTATTTAACCCACCCGTAGCTGCGGTTATTTTTATCAAACTGGTCCTTCTTTGTCGGCCGCAGAACAGTTCCGCTGTCATCATCGCTATCATTAAGAGTTTTCCTGGGTTTGGCCGCCCTGGGCGTGCCTTTTTGCTCCACGTAAAAGAGATCTTCAAGCAGTTCCTCGGCGCCGCTATAACGGTCAGCCATATCTTTTTCGACAGCTTTCATGATCACGTTTTCCAGCGATTCCGGAATACTGCTGACGATTTGGCGCGGCCTTACAATTTCTTCCTGGATATGTTTCATTGCCACCGCGACCGGGCTTTCGCCGCTGAAAGGCAGCGTGCCTGTGATCATTTCGTAAAGCATTATCCCAAGTGAGTAGAGATCGGACTGTTTTACGGCCAGTCCGCCCCTGGCCTGCTCGGGAGAAAAATATTGCACTGACCCGATAATCTGGTCGCCCACGGTCAACGTAGCCCCGTCCCCGGCAATAGCGATGCCGAAGTCTGTTACTTTAACTTTTCCATCACGGGAAAAAAGGATGTTCTGTGGTTTAATATCACGGTGGATCAAATCGGATTCATGCGCATGAGCCAGGGCTTCGGCTATCTGCCTGGTAATTTCAATCGCTTCGTGCATCGACAGTCTGCCTTTGCTGCGAATGTGTTCTTTCAGGTTCTTACCGTCCACATACTCCATCACCATAAAGTAGAGGCCTTCTTCTTCGCCAACATCATAGATATTAACAATGTGAGGGTGCGAAAGAGCCGCAGCAGACTGGGCCTCTCTCTGAAAACGGCGAACGAACGCGGCATCTCCGGTCATCTGATCCTTCAATACCTTAATCGCAACTGTCCGCTTCAACAGGTTATCCCTGCCCCGGAAAACACGGGCCATTCCGCCCTCGCCTATT
>SLPH01000068.1 GCA_007132095.1 Syntrophomonadaceae bacterium | reverse complement strand
TGGGGAAAGAAGATTCCAGAAAATGATTATCTCTGCTATTATATTTCCTCTATACTATATGCAGGAGGGACTCTTATGGACCAGGAAAAAGAACGTGAACAGGTAATCAAACATCTAAAGCTTGGCAAAGAAATGATCCACTTAACTGCGCAGGAAGTAAAAAATGCCGGACTTACCCTGGATGATACCCTCGCTTTAACCAGGAAAGCATTGCTGGCCCATGGCAATAAAGAATCTGAGATGCCACCCAAATCCGGGGTTCACCCATTCCAGGTCAATTTTTTTCATGCCATGCCGGCTTATGTCCCAGCTGAAAATGCAGTGGGAGTCAAGTGGATTAGCAGCTATCCTGAAAATCCCACTCAACATAATCTCCCCCAGATTACCGGCCTGATGGTTATAAGCGATCCTTACACGGGCAGCCCCCTGGCTATCATGGATGCAAATTATATAACCGCAATGCGGACACCTGCAGTAACTGCGCTTGCCGCTGCATCGCTGCATTCCGACGCTGAGACCTTTGGGATGTTTGGCTGCGGGGTCCAGGGCACAGAACATTGCCGTTTTATCACAAAAACTTTGGATAAACTAAAGAAAATATATATTTATGATATTAACAGGCAGGCCATGGATCATCTTTTTGAAACTTTACAGCCAGAACTATCGGTTGAAATCATCCGCGGCAAAGATCCGGAATTTGTTGCCAAAAACTGCCAGGTTCTCAGCTCTGCAACTGTTATCCTAAAAAAACCTATGGCTGTAGTTAAGGATAAATGGGTCTCTTCTGGCCAAACAATTATCCCCTGTGATTTGAACACTTTCTGGGATCCTGCTATTGCTCACAGGGCCGACAAGTATATCGTAGATAGCGCTGCAGATCATCGCCATCTGGCTGAAGCAGGTTATTTCCCTGATGGTTTACCTGAAATTACCTGCGAAACAGGAGAAGTTATTGCCGGTAACGCAAGTGGAAGAGAAAAAGATGATCAGTTAATTGTATGCAGTAACATCGGTATGGCTGTTTGTGATGTTGTAGTGGGTAGAAAAGTATTATTACTTGCAATAGAGAAAGGATTAGGCCGTAAAATACCTCTTTAACCGGCTCATCCTGGATTTAGCCCAACCGGTCCAGATTTCGGTATTGCACCGCCTCGGCAATATGGGCTGAATTTATTACTTCCGCTCCGTCCAGGTCGGCTATTGTCCTTGCCACCCTGATGATTCGATCATGGGCGCGCATGGAGAGATTAAGGCTTTGAAAGGTGAGGTGCAGCAGTTTTTTTGCTTCCGGCGCGAGGGGGCAGTATTTTTCAAAGTGCCGGGACCGCAGTTGGGCGTTAGCCTTGACTTTGATTTTGCGGTAGCGCTCTATTTGTAACTCTCTTGCAGCTTCGACGCGGCTGCGAATTTTTGCGGAGCATTCCCCGTTATTTGGACTATCAATTTCTTCGATTTTAATGCCCGGCACTTCTGCCTGGATATCAATTCGATCAAGCAGCGGGCCGGATAACTTGGAGCGGTAGCGGAAAATCTGGGGCGGGCTGCAGCGGCATTCGCGCTTTGGATCTCCGTAATTCCCGCAGGGGCAGGGATTCATTGAACCGACGAACATGAAATCTGCCGGATAGCTAACCGTTGCGGCAGCCCTGGTTACAGTAACGGCGCTGTCTTCAAGCGGCTGCCTTAGAGCTTCGAGCACTTCGCGCCTGTACTCGGGCAGCTCGTCAAAAAAGAGGACTCCTAAGTGAGCGAGGCTGACCTCACCGGGCCGCGGTATTTTACCACCACCGATGATCCCTGCTGTCGACGCGCTGTGATGGGGGCTGCGGAAAGGCCTTTCTCCAATCAGCGGTTTGGATGATGACAGAAGGCCTGCCACACTGTGAATGCGGGTTATTTCCAGGATTTCATCCAGATCGGGAGTGGGGAGGATCGAGGGGATACGTTTGGCCAGCATCGTTTTACCGCTGCCGGGCGGTCCGAAAAGAAGGGCATTGTGCGCTCCTGCAGCGGCAACTTCCAGGGCTCTCTTGGCCATTTCCTGGCCCCTGACTTCCCCAAAATCAAGGCTCTGACAGCCTGCCTTGAAATTATGAACCATTGTTGAAGGAAGGGGATCTATATTTTCTGATTCGCATAGATGATTCACAAGCTGGGCCAACGAGCTAACTCCAATGATCTTTAGTTTTGCAACAAGCGCCGCTTCGTTGCTGTTTCCGGCAGGCAGGTATAGGGTTTTAGCCTTGTAATTTTTATTCTCAAAAAGAGAAAGTGCGATGGCCAGGGCTCCGTTAATTGTTCTCAGGCTGCCATCCAATGAAAGCTCGCCGACAAAAACGCTTTCTGCAATCTTCTCTCCGGCGGGAAGCTGATTGGTTGCCGCCAGCAGAGCAATCGCTATCGCCAGGTCAAAGGAGGAACCTTCTTTTTTCAGATCAGCCGGGGCAAGATTGATCGTGATCCTGGAATAGGGAAGGGTGAATCCGCTGTTTTTAATGGCAGCGCGTACCCTTTCCCTGGACTCCCTCACAGAAGCATCGGGGAGTCCGATTATATCAAAAGAAGGCAGGCCGTCTGAAATATCAACTTCCACTTCCAGGGGAATGCCGGAGATTCCGAGAATTGCGCAGGAATATGCCCTGGCCAGCATAAGATCACTCCATTTCCTGTTGCGGTAAATTTTTGTTCATCGATCCAGAAACAGATATTCTCTATCATGGGCCAATATCCTGCTTCTGTTTATATTGTCTGTGCTTTGGCCGTAAAAATAAAGCGGCAGCTATTCCATGCCCCTGGGCATTTGTGGTATAATTTCAGTAATAAATGAGGCATTTCGAAATCGTTCGCTTTAGCTTAAAGGCGATAACGTTGAGATGCCCAAATAAGCATGGAGGAGGAAAATATAATGGATAAATGGGAATGCCAGGTATGCGGTTATGTTTATGATCCGGCTGAAGGAGATCCAGATAATGGAGTTGCTGCAGGTACGTCATTTGATGATATTCCCGATGATTGGGTTTGCCCTGTTTGTGGAGTCGGGAAGGATGAGTTTGAAAAGCAGTAATAAAAAGGAATTATTGAAAATCGAGACCATTACAGACACCATTCAGAATAAAGCTGAGCAAGACAGCTTATAAAGGTAAACGTGGAAGTGCCACTTTACAGGTGGTCCGGTCGCGGTGATTTTGAATTATTTTTTATAGGAGGGATATTCCCTCCTATAAATTTTTTTCTTCCAAGCCGAGTGCTCTGACCAGGTGAACCACACCGACCACTTTTTTCAGGTCAAGCACGAAAGCGATGCCAGTAGCTTCCTGATTAAGCTTGCCGGCTTTAATGATAGCGTTTAGCACGCTTTCAGTCTTTTCTGCCTTAATAATGGTGAGGACAATATCTTTTTCCGGTTCGATTGGGATGCCAAGCAGTTTTTTTTGCTCGTGGATCCCCGTTCCCCTGGCCGGTATGATTGTCGCACCTTCAGCACCCGCTTCCCTTGAGGCTTTAACAATCTTTTCGCAACCCCCTTTTTTGACAATGGTTACGATTAAATCATGCTTCAGGCCTGTTTCCATCGTTGAATCCCTCCGTGCCGCTTGAAGCGGCATTGTTTTCGGGCTCTTTTTGGCCCTCTTGATCAGGTAAATTACTCAGCAAAACCTCTTCGGCGATCGAATCTTCCTCCTGATCGCTGCTCTCATTCAATGAACATTCAGTTGTTTCAACATCATTGTCATCATCATCACAGTCATCATTGTTTTCGGGGTAAAAAAACCCAACCAGCATTACGATCAGGATTGGGGCCAGGGCTACAAGGGCGATCAGGCCAAAGCCGTCAACAACCGAATCTCGACCTTCGATAGCATCGGCAGCGCCTATTGCAAGGGCCATGATAAAAGTTACAGTCATGGGACCGGTCGCTACTCCCCCGGAATCAAAAGCGATTGCGGTAAACGACGGTTTTGAAAAAAACATCAGCACAATTGCCAGCAGGTAACCCGGGATGATGATGTAATAGAAGGGGATACCGTAAATGACCCTGAGCATCCCGAGTGAGATGAAAAGACCGACGGCGAAACAAAGAGTTAGCAGGATAAAAGTGCTTCTGATTGATCCGCTTGAGCTTCGTTCAACCTGGCGGCTTAAAATACGGACAGCCGGCTCGGCCAGGGTAGCGGTAAAGCCAAGAATAAAGCCCAGGGGGATCAGGATCCAACGGTTAGGCATAGCGCCGAGGATAGACCCCATCTCCATACCGACCGGCATGAAGCCTATTTTAACCCCCTGCAGGAATAGGGCGAGGCCGATAAAAGCAAAAGCTATACCGCGGAAGAGCGAAATAATTGTACTGGCCGGTTTTTTAAAGACCAGAATGAAAAGCAAGAAAATGATCAGGATCGGACTGACCGCAGCTATAACCTCAAGCAGAATTTCGTCAAAACCTTTGAGGACAAAATCGAAGCTCAACCGTAAATCACCCCCAGGATCATCACGCTGATCACAGGGCCGATAGAGGCAAGGCCGATTAAGCCAAAAGCGTCAGACACACCTGACTTGCCGCCTAAAACCGAGGAAACGCCAACCCCGAGAGCGAGGATGAAAGGTACTGCCATCGGGCCTGTGGTTACTCCCCCGGCATCAAAAGAGATTGCCACGTAGCCGGGTGGGGTAAAGAAAGAGAGGACCAGGATCAGGACGTATCCGGCGGCAAGCAGGTAACCGATCTTGACACCAAGGAGGATACGCAAAATTGCCAGGGTGACAAAAACGCCGATGCCTACAGCAACCGCCCCGATCAGTATTCCTGAAGGGATAGCCCCGCCTGACGCTGTATCTACCTGGTGGGCCAGGACGCGCACATCGGGTTCAGCGATTGTCACAATTACGCCAAATATAAATGAAGCGATCAGTAATATGGCAAGAGATCCCTTTGATACCAGATCTGAGCCGATTGTTTCACCGATGGGAAGCAGGCTGACCCGAACACCGATCAGAAAAAGAAAAAGGCCAACAGTTACCATCACGGCCCCGGCAATAAAGCGCATGAACAGTTCAAGAGGGGCATCGATCAGAAATAGTTGAATGAGTATAATAACAGCTACAATTGGGGTGATCGCCTGCAGTACTTCGCTTAATATTTCTTTTACATCGTTTAGCATGGCCTGACCCGCTTTCCCGCCCGGATAAGGGTACTTAGCGTGTTTTATAAATCATACCGCAGCTTCAGCGTTCTTGTCCAGCAACCAAAGGTTCCTTCGTCTACTTTGTTTGGGTCAAAGAGTGGGGAAGTTTTTCATGATATGCTAATTTATAATTGCTCCTCCATAGTCCTCACAGAACTTCAGGATTAATCCAGAGTCGGCATCGCCGGTTATGGAAGCCGATTCTAAAATATGTTATGATCCGCCTGGTGGCAGGAATAAGAAAGGGATGAACCGGTGAATAATTACAACCCCAAGAAGCAGCGTTTTGAAGCAGATCCGGAGTGGCGCGCAGACCTGGAAAAGCAATTGAATGAAGCTCAATTAGAGTTTGTTACCACCACGGAGTCGGCTCTCCTGGGGCTGGCCGGTCCGGGCTCCGGTAAAACAAGAGCGCTCATATTCAGGGCCGCTCATCTAATTAAATCCGGAACCGATCCGGAAAACCTCCTCCTGCTTACCTTTACAAATAAAGCTGCAGAGGAAATGAAAGAGCGGCTCAAAGATCTGCTCGGCTACTGGCCGCATGGCCTGTGGGCCGGCACCTTTCACAGCATGGGAGCGCGTATACTAAGGCGCCACGCTGCTTTAGCCGGCCGCAGTGCGAACTTTACCATTCTGGATGAAGATGACAGCACAGCCCTGATTAAGCAGATTATCAGGGACGCCTCGATTGGCGATGATGATAAAAAACTTTTGATGAAGAGAAATTTCCTCGGCCGGGTGATCAGCCAGGCCAGGAATTCGGGTTTATCAGTTAAAGATGTAATGCAGGAAGACTATTCTTACCGCCTCGAGTATCTCCAGGTGGTGGAAGATGTAGCTGAAAAGTATGAAATTAGAAAGCTCGGCGGCAATAACTTTGATTTTGACGATCTGCTGCTCTGCTGGCTGAAACTGTTTAATGAACAACCGGATCTGGCTGACTTTTACCGAAGCCGTTTTTCACACCTTCTGGTTGACGAATTCCAGGATACCAATGTGGTCCAATCCGGCATTATTGATCTCTTTGCCGGCCATTCTTCAATTTGTGTCGTTGGTGACGATGCCCAGTCAATTTATGCCTTCCGGTACGCCAACATCGATAACATTCTCACCTTTCCGGAAAAATATGCTAACTGCTGTATTGTCCGCATGGAACAGAATTACCGCAGCACGCCTGAAATAGTTGAACTGGCCAACTGCTCGATCAGCTACAACCGGGATCAGCTGCCGAAGCAGCTTTTTTCCAAAAACGATCCCGGCGAACAGCCCTCTGTCGTCAAATTACAGGACGCCGGGGCAGAAGCTGACTTTTTAATCCAGGCTATCCGCAGGATGCGCAATGAAGGTGTTCTTCTTAAAGAGATGGCGGTACTCTATCGCAGTTCTTATCTTACCCCCGAAATTGAATTTGCCCTGGGTCGCGAGGGTATAAGCTATCGTACTTACGGCGGGGTCAAATTTTTCCAGAAAGCGCACATAAAAGATGTTCTCGCTTACCTGAAAGTGATCTATAATCCTTTCGATGAGCAGGCCTGGCGCCGTATTGCAGTCCTGCAGCAGGGGCTCGGCCCGGGCACATTTACTAAGTTGTGGGAGAAGTTGAAATCACATCCCAGCCCCCTCGATGCCGCGATTGATGGCAGAGAGCAGCCCAAACGCGGTAAAGAAAGTTGGAAAGAGCTGATTGATACACTAACGGAACTGCTGGGGGTAGGCGGAGGCTCCGTGCCCCTGATGATCGAAACGATCTTGAAAATGAACTACGATCAGGTTTTAAAAAAAGAGTATCCCGACCAGTATGATGACCGACTGCACGGTATTGAAAGGCTGGCTATCTATTCCGACCGCTTTAATACTCTTGATACATTTTTGGAATCACTGGCTCTTGAAGAGTCTGTTTTTGCCGGCGTTGCAGCCGGCGGTTCTTCAGTTGATGGCCAGCTTACCCTCTCCACCATTCACAGCGCCAAGGGCAAGGAATGGGATGCTGTTTTTATTATCGGCATGAACCAGGGCCATTTCCCCAGTTCCAGGTCTATCGGGAATGCAGTAGCAGAAGAGCGGCGCCTTTTTTATGTGGCGGTAACCAGGGCCAGGCGTTACCTTTTTCTTACAACCTACAGGGATGATTTCCGCAGTTACGGGGCTACCTCCGAGGGGCCGTCGCTTTTTTTGAGGGAGCTGCCTCCAGAGTGCTACCGTTTAATTGATTACGAGTACGGCTACTGATCGAACCGCAGTAAACCCTTAACCACCCCGGACCGGGGGCTCCAAACAGGCTGCTTCTGAAAAAAAGCTCAATTTGTTTTGCAATATTAAGCAGGTGTAGTATAATACCAGTAATTTTAGCTGCCCGAAAGCGAGAATAGCCATATGCACAAGATTGATATCTATGACACAACACTGCGTGACGGTTCACAGCGGGAAGGGATATCTTTTTCCGTTTCCGATAAAATTAAGGTTGCCCAGAAACTGGATGAATTTGGCGTAACCTTCATTGAGGGTGGTTGGCCCGGCTCAAACCCTAAAGATATTGAGTTTTTTAAAAGAGCAGCGCGGGTAAAATTTAAGAACGCAAAATTGTGCGCTTTCGGCAGCACACGCCGCCCGGGCATCAAAGCCGACGAAGATGAAAACCTGCAGGCCCTGGTCGGGGCGAAAACCGAGGTCGTAACCATCTTCGGTAAGAGCTGGGATTTTCATGTGAGAGACGCCCTTAAAACCAGCCTTGAAGAAAACCTGGCCATGATAAAAGATAGTGTGGCTTACCTGAAGGCCCTCGACAAAATTGTTATTTTTGATGCTGAACACTTTTTTGACGGTTACAGCGCTAACCCTGATTATGCTCTGCTAACAGTTGAGGCTGCTGCTCTTGGCGGTGCCGATGTAGTGGTTCTGTGTGACACCAACGGGGGTTTAATGCCCTGGGATCTCCCGCCTATTATGGAGGCGGTTACATCCAGGATCTCGACACCACTTGGTATCCATACCCATGATGATGCCGGGATGGCTACCGCGAATGCACTATTAGCCGTTAAACACGGAGCTACCCATGTTCACGGAACAATTAACGGTTACGGCGAGCGCTGCGGTAATGCAAACCTCTGCACTATTATCCCAAACCTGCAGATCAAAATGAAATATGATGTGCTCTCTGCAGAGCAGCTGCGCGGATTAACGAAACTGTCGCGGTTTGTAGCGGAACAGGCTAACTTTGCCCTGCCCGATCAGCTCCCTTATGTCGGTTATAATGCATTTACGCACAAGGGAGGCGTTCATATCGACGCCGTCAGCAAAAAGCCCGAAACATACGAGCATGCGGAACCGGAACTGGTAGGGAACCGGCGCCGGATCCTGGTTTCGGAATTGGCCGGGCGCAGCAGCATTTCGATGAAATCAAACGGGACCAACATTGAGCTGCTAAAAGATCAACCCGATACCCTTTCGGTTCTACGCAAGATCAAAGAGCTGGAACATTACGGATACCAGTTTGAGGGGGCTGAAGGTTCGTTCGAGCTGCTTGTTCTAAAGATGATGAAAGCCTATCAGCCGCTCTTCAAGTTGGAGGGTTTCCGCTTAATCATTGATAAGCGTGAGGACGGCAGGCTATTTTCCGAGGCAACGATCAAGGTTCGGGTTGGCGACCAGCAGGTCCATACGGCGGCAGAAGGTAACGGTCCTGTTAACGCCCTTGATAACGCTTTAAGGAAAGCCCTGGAAGGGATTTATCCGGCCCTGAAGAAAATGAAGCTCGTTGACTTCAAGGTTCGTGTAATAGATGGTTTTGATGGAACCGGGGCCCAGGTCAGGGTTCTGATAGAAACCCGTGATGACCAGAGAAGCTGGGGCACGGTAGGCGTATCGCCCAACATAATCGAAGCGAGCTGGATTGCCCTTGTTGACAGTCTCGAATACGGACTGCTCTGCAGGAAGCTGCCGGAGTTTAAGGAGGCCAAAGAGCTTTTAAACCAGCTTAAAACCGGCTCGGACCAGAACTAGACCAGAACAGACCAGGAGAAAACAAACTTGAGCTATAGCCACAATAAAGACATGGTCTACCTTAACGCTTTAAACCAGATTAATTTTTTAGGCCCGCTTCGCTTAGCTCTCCTTTTAGAGCATTTTGGCTCATACGAAGAAGCCTGGAGAGCGCCCGGTGGCAGCTATGAAGCTATTCCTGGAATGGCCGGTTATGGCGCCAGGATCGAAGCTGAAAGAAAGTCTGTAGAACCGGAAAAAGAGTGGCAGCGGCTGGAAAAACTCGGGCTTAGCTGCCTTTCTGTTGAAGATCCCGGCTATCCCCCTTTATTGAAGCAGGTGTCAAAACCGCCGCCCCTTATATACTACAAGGGATCATTGGAAAAAGCTTTTCTGCCCGCAGTAGCTATAGTTGGCAGCAGGCGCTGCACATTTTACGGGAAAGAAGTGGCAGCAAACCTGGCTGTAGAGCTTGCCTCTTCCGGTGTCAGCATCGTAAGTGGAATGGCCCTGGGGGTTGACACTGCCGCCCACTCCGGAGCCCTCGAGGCCGGAGGTTATACCGTGGCTGTGCTTGGCTGCGGGGCCGATCAGTGCTACCCTCCCCAGAATGTGGCATTGAAAGAAAAGATCGCTGCTTCCGGAGCCGTAATCAGCGAGTTTCCGGCCGGCACACTTCCCAAGCCAGCTCATTTTCCCCGGCGCAACCGCATTATCAGCGCTCTTTCTCTCGGCACCGTTGTTGTTGAAGCTACCGCTAAAAGCGGCGCCCTGATCACGGCAGGTTATGCCCTTGAACAAAACCGCGAAGTCTTTGCAGTGCCGGGTAATGTTGGCAGCCCATATAGCCGGGGTTGCCACCGCCTGATTAAAGAGGGGGCCCGTCTGGTTGAGTCGGCGGCAGATATACTCGATGAATTGGCGCTTGACCGCTTTTCCGGAGAACAGCTTAGCTTAGATTATCCTGAAGAACTTCCGGCGGATGAAAAGGAACTGCTTCAGCTCATCCCCTATCAGCCACAGCATATTGACGATATTATCCGTAACTCCGGCACGAGCGCAGCCGTGACAGGGGCAGCCCTGTTAAACCTGGAGCTAAAAAATAAGGTGCGCCAGCTTCCGGGAAAATATTTTTGTCGGATTTGACAGGTAATGATACAATACCATCTGGAACTTTAGTTTCTGAAAGGATGAATTATTTTGGCAGACCTGGTTATAGTGGAATCGCCAACAAAAGCCCGGACCATAAAAAAATTTCTGAGCAGCAAATATAAAGTTGTCGCCTCCCAGGGACATCTTATTGATCTGCCCCGCAGTAAACTGGGCGTTGATATAGAAAATAAGTTTGAACCCCAATATATCACTATCCGTGGAAAGGGGAAGATACTTAGCGAGCTTAAGAGCGCCGGTAAAAAGGCTTCGCGAATATTCCTTGCCGCCGACCCGGATCGTGAAGGTGAGGCTATCTGCTGGCATATCGGCAGGGCTCTGAAAATGGATTTTGATCAGCCATGCCGGGTTGAATTTCACGAGATCACAAAAGAAGCAATAAAAGAGGCTTTTAAAAATCCGCGCTTGCTGGATATGAACAGGGTTGATGCACAGCAGGCGCGCAGGGTGCTCGACCGCCTGGTGGGGTACCAGATCAGCCCCCTTCTCTGGCGCAAGATTCGCGGCGGCCTCAGTGCCGGCAGGGTGCAGTCTGTGGCAGTTCGTATGATCTGTGACCGGGAAGAAGAAATCGAACGTTTTGTGCCTGAAGAATACTGGTCGATCGAAGCTTTGCTTGATCCCGGCACTAAGAAGGACCGTTTTAAGGCTCAGTTAGAGCGCTATAAGGGCAAGAAAGTCAAACCTGCCAGCAGGGAAGAAGCAGCATCTATCATAGGGTCGGTTGAAAAGGAGCCTTTTACAGTTGAGCAGGTCAGGCGCTCCGAGCGCAGGAGACGGCCTCTACCGCCTTTTACAACCAGCAGCCTGCAGCAGGAGGCCTCATCCAAACTCGGTTTCACCAGCCGCAAGACAATGTCTGTAGCGCAGCAGCTGTATGAAGGGATCAGCATCGGATCAAAAGAAACCGTGGGCCTGGTTACCTATATCCGTACCGATTCCACGCGAGTTGCCGATCAGGCTGCAGAAGACGCCCGGAGCCTGGTGAAAGAACGTTTTGGACAAGATTTCGTTCCTGCTAAGCCTCCCCGGTATAAATCCAAAAAAGGGGCCCAGGAGGCTCACGAAGCAATAAGGCCAACTGGGATAAGCCGCGCTCCCGAACAAGTCGAAAAATTCCTGAGCAAAGATCAAAACCGGCTCTACAAGTTAATCTGGGATCGTTTTGTGGCCAGCCAGATGAGCCCCGCTCTTTACGATCAGGTCCGGGTTAAGGTCTCAGTCGGTGACTATACATTTAAATCTGTAGGTTCAACGCTGCGGTTCCCCGGATTCCTTCTCGTTTACAGCAATAATGATCAGGGTGAAGAAGTTCTACTGCCCGATCTTGAAGAGGGCCAAAACCTAGAACTGATCGAACTGATTCCGGACCAGCATTTTACCCAGCCCCCTCCCCGCTACAACGAGGCTTCATTAATCAAGACCCTGGAGGAAAAAGGTATAGGCAGGCCCAGCACTTATAGCCCGATTATTGAGACTATTCAAAGCAGGGGCTATGTCCGTAAAGAGAACAAGGCATTTGTTCCCACCGACCTGGGAATAGTTGTTGTTAAGATGATGTTGGAATTCTTCCCGGAAGTAATGGATATAGACTTTACAGCCCGCCTGGAAAAACAGCTTGATGATGTTGAAGTGGGGCAGCTGGAATGGTTAACAGTTTTAGACGAGTTTTACAATGGCTGTTTAAAAGAACGCCTGGCTGTAGCTGATGAAAAAATTGAAAAAGTTGAGCTTGAGCCGGAAGTTAGTGAAGAAACCTGTCCTCAGTGTGGAAAGAATTTGCAATTTAAGCATGGGCGGTTTGGAAGATTCCTGGCTTGCCCGTCGTACCCCGAATGCAAGTATACGAAAAAGATTGTTAATGATACCGGGGTAAGCTGTCCGAAAGACGGAGGCAATTTAATCGAAAGACGCAGCCGTAAGGGAAGAGTATTCTATGGCTGCAGCAATTATCCTGAATGCGATTTTTCGCTTTGGAACAAACCACTATCGCGTAAATGTTCAGAATGTGGTTCTATAATGGTTGAAGCGGCGCCGGGTAAAAATAAGGTGGCGCGCTGTTCGAATAAGGAATGCCCCAATTCTAAAGCTCCTGCAAAAGAGAAAGTAACAGCGGCCAAAAAATAGGCAAGTTAGGTTTAACTATGAATAGCTTGAATTTTTTAAAAAACAGCTATATTTTATTGCTCATCAGATAAATTTATGTTAGTATGGTGAGGGTGCTGCTAAGTGTATGAAGAATTGGAGCTCTTTCTGGCCCATATGGATGCCGGGAAAAATGCTTCTCCCCTGACCATTCAAGCTTATCGTGGCGATGTGATTCAGTTTCTCGCGCGCCTTGACGATGAAGATACGGCGGTAAGCAGCTTAAACCACCTGGCCCTGCGCAGTTACTTGGCCTGGCTCATGGATAAGGGTTATACCCGCAGTTCGATTGCGCGCAAATTGTCCGCAGCGCGGTCTTTTTTGTTTTATTTGCAGCGAAGAGGACTTCTCGAAGCAGGCCGCTGGACGATTGTGACAAGCCCCAAAAAAGGGAGCATGCTGCCGCACTTCCTCTATTATCACGAATTGGAAGAGCTGCTAAGAGCTCCTGATTGCCGGACGGTACTCGGTTTCCGGGATCGCGTCATTCTGGAACTGATTTATGCAAGTGGATTGAGAGCCGGCGAACTCGTTTCCCTGACCGAGCGCTCATTAAATTTGGCGGAAAGATTGATCAGGGTTACCGGAAAAGGAAATAAAGAAAGAATAGTTCCTGTCGGCACAGTAGCGACGGCATTTATTCGGGATTACCTGCTCGAAATCCGACCGGTGCTGCAGGCCCGCAGCAAAAATGAAACAAAGAGCGAGGCCCTCTTCCTTAACCGTTTTGGAGAAAAGCTCAGTGACAGGGGAGTAAGGCTTCTTTTCAAGAAATATATCCGGCAGGTTACAGCGAAAGATGGCATAACACCTCATTCGCTCCGCCACTCTTTCGCCACCCATCTCTTGGAAAGAGGGGCTGATTTAAGAGTGGTCCAGGAACTTTTGGGGCATGCAAGCCTATCGACAACTCAGATATACACACATATTACTAAAGATCATCTGAGGAAAGTTTATCAAAAGGCGCACCCGCGCAGTTAATTAAGGGTGCTTAGTGAGGCGGGCTGATTTATGTTTGAAGCTACCACTGTAATAGCTGTTAAGAAAGAGTCCTCAGTTGCCATTGCCGGTGACGGGCAGGTAACTTTTGGAGGCAATACGATTATAAAACAGGGAGCCAAAAAGGTGCGCCGCCTTTACGAGGGCAAAGTTATTGCCGGCTTTGCCGGAGCGGCAGCTGATTCGCTTACGCTTTGTGAAAAGCTGGAAGGGAAACTGGAAAGCTACAGCGGAAACCTGCTCCGCGCGGCTGTTGAATTAGCCCGGGAGTGGCGAACCGATAGGGTTTTAAGGCGCCTGGAAGCGCTGCTGGTTGCCGCCGACAAAGATATCTTACTCATGATATCCGGGACAGGTGAAGTGATTGAACCCGATGACGGTATCGCCGCAGTTGGTTCGGGCGCTCCATACGCTATCGCCGCGGCCAAGGCTCTTCTGCGCAATAGCGACCTTGAACCCCGCCAAATAGTGCTTGAAGCGATGAAAATTGCCGCTGAAATATGTATTTACACGAACGATAGAATAATCATCGAAGAGTTATAGAAGGGTTGATTGTTGAATGACCAAAGAAGAACTGACTCCGCAGGAAATAGTTAACAGACTAAATCGCTATATTGTCGGGCAGGAAGATGCGAAACGCTGTGTTGCCGTTGCACTGCGAAATCGATACAGGCGTAAGCAGCTGGGCCAGGAGCTGCAGGAAGACATCATCCCCAAGAATATTATCATGATTGGGCCAACCGGGGTCGGCAAAACAGAGATTGCAAGACGCCTCTCCAAATTGGTTAATGCTCCTTTTGTGAAGGTTGAAGCAACTAAATTTACTGAAGTCGGTTACGTTGGCCGTGATGTTGAATCGATGATCAGGGATCTTGTTGAAACTGCGGTCAGGATTGTCCAAAACGAGAGTATGGTGGGAGTGCGTGACAAGGCTGGTAAAAATGCGGCGGATCGCCTGGTCGATATAATTTCGCCCCTCCCTTCAAAGAGGCGCAAGGCTGCAAATCCGCTCGGCTTCCTTTTCCAGGCAGCTCCGCCTCAGGAAGAACCGCCTGTTGAAGATATAAACTTTGCCGAGCGCCTGCAAAAGGCGAAAGAAGAACAGCGTCTTATTCGGGAAAGGCTCGAAAGAGGAGAACTGGAGTCTTGGACGGTTGAAATTGAAGTTGAAGAGCGGCGCCAGCCCATGGTGGAGCTTTTTACCGGCCAGGGTATGGAAGAAATGGGCATAAATCTACAGGATATGCTTGGCAATATTATTCCTGCCAAGAAAAAGAAACGCAGGGTCCCTGTATCCGAAGCGAGAAAAATCCTGGAGCAGGAAGAAGCCCAGCGCCTGATTGATATGGATGTAGTAATTACCGAAGCTCTACAAAGAGCAGAGCAGTTGGGAATAATATTTCTTGACGAAATTGACAAAATTGCCGGTAAAGATTATCATGGATCTGGCCCGGATGTTTCGCGCGAAGGAGTTCAGCGCGACATATTGCCAATAGTTGAAGGATCTACGGTGGTAACCAAGTACGGGCCTGTTAAAACAGATCATGTTCTATTTATAGCCGCAGGCGCATTTCACACGACAAAGCCTTCGGATTTAATTCCGGAGCTGCAGGGCAGGTTCCCGATCAGGGTTGAGCTTGACAGCCTGGCCGAAGAAGATTTTATACGCATACTGACTGAACCAAACAATGCGCTGATCAAGCAGTACAAAGCGCTGTTGGAGACGGAAGGGGTGAAAATGACTTTTACCGAAGAGGCAATCAAAGAAGTTGCCCGAACTGCATGCTACCTGAACCAGGAAATGGAAAATATTGGGGCGCGGCGGCTGCATACTATAATGGAAAAAGTTTTGGAAGAGCTATCTTTTTCTCTCCCGGACCGGGAGATTTCTGAAGAAATTGTAATTGACAGGGATTATATTGAGGCGAAGCTGCAAAAAGTTGTCAGGGATAAAGATTTAAGCAAATATATTTTATAAATTAACAGAAAAGAAGAAAGGTAGGTGTTTGACGTGATTTCTTCTCCATTGTTAGAGAAGACTCGTCGGATTAACAAGATCTTACTGCAAAGTGCAGGACAGCATGTTGACTTTAAAGATGTGGCTGAGGTACTGAAAAATGTTATCCATGCCAATATATACATTGCTGACCGCGATGGGATCATCCTGGGATGGTCCCTGGTAGACGAGTTCGAGTGCGAACTGATGGTTAACAACGTTCTAAAAGATGGAAAATTTCCGGAAGATTATAATGAATCCCTCCTTCGCAACGAAGAAGCAAGGGTTAACTTACGTCAAAAAACAAACGACTGTGTTTTCATTGACGACGAAAGATGCCTGTTTGCCAACAAAATTACCACAGTAGTTCCCATTCTAGGCGGCGGGGACCGCATCGGCACCCTGCTCCTGGCTCGTTTTAACGAGCTATTTGATGCGGAAGACCTTATTCTGGCTGAAACCGGGGCCACCGTTGTCGGTATGGAAATCCTTCGCTCAAAAGCCGAAAAAATCGAAGAAGAAGCCCGCAACAAGGCAGTAGTTCAGCTTGCAGTAGCAACGCTGTCTTACTCCGAACTAGAGGCTGTGGAGCATATCTTCGAAGAACTTGGCGGTAATGAAGGGCTGCTTGTTGCCAGCAAAATTGCCGACCAGTTGGGCATCACCCGCTCCGTTATTGTTAACGCCCTGCGCAAGTTCGAAAGCGCCGGTGTTATTGAATCCCGTTCACTGGGTATGAAGGGTACTTACATTAAAGTATTGAATCCCTTCCTGCTCGAATACCTGGCCAAGAAATCCAAGTCATATTAAAAAGGCCGGGTAAACATGCTGTTTTTGCGAGTGTTCTAAGACAGGGCGGCCGATTAACGGCTGCCCTGTTTTTGGATCCCACCGGCTACTTTAATCGAAGGAGAGTGGGGAGGTGAGCGGCAAAATAGAGATTAGAAAAGTCCGGGTCAAAGGTGACCGGGAAGAGTTTGTTAATTTACCCTGGAAGCTGTATCGAGACGATCCGAATTGGATTCCCCCGCTGCTGAGCGACATGCATAATACTTTAGATCCTGAGAAAAATGCCTTGCTAAGGCTGGGTCCCAGCTGTTTCCTGCTGGCAATACAAGGTGGCCGGGTAGTCGGTCGGCTTGGGGTTGGTATAGATAAGAGGCTTAATAGCTGCAAAAAGGAGAATTTAAGCTATTTTACCCTATTTGAAAGCATCGAGGATTTTAATGTAGCAAAAAGCCTTTTAACTGCCGGAACGGATTGGCTGCGCCGGGAAGGAGCAGAAACCATAACAGGGCCTCAGTCTCCAAGTAACGGAGATGACTACAGGGGGCTTTTAATAGAAGGGTTTAACTGCCCGCCGGTGCTTTTGAATTCTTACAATCCGCCATATTACGCCGACTTAATCGAACAGTGTGGTTTCAAAAAGCAGTTTGATCGTAACGCCTATTATTTTGATTTTTCCGATGGCCCCCCGGAAAGATTAATCCGTGGGGTCCGCATTATAGAAGAGCGTTA
The DNA here is from genome assembly GCA_007132095.1 of Syntrophomonadaceae bacterium. Classification (GTDB taxonomy): domain Bacteria; phylum Bacillota; class Dethiobacteria; order DTU022; family DTU022; genus SLPH01. The sequence continues at coordinate 2,664 of SLPH01000068.1, read as the reverse complement.
TAGGTTTAAGGTTCGCCAACTTGACAAAAAGAACTTGAACCGGGAGATGGCCGTAATAAAGGAAGTGGTAAACAAGTCTATGCCTGAGTGGCCGGACATGATTCCTCCCAGCGATGAAGAAATAGCGGCTGAGGCAGCGAAGTTAAAACAGCTGGCCAGATCGGAACTGGTGCTTTTTATCGAAAACAGCGCAGGAGAGTGCCTGGGCTTTTCTGTAACCTTGCCGGACTACAACGAAGTGCTGGCCCGTTTAAACGGGAGGCTTTTCCCCACAGGATTCCTGAAATTTTTATATTACCGGCGGAAAATAAAGGGAGTGCGCATGTTTGTCCTTTTTGTAACCCCTGCCGGCCGCAGGCGCGGTGTTTCCGCATCACTTTATTACCATTCCATGGTAAACTCTTTAAAAATGGGCTTTCGACACGGTGAGGGTTCCACTATACATGAATTCAACGAACGCATGAACCTCGATGCTCGCAAAGCAGGAGGAGTATTGTACAAAAAATATCGTATCTACCGGCTGGAATTATAGTATAGTTTATCAATAACAACTTTTGGAGGAATAAGATGACTGCCTTGAAGCATGAAGAGCAAGAACCTGCAATTATTTTTACTCCTGACGATGGATTAATAACAGAACCGCTGCTTGACCGGATTCGCAAAGTTGCCGAAGGCACAAATACCATTACCTTCGTCGGTTCCGCCGCCGGTGATACTGACAACAAGACCCTTACATTAACCTGGAAGCAGCTTCACCATGATGCCTTGAGAATGGCCGCAATACTCCAGGCGAAAGGGGTCGAGGCTGGAGATCACATCGCCCTGCTCGGCCCGACTACCAGAAACCTTGTTACAGCGATCCAGGCTGTATGGCTTGCAGGCGGCAGTGTAAGCATGATGCCCATTCCGATGCGGTTCAGTTCCGTCGAGGAGTTTGCCAACCAAACCCGCTCCCTGATGATTCACGGTGATATAAGCCTGCTTCTCCTCGACCCCGATCTTGCAGCCTTTCATGAAGTTAAGCCCGGCGATCTTCCGGTTCTGCTGCTAAACGAACTTGAAGCCGCGCCTGATCGCCCTGCCGCTGCCGATTACAAAGAGGTTGACTATGATCCCGACAGACTGGCTATTTTGCAATTTACATCAGGCTCCACCTCGAACCCCAAAGGGGTCATGCTGCCTGCCCGCATTCTTGAGGCAAACCTAACCGGGATGATCGCTGCCTCGCAGACTGTTCCAGATGACATTTTTGTTTCCTGGCTTCCCCTGTACCATGACATGGGCCTGGTAGGACTGCTTACAGTTCCCATGGTCAGCGGCTGTTCCCTTGTTTTGGCCTCTCCGCAGGATTTTCTTTCGCGGCCTGCCGATTGGCTGCGCTGGATGCATGATTATAAAGGAACAGTTACCTCCGGCCCAAACTTTTCCTGGGTTCTTGCCGCCCGGGCATTCCGCCGGATGACCGGTACTGATGAAATTCTTGACCTGAAGGGGCTGCGCCTTGCCCTGAGCGGCGCGGAGCCGGTTGACCCGGAAGTTGTTGAAACACTGGTGGAAGCCGGCAAGCCGCACGGGTTTAGTGCGGAAGCGGTATTCTGCGCTTTTGGTATGGCTGAGTTAGCCCTGGGAGGGGCTTTTCCGCCACCATTGAGAGGGATGGCAACTGACACCGTTGATCGGGATGCTTTAGAAGCAGAGCGGGTGGCAATACCGGCAGATCCCGCCGATGAAAAAGCACGCCGGTTCCCGCTCCTTGGAACCCCGATCCCGGGGCTAAAAATGCGGATCCGCGATCTGCACACAGGGGAATTAAGGGGTAAGCGGGAAGTGGGAGAGCTTGAAATTGCCGGAACATCGGTAATGGCCGGCTACTATAAACGACCGGACCTTAATGAAAAACTGTTAGATGGGGGCTGGTTACGAACCGGAGACCTGGCCTACTTTGTCGAAGGCCCGGGCGGAGGAGCTCCTGAACTGGTATTGTGCGGCAGGATTAAAGATGTAATCATCATTTCCGGCCGCAACATCTTTCCCGAGGATATTGAACGGGCAATAGGATCGGTTGATGGCGTGCGGGCAGGTAACGTTATCGCCTTCGGCGTCGAAGGCAGCAAGCGCAAAGAGTCAATTGTAGTGGTGGCCGAAGTACGTTCCGACGACTATCCGACCGTAAGAAGAGCAATACGTGAGCAGGTGATCGGAGTAGTCGGTTTCCCGCCGCGCGATATTATGCTCGTCCAGCCCGGCACGCTTCCCAAGACCAGTTCGGGGAAACTACAAAGATCCCTCTGCCGGACTCAGTACCAGCAGGGAGAGCTAAAAACCCTTGGTGCTGAATGAGAAGAGCTTATACGCGATGTAAGTATGTTTAGCCCTGGTTAATGGATATGGATAGATCTTGTTCAGCAGGCATCGTATGCAGGTTCTAATAAGGTCCTTTGTGCCGGTAACTTCATCCGGTGCGAAGGGCCTTCTAAATTGACAGGGGCGGCAATCGATTTTAGTTGACAGCTCAGAAATTTATGAAATAATGAACAATAGGTGGTGAGCCTATTGGATCGGCGCTGTCGTAAAACTCTATCTGAAAGCCTTATTTCACCGGACGTATTGGTCTCGGCGAGGCCTGGTAGCCTGGGTTTTGCAGCCCCTTTATCACTTGCCCTG
>SLPH01000128.1 GCA_007132095.1 Syntrophomonadaceae bacterium | reverse complement strand
TTACCGGCCTGACCAATAGTTTGGGCAGTATAGCAGGGGTTGTCGCCAGCTTTCTGACTACGGTCATGATTGTGCCGTTCCTTCTCTTTTTTTTGCTGAAAGAAAAAGGAAAAGGCTCCCTGGAAAAACTGGTTGACCGCTTTGTCCCGGAAGAATATCAGGGCAGCATAAAAAGAGCCCTGGCAGAAATTAATATAAAGCTGGGTGCTTATTTCCAGGGTGTGGGGATAGTGTGTCTCTGTGTTGGAGTCATGGCCTATATCAGTTTTTTAATTATCGGACTTGAATTTGCCCTTCTCCTGGCCTTAATTATAGGGATCTTCAACATCATCCCTTACCTTGGACCCTTTATCGGGGCTGTCCCGGCAGCTTTGATCGGGCTTTTCGATTCACCGACAACATTTTTCTATGTAATTATTGCAATCGTAATCATCCAGCAGATTGAAAGCCTTTTCATATCACCGGCAGTGATGGGGCGAAAGCTGGCTTTAAGCCCCCTTGTCGTCACCCTTGTAATCCTGATCGCCGGTCGCCTTGCCGGGTTACTGGGCATTATTCTGGCTGTTCCCGGTTTTACCGTTCTAAAGATAGTGGTTAGCCATACTTATGAGCATATACAGCAGACAAAGCAAAAACTGCAGGAGGAAAAAACCATTTCATAAGCTTTTCGGCACCACTTGTGTTCTAAATCAATATATCTTGGGAGGTTTTTATAATGTCAACATTATCGGTATGGAAGTTTGAAACAACTGAAGGAGCCAACGAAACACTTAACAAGCTGGCAGAGATGTATAAGCAGCATTTGATTCAGATTCATGATGCGGCCGTTGTCTCCTGGGCTGCCGGCAAGAAGCGCCCCCGGACAGATAATTACGGCAGCATGGTTGGAAAAGGCATGGTTTCAGGAGCATTCTGGGGCATGCTTTTCGGGCTGATCTTTTTTATCCCTTTCTTCGGCATGGCTGTTGGTGCAACCATGGGCGCCCTTTCCGGCAAATTTAACGATTACGGTATTAACGATAGTTTTATCAATAAGGTTCGCCAGGAGGTCACCGAAGGCACCTCGGCATTATTTCTGCTGACCAGCGATGCCGTGCTTGATCGCATTGCCGAAGAACTGCAAGGGGTTTCTGTTGAACTGATTCACTCCAACCTCAGTAACGAGGAAGAAATGAAACTGATCGAAGAGTTTGGCAGTTAATAAACTCTCTTGATTTCCGATAGAAAGGAGGGATAACGTGACAAAGGAAACTTACACCTACCCGGACGGTTCTCAGTATGATGGCGAAAGATCCGGAGGCAAGCGCCACGGCAAAGGTATCTGGTCACGCCCCGACGGAACCAGCTATATCGGTGATTGGATCGATGACAGTCCGCACGGCCAGGGAACACTGACAAGCGCAAATGGCAGCAAATACTCGGGAGGTTGGATAGCAGGCAAGAGAGGCGGCCAGGGTTTGTGGTCACATCCAGACGGAACCAGCTATAACGGCGAATGGCTGCAGGGTAAACGTCACGGCCGCGGCAATGAAATTGCTGCTGACGGCTCCAGGTATGAAGGTGACTGGATTGCTGATCAGCGCGATGGAACCGGTAAGGCGATCTATGCAGATGGGACGAAGTATGAGGGAGAATGGCGTTTTAATAAGAGACATGGTCAGGGGATTTCTACTTTTCTTGATGGGACCAGCTACCATGGCGAGTGGCGGGAAGATAAACCTGATGGAAAAGGAACTCTAACCTATATCGACGGCACAAAACGCAGCGGAAGGTGGGAAAATGGCCAGTTCGTTTCAGAAGTTATAAACAAGCAAGTCCCGGAAAACCGCTTCCATGAAATGGAGAAAACAACCTGGAAGCTCGAGCAGGAAGTCAAAGCGCTGGAACAGGAAAGACTGCACAAAAAATCTTTTCGCAGCAAGTTATTTATTGGCATCCTGGCTGTAGCACTGGTTTTTTTCATGGTAATTGCTTTCACTGGCGGTGATGATCAAAGCACCCTGCCCGCCGACCCTGAAATCGAAGCGCCCCAACCGGGGCCGGATCCGGATTCATGGTGGGAGAGTTTTACCGATTGGGCAGCAGGCGCCTGGCAGAGCATCCAGCAGTTTTTCAGAGACCTTTTTGAAAACAGGAGTGACAACCAGCCCGCGCCTGACCAGCCCCCATCAGACCAGCCAGCGCCTGATCAGCCCCCGCCGGCAGATGAAGCGGGCGAAGCAGAAGAGCTGGAAGAGGGCTAAAAAGACTTAACCTCTATGCAGGATTACAATTATAACGAAAGCAGGTCTTATTATGGAACCAATTGACAGGATAAAACCGTTTGGCCTTTTCTTAGGGTTCATTTTAATGATTCTCGGGATTGTTTTCCTTGTAATCCCAACCCAAGTTGTCTCTTTCATGGCAACCCTGACCGGAGCCGCCCTGATTGTAACAGGATTAATCAGGGTTTTGACCGTCTCCATTAACTGGAAGAATTTAAATAACCAGCTGCTCCTTTTACTCCTGGGGCTGGCCATTCTTGGTATTGGCATCTATGTGATCTTAAATACCCAGGCTACAGTCACGTTAATCGGGATCATCCTTGGCGTCTTTGCCATCCTGATGGCCTTAGACCGCTTTTTGACAGCCTTTAAAGATAAAGAAAATAGATCGAGGGTTCCGCCGGTCCTTTTCGGATTGATTCATCTCGCTTTTGGCGTAGGGCTCATTTACGCTTCTATGGCGATGTTTTCCCTGGTAGTGGTTCTCTACGGGCTCTATTTTTTTCTGGTCGGGCTACTGGTTGTTTTATCGCTTTTACTCTTTAAAGACTTTTAACCAAATGAATTTTGAAGATAGCATCTAAAAACTGAAAGGCGGTATTTAAAATGAGTAATGCAGTAGCAGAAACAGGCGGCGTAGTTGTTGACCAGTGGCATATTCCCTGGTGGGCTCACCTGGTCCAGGGTATCTTTTCTGTAATTATAGGGGGGCTCCTGTTAACCAATCCGGCAGCAACAACCCTGGCTATAATTCAGTTTATTGGCATCTACTGGCTGGTAGGCGGGGTATTCTCAATTACCGGAATATTTATTGATCGCTCGCTCTGGGGTTGGAAACTAATATCGGGGGTTATCGGTATTTATGCCGGTCTGCTGGTAGTGCAGCACCCCATTTGGAGCACCGTTCTGCTTCCCACAATGCTGGTAATCATGTTCGGTATAAACGGGATCATTCTTGGCTTGATTAACTTCATCGGCGCTTTTAAAGGGGGCGGTTTTTCAGCAGCCATCCTGGGAATTATCAATTTGCTGTTCGGAATAATCCTGCTCAGTTCACCCTTTGCCGCCGCCCTGGCCCTGCCCTGGGTTTTTGGAGTGATTGCCCTGTTTGGGGGGTTAATCGCAATTTTCTCCTCATTTCAGCAGCGCAAAAAAGAAAAACCGGCCTAAAAATTAACGCGGCGCCGGCCTAAATAAGAAGGGGTGTTTAAGTGTCGATCAATACTATGGGCAGTACGCTGCACGGCGGCCCTGTTGACGAGAGTGAGGTCCAGCGGGTTAGAGATGCCCTTTTATTTGAGGGCCTTGAATTTCAGAAAAAACTGATCCGGTTTTTTTGCCTGCTCATTCTTGCCGCATCGATCGCTACCCTTGGTTTACTGAGCGATTCTCTTGCCGTGGTTATCGGGGCGATGATCATTGCCCCGCTAATGATGCCGATCATGGGCCTGGCTTTCAGTGTCAGTATCGGCGATCGCAAGGCCATTTTAAGCTCACTTCTGATCAGCCTGGGCGGTATTATGACAGCAATCACCATAGGACTGATCATAACCCTGCCCATGGCTAATCTTTTTCAGCCCGAAAATATCGGCGAGATCATGAACCGGACCTCTCCCCGCCTGCTTGATCTGCTTGCAGCTCTTGCCACCGGGCTGGCCGGCGCCTTCGCCCTTTCCCGCAGGGATGTCTCCGATACACTTCCGGGTGTAGCAATCGCCGTTTCACTGGTTCCCCCCCTGGCCAATGTTGGAGTGCTAATAGCCCTGGGCCAACCTACCCTTGCCCTTGGGAGCCTGCTTCTTTTCATTACCAACTATCTCGCCATTCTGCTGACAGGCTCCCTCGTTTTCGGACTTATGGGTTTCCCGCAGGCCAGCTTAATTGAGCGCTCCATCAAAACAAAGCGTAGAGCTATAGCAATTGCCCTGACGGCGGTTATCCTGATCATTATCCCTTTATCCCTGACCAGCTATACCCTTTTTGTCAACAATTCCATCAAAGCTCAAGTTTATAGCCTCAGCAATGATTGGCTTGCCGGCAGCAATCACCGCCTCATATCAGTCGAAACCGAAACTGCAGATAAATCAGTGAAAATTGTAGTGCTTGGAGAAGGGCAAATTCCCGATATTACACTTCTCGAGGAACAGGTCAGGGGAGTACTATTTGGCAGGCCTCTCCGTGTTGAAGCTGTTCAATCAAGCTCTTACACAATAATAACCAAATAGTGTCAGACCGGGAAATTGATGGTGATTAATCGACATTAACCAGATGGTCGATGATTATAACCACGTTGGAGTTAGTTTGTATACTGATCCAACAGATCAACTACTCCCGGGTTAGAATATTCTTCCGCTATTGTATGCGGCGTTTCGCCGTATATTGATCGGACGTCAATTTCAGCGCCGGCCTTTAAAAGCGCTTCAACCATAACGGTTTGCTCCTCAAAGTTTTTACATGCCCACATCAATGCCGTTAACCCATCTTTATCCGCTCCGTAATTCGGGTTTGCTCCTGCTTCCAGTAGGGTTAAAACAATATCAGTTTTTCCCCACGCTGCAGCCAGAACCAGGGTTGAAGCTTTAAAGCGTGGATCAAGCCTGTCGATGTCATGGATTACAGGTGCAATATACTGCACGGCATCATGATCATCTTCCCAAAAGGCGGCCAACAACATATCATCCTCATAATCCAGGTATCTAAGTATAGCCTCAGCTTCAGCCTTATGATCTTTCGTTCTGCTTAGAGTTTGTGAATACTTTTTAGCATCTTTATAGTTCTGACTTGTCACTGCCTCCCTCAAATCCCCTATGTTTACATTTCCCGAGTTGTTTTTTCCGCAGCCGATTAACAAGCAGGCCAGGCCCAGGCAGAGAGTAAGCAGAAGTATGACATGTATTTTATTCGTAATAACCTATCCTTTCTTAACCATTTGTTTAATTCTGTATAATGTGCTATAAAAGCAGCGCTTGAAGGAGAGCCACGCTTTCAGACCATTTATTTAAGCTTACGTAGACCCTGGCCTCAATGCCCATGCCCTTCAGTTCGGCTGCCCGCTCATGGTTCCTTTCGGTAGTCGAGATCCGGGCAATCTTACCGCCCAGGCGCCGCGCGGCACAAAAACCGATCCCATTTTGGCTGCCTGCCCCGGTAACCACGCAAACCTGCCCTGCAAAACACATAAAATCGCTCAATCTGTCCCGCTCCTCACTAACCAGTTACAAAGATCTATAATTACACAAACTCCGGCTCAAAACCTGCCAGCCATCAAAAATATGGGAGCAGCAAAGATAGGACTGACCTCCCGCACCTAAACATACATGACCGTCAAAATTAGGCAGATACTACAGCCTTGTCGATGAATAATATGTTAAATACCAATCAATCCTAATGTGATCAGCTAAGCTGAACATCCCTTAAGTTATCAGCAAAGCGGTAATTGGAGCCGCCGGTATAAAGCGGGCAAAGGCCAAAAACCCGACGCTTTTAACCGGGTTCTTTCCTGGCCACTTCAGGCAAAAGATCAAAGTGCCTGTCATAGCTGTAGATAACATCAATGTTGCGCCCTTGCATGATAACACTGTTGTAGGCATCGATATAATCGATCTTCTTTGTTTG
>SLPH01000040.1 GCA_007132095.1 Syntrophomonadaceae bacterium | reverse complement strand
ATATGCCCTCGCTTCCCCGGGCCCGCCTTCAGGCAGCAGCTGAACCCGGGCCGCCGTTTCCACCTCATGGTTCTTCAGCACCAGGGCCCTCATTCCCGCTGCCGACGCTTCTGCCAGCACCAAGGTGTCATCCGCCCGCCTTTCGAAAATACTGGGGGCGCTGTGCAGGTGCAGCTCAATTGCGCCTTTTAGCAGCTCGTCAGCCGCCCGGGCAAGATCAGCGGAAAACTTTTCATCCATCAGCAAACACCCCGCTTCATTAGCAAGATCTAAATCTATAATATTGGATCGATTAGAATATCTTACAGCAGTATAAATCCTCTGACCCTTAAACTTTATTCTAACTCTGCGTTCAAAGCAACCTCGAAGCCTTAATTCAAGGCTCGCTAACAGTGCCGGTAATTACTGCCTTAACAATCATCCTTGTTTAGCTTTTAAACGGGAAGGAGTCGCTCACAGGCTAGCGAATAACTTAAGTAGCATTCTAAGCTGACAATATCACTTTCTAAGGAGCTTGACCATGGAGAGAAAAAGCGTAGGCATCGTAGTGTTTGATGATGTGGAAGTTCTTGATTTCTGCGGCCCCTTCGAAGTTTTTTCCGTTACCTACCTCAACGAAGAGACAAGGCGTGAAGATCCTTCTCCTTTTGAAGTCTTTCTGGTGGCTGAAAAAGCTGATCCCATTGTCACAATTGGGGGCATGAAGGTAATTCCCCACTACAGCTTCGAGCAATGCCCGAAGCTGGATATCCTGGTCGTGCCTGGCGGGTTCGGCACCCGGAGAGAAGTAAGCAACCCGGTGATGCTCGACTTCTTGCGCAAGCAGGCCAAAGAGGTGGAAACGCTCACCTCGGTCTGTACCGGCTCCATGCTGCTCGGGCACGCCGGCCTTCTGAACGGCCTGAAAGCCACCACCCACTGGCAGCTGCTTGGTTGGATGAAAGAGTCTTTGCCGGAAGTAACCGTCATCGATGACCTCCACGTGGTAGAGCAGGGTAATGTGATAACTTCAGCCGGAATCTCTGCCGGTATTGACATGGCCCTGAAAGTAGTGGAACGCTACCAGGGCGAAGAAGTGGCAAGAACCACGGCAAAACAGATGGAGTACCCCTACCCGGATGATAATTCACGGAGGGTTGAGCTTTAGCCTTAGATCAGAAAAAGCCATAGCGGTAAAAACTGCAGGCTAAAAGTGGACAGAAGATGGGGACATCTTACCGGTACAGCTGATCTGCGCCGGTATTATTTTTGTTTCTTTCGCCCGGTCGGCCTGCATGTTTAGCCTATAAACGACCTTCAACCTGGAAAAGCAGTTCTCATATACGAAAGCCATATTAGGTCAATCATCCTTGTTAGAACAGCGCTTAACCCGTGCGAATCTTTTTGCCGTTAGCAATATATGCCCCAGTTACCACCAACAGGCAGCCAAAATAGTTCTGAGCAACCACTGCTTCCTTCAGGATTAATACACCCGCGGCAAAAGCAATTACCGGGATCAGGTTAAGATAGACTCCCGCTTCAGCCGAATTGATTGAGGCAAGGGCATAATGCCAGAGAATATAAGCCAGGGCCGACGAAACAACACCCAGGTAGAAAATTTTAATCACGTCAAAGAAGCTTATAGCAAGGATTCCATTCAGGTTGATCAATTCCATCGCTGCCGTCGGTAACAGCATCAGGGTGCCAAAAAGAAGCATCCAGGCAGTGAAGGTAATATAGTCGATGCTGCCTAACAGCTGCTTGCAGTAAACCATGTAACAGGCGCCGGCAAAGGTGCTGAGCAGGACCAGGATATTGCCCAGCATCTGTTCATTGCTGACCATCAGGCTGCCGGCCGTACTTACGATTAGTATTATCCCCGAAATGGATAATACAACTGCAATGACTTTGCGTAAGTTTATTTTCTCGCGAAGAAAGATGGCGCCAAGCAGCAGCGATATAGCGGGGATCGTTCCCTGGATGGCGCTGGCGCTGGCCACGGTAGTGTAGATCAGGCCGTAATTAATCAGGGCATAGAAGGCTGTGATGCCGAAAAAACCGCTGATAATAAGTGGCAGGACCGGGATATTCCGGTAACTAACCTGCTTTCGTTTGATCAAAAAAAAGAAGGCGGAGGCTACCATGAAGCGTAAAAAAGCCAGTATAAAAGGTGGAACTTCTTCTACAGTTGACTTGGTAACAATAAACGATGAACCCCAGATGAAAATAGCGCCTAGCATAGTTATTCTAGCAACATAGGCCGGGTTGGCTAAAGCTTTTGAAATGGCTTCTCTCATCTATTCCTCCACATTTTTATTTAAGTTCCAGAGATATAACAGCCCCACCGCGCAAGCGGCGCCGGCAGCGTCGATAAAGATATCAACCACAGTGGCCTGCCGCCCGGGCACGAAGAGCTGGTGAATTTCATCGAAGACGCCATAAAGCGCGGCCGCCCCGAAGGCGTAAAGGGCCGAGCGGGCAGCAAAGCGGAAGCTCCCCCCGTTAAAGGCCCGATAGAATAGGAACGCCAGGATAGCATAGCCGATAAAGTGTCCCAACCCCGCCGGGAGGGGAAACCGCTCCAGGGCCGAGCTGCCCGCCGGCCGCGAGGAATAATAGAAGATCAGCACCATTTGCGCCACCGGCGGCGCCCAGAGCAAGAAAGAGCGTATAAACTTTTTCATAAATGATCCAAAAACCATATCTTACTCCCTGAAACACAATTATTGGCAGGAAACTAAATTGTCAAACCCGAATTTATATTATAACAAACATACCGGAGGAAAGTAAAAGTTGAAACTTAAACATCTACTCCTGGTTCTGGCCGTTTTCTTCATTTTAAGCGGTTGCGGAACTGAAACTGAGTACAGCGGCGACACCTTGAACGGACTGCCGCACGGTAAAGGAACCTGGGTTCACAAAAACGGAGCCACTTACAGCGGGGAATTCGTCCAGGGCCGGCGCGAAGGCTACGGCACCTGGCAGCACCAGAGCGGAATTACCTATCGGGGCAGCTGGGAAAATAATCTCTACCACGGCTACGGAACCCTCTTCGGGCCGGGTGAGCAGCTTTACGAGGGTGAATGGAGTGAGGGCCTCAGGCACGGCTTCGGCGTGCAGGTTTGGCTTGACGGGCGGCGCTACGAAGGCTACTGGGCAAACGACCTCATGCACGGCCGGGGCACCCTTACCCACCCCGACGGCTCTGTTTTTGAAGGCATCTGGGTCGAAGGCAGCAAGGCTGGCGAAGGAGTGCTAACTTCGGCGGACGGTGAAGTGTTCACCGGCACCTGGGAAGACGATCAATGTCTCCACGTACCCGTTGAACTGATTGCATTAAGCAGTGAAAGCGTCACCCTCACTTTAGATGGCTACACCTACCAGCTCGACGCCCTCATTGTGCCAGGCGATGCCACCAACCCAGTTATAACCTGGGAAACGAGCGACCCCGAGGTAGTGCTCGTCGAAGAAGGCGCCATCACCCCCATGGCCTCGGGTACCGCCACCGTTTACGCGTCGGCTGAGGATAACAATGTTACAGCGCAGTGCCGGGTAACCGTCCTCCCCAGCTCCGTTCCGGTAAGCAACCTGCAATTGAACCAGGGCATGCTCACCCTCTTTACAGATGGCGATCCGGAAAACCTGCAGGCGATCATCAGCCCTGCAAACGCTACCAACCGCACGGTTTATTGGTCCAGCAGCAACCCTGAGGTAGCCACAGTCAGCGCCTCCGGACGGGTTACCCCCCGCCAGCCCGGGAGCACCGAAATCACTGCCCGCAGCGATGACGGCGGCTTCGTTGCCATCTGTACCGTAATTGTCAGAGATCCAATCGGCCTGGGCATCTTCGGCAACGATCAGGTTATCGATTAATCAAAAAAAGCGGCAGGAACACTTAAAATCAATCCTGCCGCCTGTTTTAATTTAATTAGAACTCAAGCAAGCTGTCTTCACCTGAAAAAAACTTTTCCCTTACCTAAATACTACCCCTTACTCTTGTTCCTCCGGGAGCGCTTTTCCTCTTTGGACGATCCGTAATAGTACTGGTAACCGTTGTAGTAGCTCCTCTGATGGGGCACGTTATTTAAAACAATCCCGACCAGCTTAGCCTGCACCTGCCTCAACTGCTCTACGGCACCTAAAGCCTCTTCCCTGGTAACCCGCCCGTGATCCAAGACGAGCAGGGTCCCGTCGGACAAACCGGAAAGTAAAGCAGCATCGGTTACGGCAACCACCGGCGGTGAATCGAAGACCAGGTAATCAAACTTATCCTTCAGCTGTTCCAAGACCGTTTTCATCCGCTTAGATGAGATCATCTCCGCCGGGTAGGGCGGTATCGTTCCGCTGGATATCACGTAAAGGTTTTCATAACCGCTGTTCTGCACCACATTTTTCAGCGAAGTCTCCGGTTCCAAGACCAGGTTAGTCAGGCCCGGTTCCATCCAGAGGTTAAACAGCTTATGCTGGGTAGGTTTACGCAAATCGGCATCCACGATCAGCACCCTTGCCCCGGTCTGGGCCAGGGTAACCCCTAAGTTGGCCGTGATCGTCGACTTGCCACAAGCCGGGTTTGCCCCGGTAACCAGCAGCGTTGTTAGCGGTTTGTCAATCCCGGCAAACTGGATATTGGTCCTGATCGAGCGCATCGCTTCTGAAGCGGGCGCTCTCGGGTTGGCCGTGGAAAAAAGCTGTTCCTGGTCTTCTACCTTCGGCACCAGGCCCACCACAGGAATATCGAGCAGCTGCTTGGCCTGATCCGGATCCTTAATAGTCCGGTCCAGGTATTCATATAAAAAAGCAAGGCCGAAGGCAGCCATCATCCCCACTACCAGCGCCACAGCTATATTAAGCATCACCCTGGGACTAACCGGCGAGGTTGGCGTTACGGCAGTGTCGACAACGCTTACATTTTCAACCTGCATGATCATGGTGATCTGTTCCATGAAGGCCCGGGCAATTTCATTGGCAATATCGCGGGCCAGTACCGGATCCGGATCCTGCACCCTGACAATAAAAAGCTCGGTGTCGCGAACAGCCTCCACTTCCACCTTGTTGCGCAGCTCGCCAACGTTAAGCGGCAGCACCTGCCTGGCGATGGTAGCCTCCATCACCCGGCGGCTGTGGATAATTTCCCGGTAAGTGGCAACCAGCTGGCGGTTCAGCTGAATATCCTGCACCATGATCTGGGCCCTGTCGGCAGGCCTGATCACCATCATCGTTGTAGAAGCCTCATATTGAGGGGTAATTATAAATAAACTTATGATCGCACTAATTGCAGCCGCCAAAATCGGCAGCAATATAATCAGCTTCCACCGTTTAACAAGCACCCGCCATATTTCGAGCAGATCCAGTTCTTTTTCCAAAGGCACGAAACACCTCTCTTTAAGCAGTTTATCTATTTGCATTTAATAAACCGAATTTAAACCCAAGCTAAATAATAACAGATAACAGTGCTTAACTCAAACCGGTTTTCAGCTATCGAAAAGATATTTTAGAAATAGTTATAATAACCTTGCATTGCTGTTCGTCCCACGGTATAATATCTGAAACATATCAAATCCAACATCATGAACATATTTACCACTTTCTCTAAAAGGAGGCTAAAGTGTGAAAAAACTCATTGCATGTCTGCTCCTTCTTTCACTGCTCTTCGTTTTTTCAGTAACCACAGCTACCGCCGTCCAGGAAACAGGAACTCTTTATTTTACTCCCAGGCCTACCATCCCCGGCCCAGGGCCTTCATTCACCCTGCCCAGTTTCAGGGATCTGCCCGGCCCGCTTTCGCGCATCCCTGTAGGCTACGTTCCTTCCGAAGTTAAGCTTTCGCTTTCCGCTGAAGAACAAGCAGCGCTAACCGGTATGAGCGCAGGCACCAACACCAATGTTGCTTTTGTCCTGCCATTCTTCCTCTTCGGCCAGGAGCTAACCTGGAGTTCAAGCGATCCTAATGTGGCAACTGTGAATCCTAT
>SLPH01000178.1 GCA_007132095.1 Syntrophomonadaceae bacterium | reverse complement strand
TGGGCATCGCGGAGGGGTCACACCCGTTCCCATCCCGAACACGGAAGTTAAGCCCTCCAGCGCCGATGGTACTCGGGGCGTGAGCCCCCGGGAGAGTAGGTCCCCGCCGGAAAACTTATTTGCCAGGACCCCCTCAGATTATGAGGGGGTCCTGGCGCGTACTGGACTAAAATGGATTATACAGGCAACCCCGATTCAATCCCGGTTGATGAAAATGTTATTCCGGCAGGGAACATGCTGATAGGCGCAAATTAATACCACTGTTTTGCTAGTATTAATTGAGAATTCTGGTTGACATTAAAGCGGTTTTGCGATTATAATTTAGTATCGTTAAGCCGGGTGGCAAAAATATCCATACATAAAATCCGGTGATTAATCATGCAAACAACATAATAGGCAACCATTTAAAACCTTAAGGAGGTGAGTAGAAAAGCATAATACGAGTTGGCTTTTTGAAGGCATTCTTAACATGGAATGACTCTATTACCAAAATCTTAAGGGGGTTTCCAGATTGAAAAGTAAGTTATTTCTGTTTTTACTGGTAGGGCTACTGGCTGTTGCCATGATAGCCGGCTGCCAGCCAACGGCAGATGATCCAGCCGTAGATGATGAAGATGAAAATGGTGAAGTAGAAGATGTTGTTGAAGAAGAGGTTCTTGAACCTGAAGACTGGGACGGCACAGTGCATACTATTGCTGCCATTTATCCGCTGACAGGTCCACTGAGTGACTATGCGGAAAACAACGTTGAAGCAGCAAAACTGGCAGCTGCCGATGTTAATGAATGGCTCGAGGATGAAGGCAAAGACTGGCGTCTTCGCCTGATCGTAGATGACACCCAGTTCAACCCGCCCGTAACCCTGATGAAAATGCAGAGCTGGTACGGAAGCGGTGTTACCTTCTTTGCCGGACCAATGGGCAGCGGTGAGGTAACAGAACTCCTGTCATTTGCAAATGCTAATGACTTGATCGTTGTTTCCCCGTCCTCCACTGCAATCGCGCTTTCTATTCCGGATGACGCCCTGTTCCGGTTCTGCACCGATGACACGATTCAGGGTCCCGCCATCGCTGCAGCGATCAAAGAATCAGGTGTAGAGCATCTTATATTTGGCTGGCGTAATGACGTATGGGGCGACGGCCTGCAGGCTGCTGTTGAAGCAAGTCTTGATCCATCGATCCAGATCTATCCGCAGAGGCTTTTCTATGATCCAATCAAGGAAGATTTTACTACTGACGTAGCTCTTCTTGACGGTTATGTAACTGAACTGGTCGAGCAGGGTGTATCGCTTGATAAAATCGGCTTCAACCTGATTTCCTTCGGTGAAGCAGAACAGTACCTTACAGATGCGGCCAGCTACGATCAGTTAAGAGAAATCAAGTGGTTCGGCAGTGACGGAACGACTAAGATAGCCAGAATTGTTGAAAACGAAGTTGCCGGTCAGTTTGCCGCTGATACCCTCTTCATCAACCCGATGAACCGTCCTTCCGAAGATGTAGAAAATTCCCGTTTAGAGTATGTCAAGCAGCATGTTTTGGATACTCTGGGCCGGGAACCGGAAAGCTATACCTATAACACCTACGACATTATCTGGGCTCTTGCGCTCGCGATTGATGAAGTAGGTTATGATGCATTGGCAGCAAGAGAAGTGTTACCCCGTATCGCCGATGAATGGACTAAGGTTAACGGGGCCAGCGGTCATATTATCTTAAATGAAAACGGTGACCGCAATATTTCTGACTACGATTACTCAATCGTTAACCAGGACATCGAATGGGAAGATGTTGGATACTTCCAGTGGGCAACCCAGAGTATTATCTGGGATGTTGAGATTTACTAAGAGAGTTGTAGCTGTTTAAATGAAGGGGGGCCGGGAGTATCCCGGCCCCCATTTAGGGTGGTGAACAGGTGAGCGAATTGCTGATAGCAAAAAATGTAACTAAGGCCTTTGAGGGGCTGGTTGCCGTAAACAAAGCTAACATTGTTGTTAAAGAAAATACTTTTACCATGCTGATTGGTCCAAATGGCAGCGGTAAAACCACATTAATTAATTGCTGTACCGGTATTTTAAAACCAACAGCCGGAAATGTTTACTTCAATGGTACCGATATCACAGGTTGGAAACCGCACCAGATCTACGGTGTTGGTTTTGTAAGAAGCTTTCAGATACCTCTTCCTTTTGTCGGCCTTACAGTTTTGGACAACGTGCTGGGAGCTATGCGAAACCCTGGCGAAATGCCCTTTAAAGCTACTTCAAAGCGGGCCTGGATCGAAGAAGAAGAGAAGAATATGGAACGGGCAATGGAAATTCTTGCCAAAGTAGGCCTCAGTGAGCGCTGGGATATGCCCAGCAGTTCGCTTGGCGCTGCCCAGTTAAAATTGCTGGAAGTAGCCAAGGGGCTTTCTTCAGGAGCAAAAATGATTGCCCTCGATGAACCTATCGGAGGAGTAGATCCTGCTTCTGCTCATGAGATATTGTCGCATGTAGCTGAATTAAAAAAAGAAGGCCTCACTTTTTTTGTGGTTGAACACCGCATTGATATTGCGGCGCCATTTGCCGATTATGTCTATGCTATGGATCTGGGCACCATTATTTCTGAAGGCACTCCCGATAAAGTCTTAAATGATCCCAAGGTAATCGAGGTATATTTAGGCAAGGGGGTGGGTTCAACATGCTCAGAATAAGGAATCTTAACTCCGGTTATGGCAAGCTGCAGGTTTTATATAATCTGGATATAGATGTTCCTACCAAAGGTCTAACAGTTGTTGTCGGCCCAAACGGTGCAGGTAAGACCACGCTGCTATGCAGCATCATGGGTATTGCCAGGGTTTTTTCCGGAGATATACTTTATGAAGATAAATCGATTGCAGGGAAATTGACCCATACATTGGCCCAGAAAGGTATTTCTTATGTTCCCCAGATGGGCAATGTTTTTGCTGAACTTTCAGTTTTAGATAACCTTCAAATGGCCGGCTACCTTTCCAAAAAAGAAGATGCAAAGGCAAAAGCAGAGCAAATGACCGAGATATTTCCCGTATTGAAAAAGTTTATCCACCGTAAAGCTGGAACCTTAAGCGGCGGTGAGAGAAGAATGCTGGCTATTGCCATGGGATTGATGAAAGATCCCAAGCTGATGCTGCTTGATGAGCTTAGCACAGATTTAGCGCCGATTATCGCTGAGAAAGTGATGATGGAAGTTTCCCGGCTGAGGGATGAACTGGGTATCACTATTCTAATGGTCGAACAGATGGCTAAACGAGCGCTTGAGATTGGTGATACAGCCTACCTGCTGGTAAGCGGCGAAGTTAGGTATACAGGTAAGGCTGATGAACTTCTGAACGAGCCAGAGCTTTGTTCAATGTACCTGGGTATTAAGCAAGCTGATGATAAAGGAAGCAGCTTTACATTATCAGCTACGGACGAAGGGAGTGATCAAGGCTAATGGCACCATGGATGGCTAGCGGACTGATCTATGCCAGCGGTCTCGCTCTGACTGCAGGCAGCATTACGTTACTTTACATTACTACCCGTACTTTTAACTTTGCCGTAGCAAGCATGGCAACCTGGGGTTTCATGCTTGCCTACACAGGAGTATCCCTGTATGGCGGTACTCCCTATGTATACTTACCGCTTGTCTTTATCGCCGGGTCTTTGCTCGGGTTAATCGCATACTACGGGCTAAACAGGCATTTACTTCGCCGTAATGCGGCGGAGATTACCCTGATGATGTCTACGCTTGGCTATGATCTTATTCTATTGTCAATTGTTCAGATGTTTGCCGATTATCTGACCTTGACTTACAAACTCTACCCGCGCAGGGTAATGTTGAGCGCGCATGACTTTCAGCTTTTTGGGGAAAGGGCAGCTGCATTCATACTTCCGGTTATTGCCATCGGTCTGCTTGTAGCCCTGCACATATTCCTCACCAAAACTAAGTTTGGTATTGCTATGAGGGCAACAATCGAAAACCCTGTGCTGGCAGGGGCTTCAGGGATTAACCCCGATCGAGTTTATATGATTTCTTGGGTAATATCTGGCGGCATGTCAGCTATCGGGGGCGCTGCAATGGCCATGGCAATCACGGGCACCCCTGTAATGGGAATGAATACAATTCCGCTTATGTTTGCCGGCGCTATATTAGGCGGCCTGCACAGCCTTTACGGTGGAATCTTAGGCGGGTTCATGATTGGCTTGACAGAATATGCCGGGGTGTTTTACCTCTCCAGAGAGATCGGCCCCTGGATTCAAGGTTATCGGATGGGTATACCGCTTATCCTGATGGCGGCAACTCTCTTACTGTTCCCCAGAGGGCTGGCCGGTATTCCATGGGCTAAGCTTTTTGGCAACTTGTTTAGCAGGAAGAGAGGTGATAACTAATGAGCGCCGTAGCAAAAACGGAACGCAAGGCACCAAGGCTGATTGGAATTAGGGAGCTTGTTCTTCTTGCGATCATAATCGCCCTCCTATCCTTCTTTATCTTTTCAGGCAGGGAAAAGACGATTTGGGCAATCGTATTCGAGTTTTCTATTTTTGCTATTATTACACTGAGCCTTAACCTGGAGACTGGTTTCACAGGCATTCCACAGTTTGGGCGTGTTGCTGCTGTTATTACAGGGGCTTTTGCTGTTGGCGCCCTGCCTGGTCGCTTAATGGCCTATATAATTGGCGAACCATGGGGCGCTGAATACGCCAACGCTGTCTTTAATTACAGGATTGTTCCCGTCATTAACGAGTTATTGGCGAGCAATATATTTTACTCAATCGGATTTCTTCTGCTTTGCCTCTTTACTGCAGCTGTATTTGGAGCCGCTATTGGCTGGCTGATTTCCCGTCCGGCGATCAGGCTTAAAGAAGCTTACCTGGGTATTTCATTACTTGCTTTCGGTGACTTTTTCATGTGGGTGGGCCATAACTGGAACATCATGGTTGGCGGAAGCACTCCGATCAATGTGCCGGATCCCTTCCGCATATTTGGCGGCGATCGTTTTATGGCGGCAGTACTGGTGTTGTTCTTTATCGCAATTGTGATTTACATATACCTTGAGCGACTGACCAAATCACCTTTTGGGCGCAACCTTAAAATGATTCGCGATAACGAAGTATCTGCATCCGCAGCCGGTCTTGACGTAGTCAAAGTTAGAACCCGCAGCCTGGTAATCGGCTCGGCCATTGCCGCTATGGGTGGAGGACTTTATGTCATCTATACCGGTTCAATTGGTGCAATCGGTTTTCAAAAGCTCACATTCACCTTTTGGCCCTGGGCATACATGATGCTCGGAGGTATTGGCAGCAACTTTGGAGTTTTAATGGGCGTCATGCTGCTGGTGATTCTTAAAACCATGATTATTGTATTCCGCTATGACTGGTTCGCTTTCATGGTTAATGTGGGAATTGACCCGATGTGGCTTGAATTTACCCTCATGGGAGCTGTAATCGTTTTAGTTATCCTCTTCGTTCCTCATGGCCTGGTTCCGGAAAAAGTGGAGCCTGTTTTGCCTGAAGAAAGGGTTAAGAGGGTTTTGGCTAAACGTCAGCTAGAAAAGACTTCAGAGCCGGTATCCTGATCAAAGTCAAGATACCTTGCTATTAACTGCTGAATGAATAGTTGAACGGGAGGCGTTACGCCTCCCGTTTGTTTTTGAAGTTGGCCCTAAGATATGTTCAGGATTCGGTTATCTCGCTTGCCATAAAGTTAGGTTTTTACTTAAAATTGACAATGCAGTCAGACCGAAGGGCGCTCCCTCACTTAAGCTGGCGTATAGCGCCTGCTTTTTTAACATTGCTGGCGTGAATGTTGCGGAAGGTGACGGCGCTGACAACGATAAAGCCGCCCAAAAGAGCCCACCTTCCCGGCTCTTCGCCGATAACCAGGTAGACCCAAACAGGGTTTAGAATAGGATCCAAAGTTTGAACGAGGATAGCATCAAGAGCGGGGACATACTTGATGGCGGTAGAGAAAATTAAGAATGAAATGCCCAGCTGTAAAGTTCCCATGTAAAAAAGAGCGCCCCACTCAGGCAGCGTAGGAGCCTGCTGGAAGCAAAAGGGCAGGCAGATTACTGCGGTCAGAATATTGCCGAGAACAATAGTTTCAAAAGTTGAGCCGCTTTTTTGCATGCGCATGCACATAATAAAAAGGGCCATTGTTGCTCCGCTGCCGATAGCCATGATGTTCCCCCACAGGCCGAAAATGGTCAGCCGGTCCATAAAAAAGAGGAGCATTCCTCCCAGCACTATCCCGATGATAATCCAATCGAATTTTGTAGCGCGCTCTTTTAATAGCCAGGCTCCGAACAGGGCAGCGTAAACCGGGGCAGTATACTGTAGCAGTATTGCATTGGCAGCGGTGGTCATCTTGGTGGAGGAAACAAATAAAAGCATGGTCAGGGCATAAGCTATAGCACCGATTATCTGGGGACGGGAAAGATGAAAGTCAATTCTGCCGCGCATCAGGCTATACATCACTGCTGCGGCAATAGCGCTGCGCAGGCCGGCAATAGCCAGGGGATTGAGGTCAATAATTTTTATAAACAGGCCGCTCGTGCTCCAGAGGAAAGCGGCGAGCGCAATATAGAGAAGCGCCTGGTTGGTGCTGAGTTTTACTTTTCCGGTTATAACCCCAAACAAGGTGAACGCCCCCTGGTGCCATGAAGTCAGGTCAGTTTCTACGAAATACAACCGAACCTAATATATCATGCCAGAGGAGAGGGCGCAATTGATTAAACGGTTATTGTTCGCCCGGCATTCATCAGCATTTCGGCGATATCATACATGTTGCTGATTTCTCCGACAGAAAGAGCATCTTTCAGGTTATAATAATCGAGGCAGGTGCCGCATGCCAGTATCCTGACATCTTTTGATTCAAGTTCTTTTAGCTCATCCAGGGCTGCAGAGTCTTCCACACAGAGCTTAACGCCTGTGTTCATAAATATTATTGTTCCTGGCAGGTTGTCACTTTTAGTCAGGGTGTAGATAAAGTTACGCATCAGCATCTGCCCCAATTCGGCACTGCCGGTCCCTATAGCGTCATTGCAGATCAGCAGGACCGGGTTTTCAAAATCAACTTCAACGGCTTTAGGAGTTATTTCTGCCTCCAGGCCATCTCCGCCATGGTTTTTCTCCTCTTCGATCTTAATTCGAAACAGGTCGCCTTCCTGGTTCCAGCCAGCCTCGCGGTTTCTGCTTTTAGCGAAGCGGATCACATTTTCTCTCGCTGTTACGTTATCGACAACAACTTCAAATTCACCGGCGCCGGGCTTATCCAGGGCCTGCTTTGTCTTTAAAACCGGTTCCGGGCATTTTAGCCCCCTGCAATCTATAAAATGCATCATATCTCCTTCTCCTCCAAAAAGTTTAGGCTAGATCGCAATCTTCTTGAAAATCAACTCTTCCCTGCCCGCAGCAACCTGTCCGATTTTAGCGGAATCGGGCTAACGAGACTCTTATTTGAATACATATTAACAATATCTTTGCTTTCTAACTAATCCACTTAACTATGGATTTGCAGAGCAGGTCTGGCCGATTATCCAGACATCAAGCCTGTTATTTCCTGAAGGGCATTAATCAGGTGATCAACATCGACTTTCCTGGTAAATGGGCCGGGGCTGAGGCGAACTGTGCCTTCGGGAAGAGTTCCGATTGTCTGATGGGCGTGGGGAGCGCAGTGTAAGCCCGTCCTGGTTAAAATTCCGTAGGCGCTTTCAAGAACATGTCCAATTTCACCGCAGTCTGCTCCACCGACCGTAAATGATACAACTGAGACGGCAGCCTCGCCGCCATGGGGGCCGTACAGGCTAATGCCGGGCAGCTCGACCAGCCTTTCCCAGAGGTAAGACCTGAGCTCTTGTTCTTCCTGCTGAATCGATTCTATTCCCCTTGCCTGGATATAATTAACCCCTTCCAGCAAGCCGGCCAACCCGGCACTGTTAAGCGTGCCGGCTTCAAGCCGCTCGGGCATGCTTAAAGGGTGGATGTCGCTTTCAGATTGGCTTCCCGTGCCGCCTTCCCGCAGCGGCTTTAAGTCCAGCCCTTTGCGCACGTAAAGCCCACCCGTGCCGGTTGGCCCCAGCAGCCCCTTGTGGCCGGTGAAAGCCAGCATATCAATATTTAGCCCCTGCACGTCGATCGGAATGGCTCCGGCGGTTTGGGCGGCATCGACAAGCACTATAACCTTCCTCCCATGCGCTGAAGCAATAAGCCTGTCTAAAGGGGCGATTGAGCCGGTTACGTTAGAGGCATGATTAACGATCAACAGGCGGGTATTCTCCCGGTATGCGCTTTCCAGGTAATCAAGATCGGGCTGCCCGGTTTTTGCACAGGGGATCATGGTTGTGCTGATCAGTCCGTCCTGCCGCAGCCTGCCTAAAGGGCGCAATACAGAATTGTGCTCCATGGCAGTGAATAGGACATGGTCGCCAGTTTCGAGTAACCCTTTAATCGCAATGTTTAAGGCATCTGTTGCATTGAGGGCAAAAACGATCCGGCCGGGATCGGGAGCATTGATAAGGGCAGCCAGCGTTTCCCGGGCTTTATAAAGCAACCGGTCGGCTTCCAGGGTTCGTGTATGGCCTGACCGCCCCGGGTTGCCGGCGGCCTGGCGCATCTGCCGACCGGGAGCGTCGTAGACCGCTTCAGGTTTAGGCCAGGATGTGGCGGCATTATCAAAATAAAGGTTCAGTGCTTCATTCATGGGTATACGCCTTTCTATTTAGAGCTCAAGTTCGGTAACAAGCGGTTTTTTAATTCCTTCTTCTTCCAGCCGATAAAAGCTTTCCAACTCCAGGCTGTTTTCCTCCAGGAGAGCTTTTATTTCCGCAAGATCTTCGCATGGACACTGCAGAGCTGTCCCGCAGCTTGAGCTGATGCTGCGGGGCACGGGGACCATTTTAAAGGTAAGCCCGGTCTTTTTTAAAAGGCTTTCGGCCCTGATTGCGAAAAAGGTGGTCGGAAAAGTGATATAGCAGCTTGAGCTCATTGTTTCTCCTTTCAGGGGCCCGTATAAAACATCGATCACCGGTCAATTGCTGTTAAAAAGACATTTTACGATATAGCCGAAAGAAAATGGATAGCCTTTCGTCTACTATGCTTCCGGAGGCAGGAACATGCCCGGCATATTATTTATGCCGGGCTATCTTCTCAATAATTTCGCCCTGGGGCGGGTATATGACATCATTTAAGCAGCTATTATGTTGAAAAACTATCTGCTGATCTCCAGTTTAAAACCTTCACCGGTTTCCTCCACACTTACTTTCCAGCCCATGCTTCCCGCAGCCCGTTTGACATTATCGCGAGCCACAGCGTTGCTAACCAGGATTTCATAAGTATCGTCAGAAGCCTGCAGCAGTTCCTGCCGTGTTTTTAACACCGGTTCGGGGCACGATAATCCGCGGCAGTCAATAGTTTCAGGCATATGCTAACCTCCAGATATTCATATTTTATATCAAGCAAAAATTAAGTCAAACTTTAATGCTGCATTACTGAAATCAACCAGTTCAGGAGGCTTTTTTGTCGAGTTGTTTTGCCTTAGCCTGAACGACAATGTTGCCGGCGCCAATAATAAAGAGCAGGGCAAGTGAAATAAAGACAATCCACTGGCCTGCCGGTGATACCCCGGCCGGGCTGCCGGCCAGGCTGAAATTGTGCATGAAAGCAGCGCCCGCCATCATGCCGAAAACGGTAATTAAGGCATCACCCTGTCCTTCACCGCTTAAGATCAGCTGGCGCATGGGGCAACCGCCGGCCAAAACTGCAGCGAGACCGACAACGGTCATGCCCAGAAAATTCCAAATGCTGCCGACATGAGCAACCGGCTGTCCGATAAAACCGGGATTAAATTGCCCTGTGGCCATATTCCCAATCAGGGCAACCACAAAAATTGCGGCAAAGCCGAGGAAGAGGTGATAATCCCTGAATAAAATAAGATCGCGGATAGCGCCCATGGTACATAGACGGGTGCGCTGGGCAAGTATCCCAACCAAAAGGCCGGCGCCGAGGGCAAGGGCAAGCGGAGCGCCCATTGAGCCGGGCCCCTCCTCACTGAAAAAGATGAAAGCCGGGGCGGCGATCAAGAGGATTAGCAGCACAATTGCCAAAAATGGGGCTGAATACCCGCTTACTGCCGATTGATCCTGGCTGCGGCCCAGGGTAAAGCCCCTCCTCAGGAAGAGCGTGCCAAACCAGATTCCTAAAACGTAGCCCGGCAGGGCAACCAGGGCGTTCCAGTCTCCGCCGGCCAGCCTTAATACCAGCCTCAGAGGGCATCCTAAGAATATTAAAGCTCCGGCCATCATCAGCATGCCGAGGAAAAAACGCAGCACGGGACTGGAACCGCCGGTAGACCTAAATTCTTTGACATACAAGGCAGTTATAAAAGCTCCCAGGACAAGGCCAATAATTTCCGGACGCAGGTATTGAACCACTGCTGCCCTGTGCAAACCCAATCCCCCGGTAATATCCCGGATAAAGCAGGCAATACAAAAACCCATGTTGGCAGGATTGCCCTGTAAAACAAGGATAACAGCCAGCAGCCCCACTACCGCGCCGGCTAAAGCGATAAATAATCTGTCGCGCATTTTAAACCCCCTAAACGAATAGTTAAATTAGACCCATAATTATTATAGAGGGTAGCCTTTATTATTTAAAATACCGATTTTTAATTACCGCTGCCGGGTTTATTACAGCAGGGACTGAAAATGCTGATAATTAGCATCCATTTAGCCGGGGGCAAGATTATAGACTTGCAGCGGGTTTAAACGTATAATGGAAAAAAAAGAAAGGCCGACTGAATGGACTTTGAACAGATAAGAGTTTTCCTTAATGTTGCCTCCCTGAAAAGTTTTTCGGCAGCGGCAGAAAAAATGTTTATCAGCCAGCCTTCTGTCAGCGTGCGAATCAAGGCTTTGGAGGAAGAACTGGGTGTAGTATTGTTCGAACGTTCAAAAGCACGTGAACCGGTTCTTACCGAAGCCGGCAGGTTATTCCTTAATTACGCCCAGTCTTTTATAAACCTGCAGGATCAGTGCAAAGAGAGCCTCTCCGGCCAAAGAGAGGAGATGACCGGTATGGTGTATATTGGCGCCAGCACTGTGCCGGGTACATATATTTTACCCCTCCTTTTCGCCGACTTCAAAGGAGCCTGCCCGGCTATTGATTTCAGCATTGAAATATTAGATACCAGCGCAGTGTTGGAAGGTATACTAAACTACAGTTTCGACCTCGGCTTTGTCGGGCTGCTAAGAGAAGATGACAGGCTTGCATACCTGCCCCTGGTTGATGATGAGCTTCTTTTCTGTACTCCTAAAGGCCTCCTTAAGTCCAAAGAACACAGCGATATAATCGGGCTTGGCAGCTGTACCGGTTTGCATCTTCTTATGCGCGAGAAAGGTTCAGCTACCAGGAAGCTTTTAGAGAAAGCGCTGATCAAAAACAACTTCTCATTTGATATGTTTAGCGGAGTAACCTACTTTAACAGCATGGAAGGGATTAAGGAAGCGGTCAGGCACGGTTTAGGTGTAGCTTTCCTGTCCCGGCTTTCAGTGCAGGATATGGCTGAAGGCTCTAAAATTGACTGTTACCGGGTGAAAGAACTTGATTTAAGCCGTTCGCTCTACCTGGTCTCCCATCGCAACAGGGTGCTCGGCAAAGCTGCAGAAAACCTTAAGGACTTTACGGCTGAATATTTCCAAGGGGGCGATAATAATGGCCAGTCCTGACCGGAAAATCAATTTCTGGACTAAAGCAGCCATGATCGGCGCAGTTTATGCCCTTTTAACCGTGGCTGCAGCGCCGATCAGCTATGGAGTGGTCCAGGTAAGAATAGCAGAAGCTCTAACTGTTCTGCCCTATTTTACCCCGGCAGCCGTCCCGGGGCTTTTTGTTGGCTGCCTGATCGCCAACATGGTTGGCGGATTTGGCATTCTCGATATAGTATTCGGGAGCCTGGCTACCCTGGTATCCGCTTTCCTTGTAACCAGGATCAGGGTAAAATACTTAGTGCCCCTTCCCCCTGTTGTAATAAACGCCATCGTTGTAGGGGCGGTGCTGCATTATGTCCTGGAACTACCTTTTTACCTGACCTTTTTATGGGTTGGCGCCGGTCAGCTTGTTGCCTGTTACGGTCTTGGCCTGCCCCTTCTTTTTGTCCTTGATAAACGCCGGGATATCTTTGATTGACCATTATCCTTTGTGAGGCAGGGGCTGATATAGTAAAATTGTCTTAGCGGTATTTTTATATTAATCTGATCTGGCAGCTGCGCTGATTGTATTTTGCCGGACTATTTATGACAGACAGGAGTGATCCAGATGGCCGGACATTCGAAATGGGCTAATACTAAGCATCGCAAGGCCCGCGCCGACGCGGCAAAAGGGAAAATATTTACCAAGCTGGCCCGGGAGATTTCTGTCGCCGCCCGTGAAGGGGGCGACGATCTCAACACAAATTTCCGCCTGCGTCTGGCGGTGCAAAAGGCGCGCGAAAACAATATGCCCAGCGATAATATCCACCGGGCAATCCAGAAAGGCACAGGCGGTTCAGAAGGAGAGAGTTATGAGCAGGCCAGCTATGAAGGCTATGCTGCCGGCGGAATTGCTGTTCTTCTTGAAGCGCTAACGGACAACAAAAACCGCACCGTAGCTGAAATCAGGCATATCTTTTCCCGTCATAACGGCAGTCTCGGCGAGTCGGGCTGCGTGGCATGGATGTTTACCCGCAAGGGTTATATCGCCCTGAACAAAAAAGATTTACAAATTGATGAAGATGATATGATGCTAATTGCCCTTGATGCAGGGGCGGAAGATGTTCGCCTGGAAGATGACGGCAGTTACAGTATTATTACCGACCTGGAACATTTTGAAGCAGTAAAGCAGGCGCTTCAGGATCAGGATATCGCCTATACTTCGGCCGAAGTGACCATGCTGCCGGGCAGCACCGTAGGGATAACCGATAAAGATGTGGCAGACAGGGTTATTCGCCTCATGGAAGCTTTAGATGAGCATGATGACGTGCAGAATGTTTATGCCAACTTTGATATTCCTGAAGAGCTGATGGCATGAGAGATTATATATGAGAGTCTTGGGCATTGATCCGGGAATAGCCATTACCGGCTATAGTATAGTCGAAGAGACAGGGCAGGATTTTACCCTGGCCGGGTCAGGTTGTATCCGGACTTCAAAAGACCTGGAGCCCGCTCTCAGGCTAAAAGCGGTCTATGATGAAGTCAGCAGGTTGATCAGTGCCTACGATCCGCAGGCGGTTGCGGTGGAGAAAATATTTTTCAGCAAAAATGTGCGCACAGCTTTCCAGGTCGGGGAAGCGCGCGGTGTAATTATTCTTGCTGCCGCAAACAGTGGACTAGAACTTCACGAATATACACCGCTGCAGGTGAAACAGGCCGTAGCCGGTTACGGAAAAGCGGAAAAAATGCAGGTGCAGAAAATGGTTCAGATGCTGCTTAAATTGGCTGCCGCACCATCTGTCGACGATGAAGCCGATGCCATGGCTGTCGCCCTGTGCCACCTGCAGAACCGTCGCTTTAATGATGCCGTCAGGGGAGGTAAGAGACGCTGATTGACTATTTGAATGGAAAGCTTATCAGCTATAGCCCGGGCAGTGCCGTAATTGATATCGGCGGCGTTGGTATAGCGGTAATGGTGCCTCCTAACTGCGATAAACTGCTCAACAGGATCGACTCGGAGGTAACCCTCTTTACAAGGCTCCTGGTTAAAGAGGATGAACTGATTTTATACGGCTTCAATGCTGCTGAAGAGAGAAAACTCTTTAACCTTGTTTTAAGCGTTTCGGGAATTGGACCGAAACTGGCCCTTTCCCTGCTTGGAATATTTAGTGTGTCCCAGTTTTATGTTGCTGTTTTGGAAGAAAACATCCAGGAGCTTTGCCGGGCGCCGGGCATCGGCCGCAAAGCTGCCATGCGCCTGGTTTTGGAATTGAAAGAAAAGCTGCCCAAAGCGATACCTGCGGCTGAACTTTTGATCAGCCCTGCCGAACTTGGGGAGACCACCCTGCGCGGCGAAGTGATCGAAGCCCTGTGCGCCCTCGGTTATTCTGAAGCGGAAGCAGCAGCTGCCGCAAACCGTGCTGCCTCCGGCAGCCCCGACCTTTCCCGCGAAGATCTCTTAAAACTGGCGCTGCGGGGAATGGTTGACCGGTAAGAACGGTGTTGAAAGGAGATCTGAATGGAAGAGAGGATAATATCGGCTAAGCGGCACTCTGAAGATGATCCGCAGATCGAAGTTGGTTTGCGTCCGCGTACGCTGGAGGATTATATCGGCCAGGAAGTTCTGAAAGAAAAGCTGATTATCTATATCCAGGCAGCCATGGAAAGAAAAGAAGCTCTCGACCATGTCCTGCTCTACGGGCCGCCGGGTTTGGGCAAAACCACCCTGGCCCATATTATCGCCGCTGAGCTGGGAGTAAGCATTCGAATTACATCCGGCCCGGCCATCGAACGGCCGGGCGACCTGGCAGCCATTCTAACCAACCTCGGCCACGGTGACGTTCTTTTTATTGACGAGATCCACCGCCTGAACCGTACCGTGGAAGAAATTCTTTACCCGGCCATGGAAGACAATGCCCTGGATATAATTATCGGCAAGGGCCCGGGAGCCCGCTCATTAAGGCTCGACCTGCCGCCGTTTACCCTGATCGGGGCCACAGTGCGGGCCGGACTTCTCACCTCACCGCTGCGTGACCGTTTTGGGGTAGTGGATCGGCTAGAATTTTACTCTCCCCGCGAGCTGGAGATGATAATTACCAGGTCAGCCTCAATTCTCAATACCGGGATTGAACCGGCCGGGGCTGCTGTTATCGCCCTGGCTTCAAGGGGAACACCCCGCATTGCTAACCGCCTGTTGAAAAGAGTGCGCGATTATGCCCAGGTAAAAGCAGACAATATCATAACTGAAATTGTAGCCTGGGAAGCTTTGAAAATGCTCCGCTTAGATGACCGAGGCTTAGACGAAATTGATCGCCGCCTGCTTACCGCCATGGTCGAAAAATTTGCCGGCGGCCCGGTTGGCCTTGATACCCTGGCTGCCTGTATCAGCGAGGAGCCGGAAACCCTCGAAGATGTCTACGAACCTTACCTGATGCAGCTCGGTTTTATCAAAAGGACAGCCCGGGGTCGCATGGTAACCGGAGAAGTATACGCCTACCTGAAAATCAAAGCGCCCTCTGAAGATCAGCAGAAGCTTTGGTAACAATTATCTTACGTACTGCAAGCTGCTTTAAACAGGCCCGGACTCTAAGCGGCCGACAGGATATGCTTCATCTGCACTGTGGTGGTCGGCAGCGGTTTTGTTACTCGAAAAAGGGTGCCTGCTGCGTCTAACAGAAGCGCATATTGATGTGCTTCCTGATCCAGCCGCTTTGGCAAAACGCTTCAAACCCTGGAGCAGCTGTGATCGAAAAGTTTAATATCGATAAGCACGTGATGGAGGTTAATACCATGCCTACCTTAGAGTCACTGGGTAAATTATTGCTAGTCATTGGCGGTCTGACAGCCGCAATTGGCCTGTTGTTGATCTTTTCCGGCAGAATTGGCCTGGGCCGTTTACCCGGTGATATCTTTGTCCAGAGAGAAAATTTTACATTTTACTTTCCCCTGGCTACCATGATAATCCTCAGCCTGGTTTTAACCCTGCTGGTCAACTTTTTCAGGAGATAGGTGTAAATGAAATACAGCAATCTAAGCGACTATGATTATGAACTCCCGGAAGAGCTGATCGCCCAGGAGCCCCTTGAAGAACGGGACCAGTCTAAAATGCTGGTCCTCAATCGGGAGGGCGAAACTATTGAACACAGGCAGTTTTTTGAACTTCCCGCATACCTGCAAAAAGGAGATCTCCTGGTTTTAAATGATACCAGGGTGATACCGGCCAGGTTGATCGGCCGCATCGCCGGAAAAAATGTCGAAGCGGAGCTGCTCTTGCTGCGGCGTCTTGATGATGGTCGTTGGGAAACGATGGTCAAGCCTGGCCGTAAGTTGAAGCAGGGAGTAAAAATTCTGCTGGAAGCGGGCAGCGAAAAGGCAGAGGCAGTTATTGAAGGGATCAACGAAGAGGGACACCGCCTGGTAAGTTTTCACGCAGACCGGGATTTTGATTTAATCCTGCCCCGGCTCGGGCAGGTTCCCCTGCCGCCATATATCAGGAAAAGTGTTAGTGATCCGGACCAATACCAGACTATCTATGCCAGGAAAGACGGTTCTGCTGCCGCTCCGACTGCAGGTTTTCATTTCACCCCGTCAGTTTTTGCCGCACTTGAGGAAATAGGGGTGGAGCTCTGCTATATTACCCTTCACATCGGTCCGGGCACTTTTCAGCCCGTTAAAACGGAAAACATCCTGGATCACAAAATGCACCGGGAGTTTTTTTCCCTTGGTGATTCTGCAGCATCAGCCTTGAACAGGACAAAGAGCGGCGGCGGTAGGGTTATTGCCGTGGGCACAACAGCGTGCCGGGTTTTGGAAAGCGTCGTTGATGAAAAGGGAGTTTTTAAGCCTTACAGCGGCTGGACAGGGCTCTATATTTATCCCGGTTTCCGCTTCAGGGCTGTCGACGCAATGATCACCAATTTTCACCTGCCGCGATCAACGCTGGTCATGCTGGTCAGCGCCCTGGCCGGGCGCGACTTTATCCTCCGGGCCTACCGGGAAGCGGTCCGGGAAAGATACCGTTTTTTCAGTTTTGGCGACAGCATGCTGATCCTTTAGCCATGGGGGCGGATTTTATAAATAGCTATTGTAATTTACCTCTGCAGCTCTACACCTGACCAGGTTGGGGTAGGCGGTAAACTTTTGGCGGAAAAAGGTAATGATTAAAGAGATTCCGGGGGGTGGATACTTATTAGAGAACTAACCGCTCTTGGGCGACCGATTATGCCAGGCTACCTGACAAATAAGTTAATTATGGTACTATTTTTTATTGTTCTCGCCCTGACAATAGCAATTTCTGTTTACAGGGGAGAAGTTTTTACAGCTGCCCTGGTCAGCGCTTTCATATCGGCCACCGCTGTTTTTCTGTCATGGGCTTTGGGCCGTGAGCTGGATCCTGCTCACCAGTGGTCGGCTTTTATCTCACTGCCGCCTGTTTTTATCGCCTTCATTGCCATTGGGCGCCCTTCTTTGCTGGCCCTGCTATTCTTTATCCTCAGCTGCCGGCTGCTCAATAGAACTCCGGGCAGGCAGCCCTTTAGAAGCGATTCCATACTTCTCCTGGCAATGGGACTGTTGCTCTATTTTAACAACTTTTATTTTGCTCTGCCCTGCCTGGCCCTCTTTTTTTTAACCGATGCCCTGGTCAAACCGGTTAATAACTTTCAATATATTTCAGCCCTGGTAACATCAGCTGCTTACTCAGCATTGCTTCTACTGGTCAGTCCGGAGCCTGCTTCATATGTGCCCGGTTCCATACCGGTCTTTTATCCTGCCGCAGCTTTGATTATAGTCGCGCTATCTGCCATTTATATTTCCTTCGTAACCAGGCACAAAAGGACCTTAGATGATTTGAACAGGGAAGAGCTTAATTATCTCAGGGTTAACGCCGCCCGGTTACTTATCGCAGCATGGATGATAAGCGAAATAATATTCGGCGGTGCTATGATGATCCATCAAATCTACCCTATGGTGATCGTTTTCGGCGGCATCTTCCTTTATCACTTAACCGTCAAAACTAAAGAACGGCTGCTTAAGATTTCGTAGAAGTCCTGACAGCGATAGCTTATTTGCCCTTGTCCATGACTCATGACTCAAAATTAAACAACAATTGACAGTGCCAGGTCATTGAGATAATCTATAGGTTGGATGAATACGATGCCGGTTAAATATAAGCTATTGAAAAGCTGCCCGCAAACCGGGGCCAGGCTTGGCATTCTAAAGATGCCGCACGGTGAAATCGAGACCCCGGCCTTCATGCCGGTCGGCACCCTCGGCACTGTTAAAGCCTTGACGGTAGAAGAGTTAACGGAAATGGAAACCGGGCTGATCCTGGCCAACTGCTACCATCTCTACTTAAGACCGGGAGTGGAGATTATCGCCAGGCACGGCGGGCTGCATCGCTTTATTAACTGGAGCGGATCCATTCTTACTGACAGCGGCGGCTTTCAAATCTTCAGCCTTGGCGGAATGCGCAAGGTGGATGACAGCGGGGTAACTTTCACCTCGCACATAGATGGCTCGACCCACTTCCTGAGCCCTGAGCGGGTTACCAGGTTGCAGAATATGCTGGGCGCCGATATAGCGATGGTCCTCGACCAGTGCCCGCCCTACCCGGCCCCATATCAGGATGTGGAAGAAGCGGTAAGAAGAACAACAGAATGGGCGAAGCGCTGTCAGAGGGCTCACAGGCGCGAAGAACAGGCCCTGTTTGCCATAGTGCAGGGCGGTGTTTTCCCGGATTTACGAAAGCGCTCTGCCGAAGAACTGGTCGAACTGGATTTTCCGGGTTATGCCGTCGGGGGCTTGAGCGTTGGCGAACCCAAAGAGCTGATGTATGAATCACTGTCGCACACTGTGCCGGCGCTGCCTGCCGCTAAGGTGCGCTACCTGATGGGTGTTGGTTCACCCGATGCCCTGCTTGAGGGAATCAGGCAGGGAATAGATATTTTTGATTGTGTTCTGCCAACCCGGATTGCCAGGAATGGCAGGGTAATGACCGGAAACGGTTACCTGCCGATCAGGAACGCAATCTACTCTACAGATCTTTCGCCCCTGGATGAAGCTTGCGGCTGCACGGTCTGCCGTAATTACTCCAGGGCTTATATCCGGCACTTGATAAATGCCGGTGAAATACTGGGCCTCAGGTTGACTACATATCACAACCTTTATTTCCTGGCCCGGTTCATGAAAGATATCAGGGAAGCCATTGCACGTGATCAATTTGATCAGTATTACCGTGAAATGAGCCCCCACTTAAAAACTTTATACGAGGGAGATGTTGTTTGACCATGGAACAGTTTGGCCCTTTTATTCCACTGATTCTTTTGTTCGGTATCTTCTACTTTTTACTGATTAGGCCGCAGCAAAAACAGCAGAAAAAACGCCAGGAGATGATCAAGAGCCTGCAGAAAGGCGACCGGGTAGTCACCATTGGCGGAATACACGGCGTGATCAAGGAAATTGATGAAAACATCATTTCGCTGCGGGTTGCCGACAACCTGAACCTGAAATTTGCCCGCGCTGCAGTTGACAGGGTTGTCGAAGACGACGCGTAACCAAAGAAAAGAGTTCCCATCGTAAGACGCCGGGAAGCGGTTAAAACCGGCCGTTTGAGTCGGCCCGGAAATAATCACGGCTGCTTAACACTCCTTATCTGCACCTTGCCGGTGCCGGCGGGGAGTGTTTTTTTACCTGCATGTTTGAATTACCAGGCCTGAGTACCAGATCCTTTAGCGGGCGGAAGGTGACTGATCATGGATTTAATCACTATGAATCTAGAGAATAAGATTAAGCAGGAAGGCCCCCTGGCAAGGCGCATGCGCCCTGAAAAGATCGAGGAGTTTGCCGGCCAGGAACATATCCTTGGACCGGGCAAGCCTTTGAGGGCAATCCTGGAAGGCGGGCGTTTTGTATCTCTCCTTCTTCATGGGCCGCCGGGTACAGGGAAAACAACTTTGGCCGGGATTATTGCGAAAAGCGGCAGCGCTGATTTTGTCCAGCTTAATGCGGTTTCCGCCGGAGTTAAAGATGTGCGAAGCATAATTGATCAGGCCAGGGAAAACTGGTCGCTCGAAAACAGGAGAACCATACTGTTCATTGATGAAATTCACCGTTTCAGCAAAGCACAGCAGGATGTGCTGCTGTCAGCAGTTGAGCAGGGCACGATTATATTTATAGGCGCCACAACAGAAAACCCCTTCTTCTACCTGACCGGCCCGCTCTTGTCCCGTCTGCGCCTCTTTGTTTTCGAACCGCTCCGGGAAGCCGACATCCTCACCCTGCTTCAAAAAGCGTTACAGGACCGCGAGAAGGGTTTAGGTGAATTAGGCGCAGAGGTGGAAGCGGAAGCCCTTGGTTTTATCGCCTCAAAATCGGACGGCGATGCCAGGGCGGCCCTTAACACGCTTGA
>SLPH01000148.1 GCA_007132095.1 Syntrophomonadaceae bacterium | reverse complement strand
TGAAAGCCTGCCTTGAGGCCAAAACGCATTATGCTGATTTGGGCGGACTATATTATAAAACCCTGGAACAGCTTAAAATGAAAAATGCTTTCAGGGAAGCCAAAATTACCGCCATTTTAGGCATCGGCGCCAGCCCGGGGCTGACGAACATATGCGTAGCCCAGGCGATGAGCAGGCTTGACTCTATCGAAGACATCCACATCAGAACAGGCGCCTCCGGGGGGCAGGGGTTTGCCTACTCCGCAAAAACAGTATTAGATGAAGCAACAATGAGTCCGGCGGTTTACATGGGAGGAGACTTAAAGTTCCTTGAGCCCCTTTCCGGCCGGGAAAAATACGTGCTGCCAGATCCTGTTGGCGAAGTTGAGGGAGTTTATTCAATACACTCTGAGCTGGCTACGCTTCCTTATTTAGCAGATACAATTAGAAACGTCTCTTTCAGGGTAGCTTTTTCCCCGAAACTGCTTAATGCCATAGATACTCTCACATCTTTAGGCCTCTTATCGGAAGAAGTTGTGGAGATTAACGGTGTAAAAACTACAGCAAGGGATTTTATTTATAAATTCTTCGCCCTCGCCCCGGTTCCCGAATACGTTGAGGAACATAAGTCCTTTCGTGTTGATGTGGTTGGGTTGAAAAATGGCGATAAGAGGTACTGCAAGTACGAAATAATAGTAGCATCCGACCCGGGGCGAAAACTTAAAGCAACCTCAATCTGGACCGGGGTTCCACCAGCGGTAGCGGCAGAACTTCTATTGACAGGGCACATTCCGGCAGGCGGAGTATTCTCGCCGGAAGAGTTAGACCCCGGGCCTTTTATCAGGGAACTGGCAAAGAGGAACCTGGTTATCAAAGAAGAGGTATATTAAAAAATTCGCCTGAAATCGGCTTACAATTCTCACGGCAGCCAAATATTCTAAACCTGATTTGTGGAGCCATCATAGCGCCTTTATTGACTGGAGTGGTTTAAATGAACCTGAGAATAGACGAACACCCCATCCTGGGTAAAACTAAGCGGGGGGAAAAGGTAAATATTGTGGTGGACGGTGAAGTTATCGAAGCGTATTCAGGTGAACCGGTAGCGGTAGCCTTGCTTGCTGCAGGAAAGAAAACACTTAGAAAAACCGGTAAGACCAATGAACCGCGCGGCATTTTTTGCGCTATCGGCCTTTGCACCGATTGCGTAATGACTGTAAACGGGGCAAACAATATCAGAACCTGCATAACACCGGTTGAAGGTAAAATGATCATACAAAGTCAGGTAGGTTCGGGCCGGTGGAAAGGTGATCGATCTGATGCTGATGAACAATAAACCGGTTACAATTTGCCGGTGTGAAGAAGTTGGGAATAAGACCATTGAGCAGGCCATAGATGATGGAGCCAGGACTGTTGACGCTGTCAAGCGAGCTACCCGTGCCGGAATGGGGCTCTGCCAGGGCAGAACCTGCCAAAGCCTCGTTGCAGCATTGATCAGCTGCAAAACCGGCCAGCCCCTGGCCAACCTGGTGCCCTCCACAAGCAGGCCGCCGTTTCGTCCAGTCAGGCTGGAGTCATTGGCAGAGGTAGGCGCTAAATTATTGCTGGAAAAAGAGGCGGATAAAATATGAAAAAATCCGCTCAGGCAGTAATTATCGGCGGCGGAATTATTGGCTGTGCTGCGGCCTATTACCTGGCAAAAGAGATAGACGATGTTATCCTGATCGAAAAAAAGTGTATTGCCGGCGAATCTTCGGGCGCCAATTACGGCATGGTCTGGCAGCAGACCCGGCAGGATGGCTATGACCTGGCAGCTGCCCGCAGATCGCTGGAAATATACCCTCAGCTCTGCAGGGAAGTCTTTGATCTCGATATTGAATATGAAGAAAAAGGCGGCATGACCCTGTTTTTTACCGATCTGCAGGCTGAAGCGGCCAAAGGCTATGTGGAATATAAAAACTCGCTGGGCGTTCCGGTCCGTTTGCTCTCGGGAAAAGAGACCAGGTCTCTTGAACCGGCGTTATCAAGCAGGGTAACCGGCTCTCTTTTTTGTGCTGAAGAGGCCCAGCTTAATCCCTTTTACACCACCCTGGCTTTCGCCAGGGCAGCACAAAAGGAGGGCGCAACAATATACCAGGGAGTAGAGGTTCTCTCGATTAACCTCGACCGGGGCGCCGTCTGCAGCATTTCTACCAGCGAAGGCAAAATCTTTACCAACCATGTTATTAATGCTGCCGGCAGCTGGGCCGGCACTGTCGGTGCTATGGTAGGGCTTAAAGTGCCGGTGTTCCCGCACCGGCTGCAATCGTTGGTTACAGAGCAAATCCCAAAACTGTTAACCCGGACAATCCAGGGTTCGCGAATTGCCCGAACATCGGAAGAAGCGGCCAAAACTTTTCAATATGCATACGATACCACCGGGGGAAACAGGCCATGCATTAATCAGCAACCTCCTGCCGAATGCATCATAGAAAGTTCTCTATTTTACGCCAAGCCGACTGTCAACGGTAATATAGTTCTGGGGACAGCCTGTGATTTTGCCGGCTACAACCGCGAAACTTCATATGAAGCGCTGGCCGTGATCGCGCATATGGCCAAAATGATTATCCCAAGGCTAAAAGATGTTAACATCATCCGATCATGGGCCAATTTTGACCCATGGACTGCCGATGGAATCCCCATCGTTGGCGAAACAGGCGTTAAAGGTTTCTTCATCGCCGCCGGGCATGGCACGGGCATGTCGCATGCACCGGCAACAGGTGAAGCGCTGGCCGGTTTAATAACCGGCAGCGCTGCTGCTATACCACTTGGTGAAGCCAACATCAACCGCTTTACAGGTTACAGGGAGGAATGCTGATGGCTGAAGATCTAGTAATTATTGGCAGTGGGCCTGCCGGACTGGCCGCTGCGGTTGAAGCAGCCAGGGCAGGAGTAAAAGTAACAGTGGTCGATGAAAACGCCAGCCCGGGAGGGCAGCTCTTTAAGCAAATTCATAAGTTTTTCGGCTCGGAAGAACATCAGGCAGGCATCAGGGGCATTGATATTGGCTATAGGCTGCTGGAAGAATGCCACCTAGCTAAAGTAAAAGTAATGCTGAACACCGCAGCCTGGGGCATATTCCACAGCAGCGGCAATGCAACGACGGTCGCCATAAAAAATAAGAACGATTCATTGTGTTCATTAGATACAAAAGTAGTCCTCCTGGCTACGGGGGCGCGTGAAAATCCACTGGCTTTTCCGGGATGGACCCTGCCCGGGGTTATGGGTGCCGGAGCTGCCCAGACATTGATTAACCTTCACCGCATCAGGCCCGGCAACAGGGTTTTAATGATCGGATCAGGCAATGTAGGTTTAATCGTTTCCTACCAGCTGAAACAGGCCGGAGCAGACATAGCTGCCGTTATAGACATTAAGCCGGAAATAGGGGGTTGGGGTGTTCATGCCGCCAAGCTCACCAGGACCGGCATCCCTATCCTCTGCTCACACAAAATCATTGAAGTAAGGGGACTTGATAAAGTAGAAGAGGCCCACGTTGCCAGGGTGGACAGGGAAGCGAAGAGCATTCCCGGTTCTGAGAAGCTCTTCAAGGTTGATACAGTCTGTATCGCAGTCGGGCTGTCCCCGATGGCCGAACTGGCCTGGTCTGGCGGCTGCCGGTTTGCCTACCTGCCAGAACTGGGAGGCCATGTCCCCGTTCATAACCGGAGCATGGAAACTACCCGGAATAATATTTACATAGCCGGAGATATCAGCGGAATCGAAGAGGCCAGCACGGCGATGGAAGAAGGAAAAATCGCCGGAATATCAATAGCCAGGTCGCTTGGCTTGCTAAAAAATGAGTGCGCTGAAGAATTGATCAGAAATAAAGAGAAAAACCTCTCTGCTTTACGCGGAGGCCCGATGGGTAAAACCCGTAAATTGGCCAAGGAAAAGCTGATCAGGCTATTTAATATCTGTTAAAGGTGGCTCGAGCAAATGAAGAACCTGATTACTGCCGGTTTTCTGGGCAGGGAAGAACTTATGCGATTACCCGGGGTCCCGGCAATCGAGGCGTTAAAAGCTAAGAAAAGCCTGGCTTTTATTGAGTGCGGCGAAGAAATACCGTGTGATCCCTGCCGGTCAGCCTGCCCCAGGGGAGCGATCACTGTTAGCCCCGATGTAACCAGTTTGCCCGCGTTGAATACCGATCTATGCAACGGGTGCGGCACCTGCCTCGCGGCATGCCCCGGAATGGCTATCTTCCTTGTTGATATCGGTTATAGCGAGACTGAAGCGCTGGTCTCAATTCCTTATGAATACCTGCCTTTGCCGGAGGTAGGCGATACTGGTAACGCCCTGGATCGCTCAGGAAAAGCAATCGGCAAAGCCGTTATTGTAAAAGTTAAATGCCCAGAAAGTTATGATCGGACCGCAATCATTACTATAAAGGTTCTGAAAGATATAAGCCTGGAAGCCAGGCATATTGATATTTAAAGAGCCGCGCTAATCAACCAAAACCGATCCATATAAGGCCCCCATATCGACGGTGCGGTGCCTTGCTCTTACGCCTGTTGTCTCTTCAACCCGGCCAACCGCCCTCTTTGGGCTGGCCAGATCGGCTTCAACAGTTCCTTCTCCTACTGCCTCCATGTTTCAATTAGTGGAGATGTTATTTCTATAACCCCGGCTGCAATGGTTTCAAGTAAAACAGGAATATGCATATTTTATGGGGGCATACCAGTTCTCTGTTGCACTCGGTGAGCGTCAGCGATCAAACAAAGAACTGGTATGCCCCCCCTTTTATGAGGCCGGTTTAATCGGTAAAACCAGCGGATCGCCTAAATTATTGCGCTTCAGCCTGCCGCCAAATACGTTTAAAGCCAAGCCGGCCATGATCAAAGCTGCTCCGACAATCTGAAGCAGGCTAAAAGTTTCCCCAAGAATAAGAGCAGCGCCTGTCATGCCAACAATTGGTATCAAAAGGGCAAAAGGAGATACTATGTTGGCCGGGTACCGTGACAAAAGCAGCCCCCATAAGCCATAGCCTCCAAGGGATGAAAAATAGGAAAGGTAGATTACGGAACCGACAGCAGTATAGCTAAAATTGTTAAAGGCAGTCTGCCAGGCCGGCAAACCTTCAATTGCCAGTGAGAGAGCAGTCATCGGCAGCAGGCTGATCCCATAGGACCAGACTACCAGGGACAACATAGAAAACCGGGGCACGCCAAATGTAGCGCGGCGCATAA
Organism: Syntrophomonadaceae bacterium; assembly: GCA_007132095.1. Taxonomy (GTDB): domain Bacteria; phylum Bacillota; class Dethiobacteria; order DTU022; family DTU022; genus SLPH01. The sequence goes on along the minus strand of SLPH01000148.1, from coordinate 804 downwards.
GGACATTGCCTATACCCCAACTGGCAGATGCAGCCAGGGTTACCCAGAAACCGAGGGCAGTCATGGTGCCGCCTTGCTGAGAGCCGATTAAGGCTATCCCGGCTGCGGCAATCATCAACCCGGTCAGGTGAAACCAGCGAAACCGCTCACCGATAATGAAAACAGCGAATACTAGCGTAAAAAATGCCTGCGATTGGTGAACAAGCGATGCCATACCGGCAGGCATACCCAATTTCATGCCGACAAAGAGAAAAGCAAACTGGAAGACATTTAGAGTTAATGCGAGAGCAATCAGCCACTTCCACTCAACCGGAGGGCGCTTTAAGAAAAAGATCGCCGGAAATACAACAACAAAAAAGCGGATCGACACCAGCATCAGCGGCGGAACGCCTTCGATTCCCAGTTCGATGGCAATAAAGTTTAAGCCCCATAAAGTTGCAATGATACAGCCAAGACCGACATCTGCTCTTTTCATGTTAAACGCCACCTATGCTTTTAAAATAGACCTGCGCGCTTTGGATTTACGTGCACATATTGTATCACAGTATTTCTTTTAGAGCATATGCCAGATCTTTTTACCGCGCGGCCTTTTTACCGGGTTAATGCCATATAATGCTGGAAATCAGAAGCCGTTTCTCTTTAGCTTCGGTTAGAGTGTAGTTGGTGAAGTATAACCTGCCTGAGTTACGATTTTATTACAGCCCACTACAAGATTGCCGTGATAAAATTGAAGGAACCAGGCCTTTCAATGACACGATCGTTGTGATACCCTGCTGCCAAATCATTAAAGCGGCAGGATTAACC
>SLPH01000150.1 GCA_007132095.1 Syntrophomonadaceae bacterium | reverse complement strand
TCAACAATAGCGGTTATATCTTTTAACCGGCTTACTTCAGCCCGCTCAGGCAGCCTGAGGATATAGCCCTGGTACTGCCGCGGCCCAAAGGGTACCGTTACAATCTGACCCGGCCTGACTTTTTCTCGTAACCCGGGTGGGATACTGTAATGGAAGGGCCGATCGACAGCATTGCTGACCAGGTCGACCAGCACTTCTGCGTAAAGAGGAGTTTTACCGGCGGCAGAGCTCACCGGTTAACCATGAGCAGGCGGATTTTGTCGAGGATACAGTGAGAGAGAGCTTCTTTATCCATCAATGGCAGCTCTTCAATATCGCCGTTACGGTCAATGAGGGATACGCGGTTAGTCTCGGAGGCAAATCCGGCTCCGGGCTCCTTAATATTGTTCACCACGATCAGATCGAGGTTTTTCCGCTCTAATTTTTGGCGGGCATTGCTATGAACATTTTCGGTTTCAGCAGCAAATCCGACCAGGAAACGGTCAGCCTTATTCTGGCCCAACCGCTTCAGTATATCATCCGTAGGCTCTAAGTTAATCAAATCAAGAGCCTTATCTTTTTTTACCTTTTCCGCTTCCACCCGGGCCGGGCGAAAGTCTGATACAGCCGCAGCTTTAATCACCAGGCTGCAGTTTTCGTAGTTTTGCATAACCGCTTCATACATCTCGGCGGCAGTATTAACCGGGGTCATTTCAACTTCCGCCGGACAGGCAAGGGCGGTTGGCCCGCTGATCAGGATAACTTCGGCGCCCCTTTCCTGCAGGGCCCGCGCCAGGGCAAAGCCCATCAGTCCGGTCGAAGGGTTACTGATATAACGCACCGGGTCTAGCGGTTCGCGGGTAGGGCCTGCAGTAACCAGCGTTTTGACCCCCTTAAAATCCTTTTCACGCAAACATGAGCGGGTGAAGGCAAATATGTCCGCCGGTTCGGGCATCCGTCCCCGCCCGTAAACACCGCAGGCCAGTTCTCCGGAATCGGGCTCCATGATCGATACGCCGCGGGAAGCTAAAATTTTCATATTATCCTGCACGGCAGGGTGGTTGAACATGTTTACGTTCATTGAAGGAACTACAATAACCGGGCAGGTCAGGGCCAGGTAGGTTGTGGTCAGCAGGTTGTCAGCTAGCCCGTGGGCCATCTTGGCGATGGTATTCGCCGAAGCGGGGGCTATAACCATCACATCGGCATCTTCAGCCAGATCTACATGACGAACCCGCTCAATGCTCTCAGGCCCATACATTTCCATGTAAACAGGCCTGCCGGTAAGCGTTTGAAGTGTTAAAGGGGTAACAAACTCGGTTGCCGCAGGGGTCATGACCACCTGCACCTCTGAACCGGCCCGCACAAAAAGCCTGGCCAGTTCCGCGCATTTATAAGCGGCAATACCGCCTGTCACACCCAGGATAACCTTCTGCAACCCGACCCCTCCTACTTGATTCCGTCGCGGATACGCTCGTACTGAATATTTCCAGCTTCTATTTCACGCAGGGCTGTTGTTACCTCTTTACTATAAATTTTATCAATTGTGACCGGAGCGCCGTTGCGAAGCTGGCGGCCTCGTTTGGCCGCGGCGATTACAAGCGTGTATTTGCTGTCAACCTGCTCCAGCAATTCGTCGATAGAAGGATAAATCATCTGTTTCCACCTCCCCACCCCGGCGGTTTGGCGCCGCGGTCTACTCTGCATTTTTCAACATCAATTATAGCTGCAATCAGCTCGGCTGCCTGGTCGACCCTGTCATTAACAACGACGTAGTTATAATGGCAGTAGGCCTCCATTTCTTTCCTGGCCACCTTTAGCCGCCCGATAATTCGCTCTCTATCCTCGGTGCCGCGGCCTTTAATCCTTTCCTCGAGTTCAGGAAAAGATGGCGGGGCCAAAAAGATAGAAACAGCATCAGGAATTTTAGCCCTGACCTGTTCTGCGCCCTGAGTATCTATCTCCAGGATTAAATCGCTACCGCTGTTCAGAGCCTGATCAACCCTGTCAAGCCTGGTACCGTAATATTGGCCGTGAACTTCAGCCCACTCCAGGAAACGCCCTTTATCAATCAGCTCTTGAAATTGTTCCCGGGCGGTAAAATTATACTCGCGGCCCTCTACTTCCCCTGCCCGCGGCGGTCGCGTTGTAGTTGATACCGAAAGCTCAAGGTTCTTCTTAATTTCCATTAAACGCCGGCATACGGTACCCTTGCCGACCCCCGACGGGCCCGAGATGATCAAGAGCAGGCCCTTTGAGCCGTGCTTGTCAGAAGACGGTGGAATCACTCTGTCTCTTCCACCAGAGTGTTGACTTCGCGGGACTGCAGGCGATGCTTAACCGTTTCCGGTTGGACTGCCGACAAAATGATATGGCCGCTGTCGGCCACGATTACCGCCCTTGTACGCCTGCCGTATGTTGCATCAATCAAGACTCCCCGGTCACGCGCTTCGGTGATCAGGCGTTTAATCGGCGCCGATTCAGGGCTGACAATAGCGATAATGCGGCTGGCTGAAACTATATTGCCAAAGCCGATGTTGATAAGCTTTACCGTCACGATCTAACCTCCCTGTGAAAGTGTAAACCCCATGGCTGCTGACCTTCAAAATCAAGTAAATACTTTGGATTACCGCTATTTATTCCAGGTTTTGCAGCTGTTCGCGAATTTTTTCCAGCTCTGCTTTCATTTCAACTACAAGGCTGGTGAGCTTGTAATCGGCAGCCTTCGAGCCGATAGTGTTAACTTCCCTGAACATTTCCTGGGCGATAAAATCCAGCTTTCTTCCCGCCGGATCGCTGCCGGTTAAAATGTCGCGAAAAGCGCTCACGTGGCTCTCCAGGCGGACCAGTTCCTCATCTACTCCCATGCGGTCAACCATCAATGCGCATTCCATGATCAGCCTGTTTTCTTCAAACTCTCCGGCAAGAAGCTCCTTAAACTTTTGCTCCATTTTTTCGCGATACTCGTTTTGCGCCTCTGCAGCTCTGCCCGTAGCGGTCCGGACCATTTCCAGGACTGCATCGCACCTATTTGTCAGGTCGCGGCACAGGTTTTCTCCTTCGCGTTGCCTTTGGGCTAAAAGGCCTTCAAGGGCTTCGTTAAGAGCCATCTCAACCGGTGGCCAAACCTGTTCCACCGGAAGCGAAAGGTGCTCGGTTTTAAATAGCTCCGGCATTTGCAAAAGGTGCTCAAGTTTGACTTCGCCGATCAAGCCCAGCCTCTCGGATAACTCGTTTAGGGCGCTGTTATATTCTGAAGCCAGATCGAGATTAATATTGACGCGCCTAAAAGTAACCGGCACTTCATCGATAGCAACCGATGCCTCCACCCGACCCCTCCGGATCGATTCCTGCAGCAATTTACGGATCCGGTCTTCAATAAAATACAGTTCGCGGGGCAGCCGGATCGAAAAATCGGCGTAACGATGGTTAACCGATCGCAGTTCCGCTGAAAAACTAAAATCTTCACCGGTGCCTTTACCCCGGCCGTAGCCGGTCATGCTGCTGATCATGGCAGTTTCCTTCTTTTTTTGGCTTATTTTCTGTGATACTGTTTGCTGCGGTAATAATAACATCTATCGCAAGGGATCTCAAGGCATATCTGGTCCGGCAGGTTGCAGAATAGAGTCCAACGGATTATACTTTATGCCGGAGGTAGTAAATAATGGCCTTTGATGCCCTGATCATGAAAGCGATAACCCTGGAACTGGCAGAAAAACTCGACGGGGCGATCGTCCAGCGCGTTAACGAACCGGCGCGTGGTGAAACAGCTCTGCATTTTTACGGCAGAAGCGGCAGCCAGATCCTGCTTTATTCAGTCGATCCCCAATATTCGCGCCTCCATCTTACGGAAGAGGAGAAACGAAAAAAAGAAGCTGACACCTCTCCTTCCCCTTTTTGCATGCTGCTGCGTAAATATTTAACCGGCAGCCGGGCCGCTTCATTCAGCAGTCCGCCCCTGGAAAGAATCTTAACTATAGAATTCAACCTTCCCGACGGTATGGCTCCCGTGCAGCTAATCGCTGAAGTCATGGGACGCCGCAGCAACCTGATCCTGGTCGATCATCGCGGTATAATCCTTGGCGCCGCAAAACCGGTATCGGGTGAAAAAAACCCGATCAGGCCGATCCTGCCCGGCGAACCGTACTTACCTGTCCCGACCCAGGAAAGACTGAACCCGCTGCTGATGGAGAGAGAAGAATTTGCTCAGAGATACAGCAGCGCCATTGCCGGAGGCAAAAAGCAGGAGCAGGCTCTATTAAGCTCTATTGCCGGGCTGAGCCCCCTGATTGCCCGCGAACTGATCTTTCGTGCCGGAAAAGACCAGACTGCAGCAGAAGACTTCACAGACCGGCTCTACCGGGAAACGGTCGCTCTCTTCAAAAGCGCTGAAAGAGGCGCTCACCGGGCCGTGGCCGCGCCTGAACAAAAATTGATTGCCGCTGCGGAACTTACCCACTTACCGGCGGAAAACCAGGTCCGTTTCGACAGCGTCAATACCATGCTGGACCGTTTCTACAGCAAAACAATCAGGGTGGAGCGCGAAAAAGCGCTGCGGGGCAGCCTGGCCGCTGTCGTTAAAAAGCGAATCACTACCCTGGAAAAGAAAAAGAAGGGGCAAAAAGAAGACCTGGCCTCGGCCGAACAGGCTCCCCAGTACAGGCTTTACGGCGAGCTTCTGCTGGCCTACGGGCACCAGGCTCCCCGGGGCGCTTCCTCGATAGAACTGCCCGATCTATATGATCCGGCTAAAACAGTAACGGTCCCCTTAGATCCGTCCAAAACCGCTGCCGCCAATGCCCAGCGCTATTTTACCCGCTACCGCAAAGCCAAAAAGGGCTTGGACGAAGTGAAAAAGCAGCTCCGTAAAACCGCGGCCGAGCTGAAATACTGCCGTGAACTGCTCTACGCGATAGAGAACAGCAGCGGGTTAAGCCTTGAAGAAATCAGAACCGAACTTGTCCAGGCCGGTTATATGAAAGCTAAAAAGGGAGTTAAAACCAGAAAAGAGGCCCGCCCCGAACCCCTGTCATTCAGATCTTCCGCCGGCCACACCATCCTGGTGGGCCGTAATAACCGGCAAAACGATTACATCACTTTCAAGGCAGCAGTGAGGCGAGACACATGGTTTCATGTCCGGATCATCCCGGGCAGCCATGTAGTGCTTAAAGAAGCGCCCGATCCAATCCCTCCTTCAGATATAGAAGAAGCGGCCTTTTTGGCCGCCTATTTCAGCAAAGGCCGAAACAGCGGTGCGGTAGAAGTTGATTACACCGCCGTACGCCATGTCCGCCGCCGGCCCGGCGGCAAACCGGGACAGGTATTCTATGAAAACTATGACACCATCACCGTCAACCCGCAAGATCAAAGGCTGATCGCCTACTTCAACCTTCTCGGGCCAGAAGGGTAAGACCTTTCTTAAACTCTGGCGGCAGCGGAGCCTTAAAGTGCATCATTTTTCCGCTGCGTGGATGGGGAAACCCAAGTTTGCGGGCATGAAGGGCATGGGGAACAGTCAGCTCCGCAGGCAGCCATGGCTTTGCTGCGCCGCCATAAGTCTGGTCTCCGGCTACCGGGTGACCCAGGTAGGCCATATGTACCCTGATCTGGTGGGTTCGACCTGTCTCCAGGTTCAGCTCCAGTAAAGTATAGCCCCTATAATATTTTATCACCCTGTACCTGGTCACCGCTTCCCGACCGCCGACCAGGACGGCCATCTTTTTGCGATGGCGCGGGTGCCTGCCCACAGGGGCGTCGATCCTGCCCCTCAGCGGCGCCACCCGACCTGTTACAAGGGCCAGGTATTCCCTTTTGATTAACCGCTCCTTCAGGGCGGCAGAAAGGGCCTTGTGCGTGAAATCGTTTTTGGCCGCCAGCAGCAGCCCGGAAGTATCTTTATCCAGTCGGTGGACAATACCGGGCCTGATCACGCCGCCAATCCCGGAAAGATCGCTGCAGTGGTTCAGCAGCGCGTTAACAAGAGTGCCCGAAGAGTGGCCGGGCGCAGGATGAACCACCATGCCGCGCGGCTTATTTAT
>SLPH01000173.1 GCA_007132095.1 Syntrophomonadaceae bacterium | reverse complement strand
CCCGGAAACGGTTAATGCAGTCCTTCTTCCCCGCCTTCCCTGGCGATGATGTCCTGGTAATCATAGGTAAATTCAACCAGTTTCATTTCCATGTAGATGGGAGCGTTAAAACGCAGCGCCAGGGCAATGGCATCGCTTGGCCTTGAATCAATAGCCAGGGTTTTTCCATCCTGCTGCAGGTGTATTTCGGCGTAAAAGGTGCTTTCCCTGATATCGGTTATAACGATCTTTTCCATGACCCCGCCCAGGGTTTCAGTGACCGATTTAAAAAGATCATGAGTCAGAGGCCGGGGAGGAGTTTCCCCCTGGAGGACAAGAGCGATAGCCTGGGCCTCAAGAGGGCCGATTGCGATGGGCAGCACTTTTTTTTCCTCGTCATCCATTAATAAAACCAGGAAATTTCCGCCCTGGTCGGCAGTTACGGTTCTTACCTCCATCTTGATCATCCTGATCATCCCCTCTTTATGAACTCACCTGTATTTTATCACAGATAGGAACAGCTTTAAACCTGGGGTGCCGGGGTCATTGGCTTTATTCTGGCAAAGCAGCTCCCCTTGCCTCACCATTTATGGTATTATTCAGTATAGTAAAACTCTGTATCAAATCACAATAGAGCGCAAAGGAGATTATTCAATGGGAAAAATCCGGATTGTAACAGACAGCACAGCCGATCTGTCAGCTGAACAGGTTGAAAAATACGGGATCACCGTGGTGCCGATTTCAGTAATATTCGGCTCCCATACTTATGCGGACGGGGTCGATCTTAAAGCTGCCGATTTTTATACCAAGCTGACCACAGAAAATGTCCTGCCCAAAACCTCTCAGCCCTCGCCTGAAGCTTTCCGCCAGGTTTATGAAGAGTTATCTGCTGACGGAGACAGCATTATCAGCGTTCATATATCGGGCAAACTGAGCGGCACCCTTAATTCGGCACAAATAGCCGCCCGGGAAGTTGAAGCCAAAGTTGCAACAGTTGATTCAAAAAATGCCTCGCAGGGAATAGGCCTTTCGGTATTGGTAGCGGCAGAAGCCGCAGCCAGGGGTCTTTCCTTTGAAGAAACGGAACTGCTGGTTGAAAAATCTGTTTCCCGCACCTTCAGCGTTTTTGCCGTGGACACCTTAGAATACCTGCAAAAAAATGGCCGGATTGGCAAAGCGGCCTCACTTCTCGGCTCCCTGCTGCAGATCAGGCCGATCCTTTACGCTGATCCTGAGGGCATGGTTGCCGCTTACGATAAAGTTCGCGGACGTTCGCAGGTCATACCGACCCTGGTCAAAGCCGCCCTCAAAACGGTAAGCCCCGATCAACCGGTTAATTTATCGGTTGTTCACTCCAACAATGAGGAAAGTGCCGGGGAACTTGTAGCAAAACTCAAAGATCACTATGAAATCGCCAGCCTCCACGTAGGCATGGTCGGTCCGGCCATTGGCGCACATATCGGCCCGGGCGCTGTCGGCCTGATGATTCAACCCTCTTTTGAAACCCTGCAGAGTTTTTAAAAAGATCCCTTCGGCAGGTAGTCCGTTTTACAGTATCCGGGCTGCCTGCCGATAACTTTATCAGCCGAACGCCTTCCGTAACGCCTCTTCACCAGACTTAGAACGGATCTGCTCCTTATTTAATTGCCACAATATTGACTTGTGGCGTAATATTTTATAAAATAAAGACAATAAGTCATAATACTGAAAGGAGATAGAGATGAACAGCGTTTACAAGGTTGTTGATATCATCGGCACCAGCGACAAATCCTGGGACGATGCGGCAAAAGCGGCCGTCGAAACTGCTTCCAAATCGCTACGAGATTTGAGGGTGGCCGAGGTAAAAGAAATGGATATGAAAATAGAAGATGGGGCCCTGATCTTCAGGGTCAAGTTAAATGTATCATTTAAGTACGAAGACTAATTAAACTGTACTATTCTTTTATTGAGGGAGAAACCTCTATAGGTTTCTCCCTTTTCATTACCGGCAAAGTTTTTACAGCAATAAAACAGTCTCCCCTCTCTACCCTGCATCCCATGAAGTTATGCCAGACATCTTACTATTTATAATTGGCCCGGAACCATTCGTGTGTTTAATAACGACCCTGTACAATTGCTTTTTGGGGTGGTTTCATTGCGTTTGGCTTCGCCGCACTTGTGGTAAATTTGGCGATTTGCATTTTCAAAGCAGCTTTTGTTGACGGAACGGTCCAAGGGCGGTAAAATAAGGCGAGAATAAATACCATATCAATACTGTCAATTCCGGAGCAGGAGGTAATGCCGTGATTCAGCTTTCAACCAGGGTTCGCTATGCCGCCAGGGCGATGATCGAACTGGCGGTTAACTACAAGAAGGATCCGATTCAACTGCATGAAATTGCCTGTAAACAGGATATATCTGTCAAATATCTCGAACAGATTATGGCTCCTTTAAGAGCCAGGGGTTATGTGAGAACCCAAAAAGGAAGCAAGGGTGGCTATCACATGGCGATAAGCCCTGAGAAGCTGACTCTTTTTGATATTGTTGAGTGCGTTGAAGGATCGCTTGCCCCGGTATCATGCCTTGATAATGAAGATAGCTGTGAGCGCTCCGGATTATGCGTTACAAGAAGAATATGGGCCAACGTGCAGGATTCCATGGCAAAGGAACTGAAAGCGGTAACTTTAGCCGAGCTTGCTGCCGATCAAAAAAAGCTTTACGCGTTGAACCCGTAAAGCTAACCGGTAGAAGTCAATCAGGCTGAAGATTTTCCTGTTGCTCACCATTTGTTTTAACTAAAAAAACCCCGTCATAAATATCGGCAGGGCTAAAATTGCAAACCACTTGTTCAGGGTGGTTCAAAAAAAAGCAGATATTCCAACCCTTGCATCAAACCGGTTAATGCAGAGCTTAGCGGCTGTGGACCTGGAATCCCTCTTCTGATAAAAGCTGCAGAGCCCTGTTATGATCCTTTGAATCTTTAAACCCAATTTTAACGCTGCCGCCTGCAAGCTCGCGCACATGCAAGATCTCAATCGCATCAATGTTGATACCGGCATCGCCAAGAAGGCCGGTTACTTTCGCCAGCATACCCGGTGTATCCTTGACCAGGACAATTAACTCGTGCAATTCGGGCAGAATACCGCGCCCGCGGTAGGGTATGGAACCGCGATAATCGCGGGCCTGCAAAAGATATTCTTCGATTGCTTCGGGGTTCGGTTCATTTAGATATTGCTCCAGCGCATCAAGGCTGGACCTGAAACCTTTCAGGGCAGAAATCAGGGGCCAGCGATTGCTGACGCAGATATCGCGCCAGATTTCAGGATTTCCCAAAACAATGCGCGTACTGTCGCGAAAACCGCCTGCGGCAAGGGTGCGCACCAGTTCCGGATCACCGCCTGCGGCAACGCTGCGGACAAGGGTAGCGGCAATAACATGCGGCAGGTGGCTGACAAGGGCCACAATACGATCGTGGGAGAGGGGATCAAGGTTGATCGGCTGGGCGCCAATTGCCCTGATTAGAGCGGAAAGTTTTTCAACAACCGCTTCCGGAGTTTCCGAGGCGGGAGCGAGCACATAAATGGCGTTTTCCAAAAGAGCGGGATCGGCGCCCCGGATACCAATCTCTTCGGAACCGGCCATCGGGTGGCCGCCAACGTAGTATACGCCGGTTTTGAGCATTTGTTCAACCGCCGCCATGGTGGAACCCTTGGTGGAGCCCACGTCGGTTATAATCGCCCCTTCACTTACTGCAGGCAAGATATCTTCTAAAATTTTTAAGGTGCTGAGCACGGGAACAGCGAGGACAACCAGGTCTGCCCCTGTGGCAGCTTCACTGGCGCTTGCTGCAGAAGTGTCTGCCGCCCCGAGAGCTACGGCTTCAGCCGATGCCGCAGGATCGCGATCATAGCAGACCACTGATTGGGCCAACCTTTTACCGGTCAGGGCCAGGCCGATACTACCGCCAATTAAGCCCGTGCCGATTAAGGCCACCCGGTTAAAGTGATATTGCCTGTCAGATGATCCGTCCCACACTCAAAGCCACCCCTTTCAGTTCTTTTAGCAGTGCGGCAAACTGGTCGGGCCTTAATGACTGCGGACCGTCCGAGAGCGCTTCCTGGGGATTGGAATGCACCTCGATCATCAATCCATCCGCCCCGGCCGCCAGCGCTGCCCTGCTCATGGCAGGAACAAGCCCGGCCAGTCCTGTCCCATGGCTGGGGTCGACTATAATCGGCAGGTGGCTCAGCTGCTTCACCAGCGGGACGGCGCTTAAATCCAGGGTGTTCCGCGTATAGGGTTCAAAGGTGCGGATTCCCCTTTCACAGAGGATAACCTCGTAATTACCGCCGCTTAAGATATACTCGGCAGCCATTAACCATTCCTCAATAGTGGCAGACAGGCCCCTTTTCAGCAGGACAGGTTTACGGATGCGCCCCAGTTCGCGAAGCAGGTAATAGTTCTGCATATTGCGGGCCCCAACCTGGATAATGTCTGCGCAGCCGGCTACCTCGTCTACGGTAAATTGATCCATTACCTCTGTTACAATGAGAAGCCCCGTTTGCTCGCGTACTTTCTGCAGGTATTCCAGGCCCGTTTTTTCCAACCCCTGAAAGCTGTAGGGGGAGGTGCGCGGCTTGTAAGCCCCGCCCCGGAATATTTGGGCTCCCGCGTCTTTGATCGTTTTCGCGACTTCGAGGAGCTGTTCTTCGCTTTCAACGGCACATGGCCCGGCCATTAAGACCAGGTTAGGCCCGCCGATAACAACATCTCCGATTTCTATTACTGTATCGTCAGGGTGGAAATCGCGGCCGGCGAGCTTAAAAGGCCGGGAGATGAAAACAACCCGTTCCACTTCTGGCATCGCTTCCATGGCCTGGGCCGCTTCTTCGCGGCGCTGGCCGATTACCCCGATAATGGTGCGGTTTTCACCTGTTGACAGGTGGACACCATAGCCCATCCCTTGTAGCTTTGTCGTTACTTTTTCAACATCTTCCTTACCGGCGCCCGGGTTCATAACCACAATCATAATGTGCGCCTCCTTTTCTCTGATAGCAACCTGTTATATTAGCAGTTCAGCGATCTGAATCGAGTTGGTTGCCGCCCCTTTGCGGATGTTGTCGGAAACGACCCAGAGATTGAGCCCGTTTTGGACAGAGTGATCGGACCGGATCCTGCCGACAAATACGGCATCGGAACCATCGGCGTCAAGGGGCATGGGATATTTAAGTTGAGCCGGATCGTCTTCTACTAACACTCCAGGTGCTTTTTCTAAAAGCTCCCGCGCTTGCTCTGCGGAAATGGGAGCGGTAAATTCAACATTAAGGGCGATTGAATGCGCGTTCTGCACCGGAACCCTGACGGTGGTGGCAGTAACAGGGAGCCCGGGCAGGCCCATTATTTTTCTGGTTTCGCGAATCATTTTAATTTCTTCTTTGCAATAACCGTCCCCGACAAAGACATCAATTTGCGGAACACAATTAAAAGCCAGTTGATAGGTTCGGGAAGCGCCTTTGTGCGGGATATATTCCGTCCGGATCTCTTTAGCTTCCAGGTGAGCAGCTGCATGTTCACGAAGTTCTTCAACCGCCTCCCTGCCTGCGCCGGAGACTGACTGGTAAGTGGCGGCAACAACCCTTTTGATCGGCACTGCCTGCTGCAGGGGCTGCAGGGCAACTACCATTTGGATGGTTGAACAGTTCGGGTTGGCGATAATACCTTTATGCTCTGAGGCGGCGCCGGGGTTCACTTCAGGAACAACCAGGGGCACCGATTCGTCCATGCGAAAGGCGCTGCTGTTATCAATAACTACTGCTCCCTCTTTAGCGGCAGCAGGGGCATATTCTTCGCTAATTGACCCGCCGGCGCTGAAAAAAGCAAAGTCGACCCCTTTGAAAGACTGTGCCGTGAGTTCTTCAACGGTATATGTTTTACCACCGGCTTCAACTTTTGTGTTTGCCGAGCGTGCCGAGGCCAGGAGTTTTAAACTGCTGAAAGGAAATTTTCGCTCGATCAGCACCTCGACCATTTTCTGACCGACCATTCCGGTCGCCCCAACTACTGCAACGGTATAGGTTTTTGT
>SLPH01000079.1 GCA_007132095.1 Syntrophomonadaceae bacterium | reverse complement strand
TTTCTCGATGAATGAGCTGATTCCTTTTCGAACGAGCGGCTCTCCGCCGGTAATACGGATTTTACTGATGCCCAGGTCTGCGCCTGCTTCGACGACCTTCAAGATTTCTTCATACCTGAGGACATCGCGGTGAGTGATTTGTTCTATTCCTTCTTCACCCATACAATAAAGGCATCGCAGGTTGCAGCGGTCGGTAACTGATATGCGCAGGTAGTCATGCTTCCTGCCCTGTCCATCTGTTAATGCCATAGCTTTACAGCTCCTTTTTGCCGGCGTCGCGCAGGCTATACCCGCCGAGCGATTCTACCTGCTCCCCGAATAAGGGATCGGCTATTGTTTTTAAAACTAATTCAGCTTCGGGGCTGTTCATAAAGTCATCGCTGAAGAGCAGGTCATAGCGCTCTTCGGCAAGAGGGACAAAATCAAGTCCAAAGGCTTTTGCAGCAGGCAAAATGCCCAGCGCGGCGCCGGCAGTGCCGGCGGCTACGGCAGCAGCTACATTTAAGTGCGTATATTCTTCTCTGCTGTAGCCATTGATCTGCTGCGGTTTAATTCCTGCTTCTTCCAGGATGTGGTCAAACAGCAGCCGGGTTCCCGCTCCTTTCTGACGGTTAATAAATTCAATTTCATATTCAGCCAGGTCGGATACGGTTTTAATATTGCCGGGGTTCCCCGGTGGGACAATCCATCCCTGCATACGGTAAGCCAGGTTGAATAGATGAACATTTTTACCTGGAAGCAGCTTTTTAACATACGGAATATTATATTCTTTTGTGAGAGGATCAAAGAGGTGAACCCCGGCCATGTGGGCCTGGCCTCTACCAAGAGCATTAATGCCTCCCATGCTGCCCAGGTGAGAAGATGACAGGTTGATCCTGGGATCGTCTTTTTTCATCGCTGTTGCCAGCAGGTCAATGATCATATCATGGCTGCCGGCAACAAGCAGGTTATAGCGAAGCTCTTGCCTTGGCTTATAAAGTTCCATTTCTACCGTTTCATTTTGTTCATAGCCAAGAATATTGGCCGGGATAACAAGTAATCCATCCGCCCTGACCAGGGACATCGTTACACCTGCCCCCCGGGTAAGCGGATTGGCAATATACTTACCGCCCACGTAACCTGCGTTCATGCGAACAAACTCCTCTGTTCCCATCTCTGAAACAACCCGGCGGCCAAGGGATACTTCAATCTTTTCACGCTCGGGAACCGGCTGCCGCAGCCAGCGACAAATAAACGGCAGGGCGAACCATTCTAAGCTTAAGTATGCAGAAACCGGGTATCCCGGCAGGCCAATCACTGCTTTGTCCCGCACCTTGCCAAGAATGGTCGGTTTGCCGGGTCTTGCAGCTATGCCATGCAGAAAAACTTCTCCCAGTTTATCAATAACACTAAAAGTGTAGTCTTTGTCGCCAGCCGATGAACCTGCATTTATAATAACCAGATCGGCGGAATCCAGGGCTGCAAGAATGGCGTCTTCAATTTTATCAGGATCATCGGGAACTATAGGGCATACAATTGGCTGAGCGCCCCACTCTTCCAGGTAAGCGGCAATAACGGTGCTGTTAAAGTCAGGAACTTTCCCGGGCTTTCTTGCTTCATCGGGGCCAATTACTTCCGAGCCGCTGGGTATAATCGCTACCCTGGGGCGGGCTATTACTTCCAGTTCTGTAACTCCACCTGCCAGAAGGGCTCCTAAATCGGCGGGCTTAAGTTTGTGTCCGGCAGTGACGATTAGTTCGCCCGCTACTACATCTTCTCCTACAGCCCGGATATGCTGCCAGGGTGTTGCCGGCGCGATTATTTCCACTTTGGTGCCTGGCAGTTCCTGAACATCCTCTACCTTGATGACGGAGTTAAAGCCCTGGGGTAGAACTCCGCCGGTATTGACATTGACATAGTCTTGCTGCGCTTCCAGCTCCAGCGGTGCCTGGTCCGATGCGCCGTAAGTGCGCTCGGCATGCACGGCGATCCCATCCATGGCCGCTGCATGGTAACCAGGCATGGAAAGGCGGGCAAATACTGGAGCGGCAGTAATCCTGCCCAGGCCGGCCCGAACAGGGACCTTTTCGGTTAGCTCCTTAGCTGTTGTTTCGGCTAAAAACCTTTCCAGGGCTTCCTGCCGGGGTGTATTGCTTAAATAAATTTTTCTCATTTCAATGCACCTAATTCCATAAATTTATATCGACAACTTCTCCTGCGCGTAAACCTTCCTTTGCTGCGTCAATCATCAGCAGCCCGTCTGCTTCAGCCAGGGTGCGCAGCATCCCCGAGCGCCCAAAAACAGGGATAGCCATTAATCTGCCGCTGCTGTCATCGAGCTTTATCCTGATATAATCAGTGCGCCCGGAACGTGATGGAACATTTCTGGATAGCTCAGCCTTCACGAAAGGGTTGAATCTTTTAGGGATTGAACCGCCAAGCTGTTCAATGATCGTTTTGCCGAAAATGGCAAAAATATTTAATGCCGATACAGGGTGACCGGGCAGCCCTAATACCGGTTTACCATTACAGTTGGCGAGCAGGGTCGGTTTACCCGGTTGAATTGCTATACCTTCTACAAGGAGACCGGGCCTGCCAAGTTCATCCATTGTTTTTGCGGTAAAGTCCCGGCTTCCAACTGAACTCCCTCCTGAAAAAACCAGGAGGTCAACCTTTTCAAGCATAGCCCTGCTTTTACCGAGAAAGGTTTCATAGTTATCCGGCAAAATACCTCCATATACGGCTTCAGCTCCGAATTGCCCGGCCATATAGAGCAGGGCAGGAGCATTGCTGTCCCTGATCATGCCCGGATCAAGCGAGCCGGCCGAATACTCTACCAGTTCGTCACCGCTGGAAAAAAAGCCGACTATCGGCTTCTTGTATACATTGACCCCGGTTATCCCGAGCGAGGCCAGCATGCCGATTTCGGGCGCTCTGAGAAGATGCCCTTTTTCAAGCGCAGCAGCGCCCTTTTCCAGATCTTCGCCGCGATGAATAACATTTTCTCCCGGGGCAACCTGGCGGTAAAGCTGGACAATACCTTCGGAGTGGTCGGTATCTTCGATCATTATGACAGCGTCTGCCCCCCCGGGGAGCATCCCGCCGGTATGGACAAGAATACACTGCCCCTTCCTAATTGGCGGCGCTGACCGGCCCATCAATCCTTCACCGGCGTAATCGAGAAAAGCGGGCATATTTTCTGAGGCGCCGTAAGTCTCTTCTGCAGCCAATGCATAACCATCCACGGTGGAACGGTTGAAACCCGGGACATCTTCGGGCGATAAGATAGTATCAGCCAGGCAGCGGCCCCCTGCTTCAATCAAACTGACCGCTTCTGAATCCAGGGGGTTATACTCCTCATAAATAATTTTCATGACACGTTCGGGTTCGGTTACCCGCATTAATTTCATTTAAGCACCCCTATTTAAAGCAAAAAGTAAAAACCCGGGTAAAACTATAACCGCCAGGTCCTGGATATAAATAAGCCGCGCTCCCGGCATTGGGAAAACGCGGCCTTTTTAGGCAAGGTCTCCTTTCCAATCACGGGAGGCGGGGGGATTTCTCCCCCAGCCCAGGCCTTCCTCCATAGCGCATTGCGCTGTAGGTGAAAAGGCTCGGAGGTCTTTTTCACGCCTATTATATCATAATAATGATCGCTTAAAAAGGATCAGGAACCGTTACAGCGCCTGCTGTATAACAGCTTCCTTTTCTTCAATACAATAGAAACTATTTCTGCCCGGCGGCTTTGCCCGTTTTGACTGAACCAGTCACAGGGTTTTTCTTCTCAAGGTGCTCAAAGACCCTCATGACCGCCTGCAGGGAAACAACAAGGTTTTCGCGTTCTTCCGGTTGAAGGTGTTCGGCAAGATTATTAAACCTGAATGATCGTCTTTCAAATACCAGCCTCGAAAGCTGCCTGCCATAAGCGGTGAGTTTGACCCGAACTACTCTCCGGTCATTTTCGTCCCCACCCCTTTTAACCAGGTTCAGGTTGACGAGCCTGTTCACGAGGCGGGTGGCAGCGCTTTCAGCAAGATATATTTCCGAACTCAATTTTCCCATAGTCAGATCTTCGTGAAAATAAAGAACGAGCAAGGCATTGATCTGGCTTGGCGTAATACCCAGTCCCGTCAGCTCCCGGGTTTCCTCAGCATTGAGATAATGCATCAGCTTGGGAAATATTGCCTGTATGGCGGAGGTAAATTTTTCGGCATTGCGATACTCGCTGCTCATCGGGAGACACTCCTTGCCGTTATTGAGTAATCAGTTATGATGGGGAAACCTGATCTTAGGTTAGGTTATTTGTATAAAGATGTCAAGGTAATCTACTTTCCACTTGCCGACCTGCGAAAGGGCCGTTGCTAAACTGCCGCAATTGTTCTCTTTGCCGCAATTTGCTATACTAAACTTAGTAAATCATATCGCTGGCCGGGGTAATTTCATCTATTCAGAAGGGATTGTTTTCCGGCACAAAGGCAGGTGTTTAATTTGATCTCAATTGTTGGCCTGGCTCCTCATCCACCGATAATTATTCCTGAAATTGGCCGTGGAGAGATTAAAAAAGTTAGTAAAACCGTAGAGGCTATGAAAGTTTTAAGCCGCAGGATTGGGGATACATCTCCTGATCTACTGATCATTATTACCCCTCACGGCCAGATAATGCGGGAAGGTCCGGCCGTTTTAGACATGGATGAACTGGTCGGTGATTTTGGCCAGTTTGGTTTTTCCGGGATTAGAATAAAGATGCAAACCGATAGGGAACTTATAAAATTGATTAGAGAAGAAGGCATGCCGGACGGGCCGAAACCTGTCCTGGTCAGTGACAAAGATTATCTTCTACGCAGCGGAAAAGTGCTGGATCACGGGGCCATGGTTCCTTTGTATTACTTGCAGCAAGAAGGAGTAAACCTTCCGGGTCTCCATGTTACCATAGGGTTCCAGCCTCTGGAAGAGCTTTACCGGTTTGGTTCTAACCTGGCGAAAGTGCTTGAGAAAAGAGGGAGGCGCACAGCTGTGGTGGCGAGCGGTGATCTATCTCATCGGCTTATTCCGGGCGCTCCCGCAGGCTATAATGAGCGAGGCGCCGAATTTGACCGAACTCTTGTTGAACTCTTAAAACATGGCCGCGTAGAAGAGATTCTCAACCTGGATCAGGATCTGATTGAGCAGGCCGGTGAATGCGGGCTCAGGCCTTTTGCTATTGCCCTGGGCATGCTGGAAGGAGAGAAGATCAATAGCGATATCATCTCCTACGAAGGTCCCTTTGGGGTCGGGTATCTTGTTGCTTCAATCAACACGACTGCGTGACCGTTACGGTTTCATAATTTCCGGGGAGGTATAAAGATGAAACCTGAAGATGTGACAATCAGTCCGCCAGAGCTGGCCCGTCAGGTACTTTCCCGCTATTTGGAAAGCGGAAATATGCCGGAGTTTTCCAGCGGCCTGCCGCCCGATTATGGGGAAAGGTCAGGCGTTTTCGTCTCCTTGAAAAAAGGGGGTCAGCTGCGTGGGTGCATCGGCACGTTTGAACCTGCCCGCAGGAATCTTGCCGAAGAAATTGCTGCCAATGCTGTTGCAGCGGCGATTAATGACCCCCGCTTTGCCCCCGTTGTCAAAGCTGAGCTGCCGGATTTAGAAATCTCGGTTGATATTTTAGGCCCCCTGGAGAAAGTTGACAGCAGGGAAAAGCTTGCCCCCAAAACCTACGGGGTCATGGTAAGGAAAGGTTTACGAACCGGTATACTTTTGCCCGATCTTGAAGGAGTCGAGACCGTAGAAGATCAGCTGAACATTGCCTGCCAGAAAGCGGGTATCAAGCCTGGAGAAGGATTTGAAATATTTAGGTTTAAGGTCCACCGGCATTCTGAATAAACCAATGAGAGGTGCAGCAACCTGGAAAAGGCTCGTTATTACCGCAATGAAGATTCAGATGTCCGCTGCCTGCTTTGTCCTCACTGCTGTTTAATTAAAGAGGGCGAGGCCGGTTTCTGTAAAGTGCGGCGTAACGAAGGCGGAGAACTATATGCTGCGGGATACGGTTTGTGCGCAGCTCTTAATTGGGACCCTGTCGAAAAGAAACCGCTGTATCATTTTTACCCCGGAAGTTCTGTTTTATCACTGGGCACTTACGGATGCAATTTGAGCTGTTC
>SLPH01000010.1 GCA_007132095.1 Syntrophomonadaceae bacterium | reverse complement strand
GAAAAGCCGTATCCAGCCCTACGGGTCCCGCTGCCCTTGTATTTCCCGAAGATATATTAAGCGATAAATGCGACGGTTTTGAACCGGAAAACCGGGATCTTTATGCAGAAGAAAGCTGTGCTGCATATCCCGCTTTTCGCGCGCGCCCGGAAGCCAAACTGGTTGAAAAGACAGCCAGGCTGCTCATTCAGGCAGAACGCCCCCTGATTCTGGCCGGGGGCGGGGTGCTTTTGTCCGGGGCCGAATCTTCTTTAAGCGAACTGCTTGATCATGCCGCCATCCCCGTCATCACGACGATTAACGGCAAGGGTTCAATTCGGGAAACTTCACCCCTCGCTTTTGGCGTCGTTGGAGCGAACGGGGCCAAAGGGGCATCTAATATCGCAGCCGGTGAAGCCGATCTGATCCTCGCGGTTGGCAGCCGTTTGAATGCCAGTATAACCCTGACCGGGAAGCTACTTAACCGGGACGCCGTCTTAATCCAGGTTGACAGCGACCCCGGCAAACTCGGTAACACCGCCAGGGCGGAAATAGCGATTCAAGCCGATGCCAGGCTGTTTTTCGAAGACCTCCTGTCTGCCCTGAAAGATTACAGCAAAACACCGCTTCAGCGTTCTGAATGGACCCTGAACAGCGCAGAAAAAGTGGCCGCGGAATTTGCTGTCCTGGAAAAGGTTGACGATTATTTCTGTGCCGGAACTCTTCACCCGGCCAGGATTATCAGAACGCTAGACCAAATCCTTCCTCCGGAAAGCATTATAGTATCTGATGCCGGTTACTCAACGCCCTATGCCTCGGCATATTACAGGATCAAGAAAGAAGGGCGGCATTTTATCGACCCCAGGGCACAGGGCGGTCTCGGATATGCCCTGGCGGCAGCTGTGGGGGCAAAGTATGCTGCCCCGCAGGCTCCGGTGGCAGCCCTTTTTGGCGACGGCAGCCTGGGTATGAATATTGGTGAGCTGGAGACGGTTGCCAGGCTAAAACTGCCGCTCATTATGATCCACTTCAGGAACGATTCCTTTGGATGGATTGAAAACATCCAGAAAATATACTACGATCGCTGCTATTTCAGCACCGGTTTTGATAGCGCCGTTGATTACACCAGGGCGGCGGGAGCTTTCGGCATCGAAGCCCGCCGGGTGGAAAGTATGGCCGGTTTCACAGGGCTGCTCAAATCCGCTCTTTCCTCAGACAGGGCTGTATTTATTGAGGTGCCCGTCCCGACAGGCGACCAGTTAACCCCCCTGGTCGCACCCTGGTTGGCAGACGAAACCCTGGTACCGGAAGATCGCTGCAAGTCTGGTTATTAAGAAGGTGCGCGGACGGGTAAAAAACTGATTATTTAAAGGGAGGGCAATTTCATGAAAACTGTTGTTGTGGTAGGCGGAGGCTGGGCCGGTTGCGCGGCGGCGGCGATGGCCGCGGCCAAAGGATGCGAGGCCGTACTGCTCGAAAGGACCGACATGCTTCTTGGTACGGGTTTAGTTGGCGGTATTATGCGCAATAATGGTCGCTTTACTGCCACGGAGGAAGCGATCGAACTCGGCCTGGGCCATTTGTTCAAGGTGATCGATGAAACCTGCCGCCACAAGGATATTGAGTTTCCCGGCCATAAGCACGCTTCGCTCTATGACGTCGGGTTAATGGAACCGGTCATTAAACGGGAGCTGCTAAAATTAGGGGTCAGGATTTACCTCCAGGAGCGTATTACCGATCTTGAGATGGATGGTCCAATCATTAAGAAGGTGATTGGCAGCGGCGGCACTTTGTTTCCCGGGGATGCCTTTATCGACACCACCGGCACTGCCGGCGGAATTAACAACTGCACCCGACACGGTAACGGCTGCGCCATGTGTGTCCTGCGCTGCCAGTCTTTCGGCGGCAGGGTCAGCTTAACCGCCAAGGCGGGGGTTGAAGAGATTGTTGGTGTTCGTAAGGATGGATCAATTGGAGCGATGAGCGGTTCATGCAAACTCTTCAAGGAGTCGCTGGAGCCTTCCCTTGTGAGGGAACTCAACGATAAAGGGGTTGTAGTGATCCCTGTTCCGAAAGAACAGATCAATGCGGACAAGCTTAGTTCGAAAGCCTGCCAGCAATACGCTTCACAGGAATACGCCGAAAACATAATCCTTCTTGACACCGGTCATGCCAAGCTGATGTCTCCTTTTTATCCCCTGGAGTTTTTAAGGGCTATACCGGGTATGGAGAATGCCCGTTATGAAGACCCGTATTCCGGGGGCATCGGCAACTCCATGCGCTATTTTGGCATGGCTCCGCGCGATGACGCCCTGAAAGTGGAAGGGGTGGAAAACCTCTTCTGCGCTGGGGAAAAAGCGGGCCTGCTGGTTGGCCACACCGAAGCGATAGTAACCGGCAGCCTGGCCGGGCTTAACGCTGCCCTGACTGCGGAAGGCAAAGAACCGGTCACCCTGCCCAAAAGCCTGGCAGTAGGGAGCGCGATAAAATTTGTGCGCCGGGAAATGCAGACCGATGAAGGAAAATGTAAAAAATATACCTTTTCCGGATCGGTTCTATTCGATCACATGCTTGAAGAGGACCATTATACGACGGACCTGGCCGAAATTAAAACCAGGGTTGAACAGACCGGCTTAAAGGAAGTGATTGCACGCTGAAAAATAGCTAGATAACGAAGCTGTTGTTGGAAGGTTTTGAGTTTCAGTTGAAAAGGCGGTATTAACCTGTCCTTTAACCCAGAATAAAGGAGTGAAGAGAATGCCGGAAATTGGAATTACACATTGGGCTTACCTGGTGGGCGTTTTAGCGGTTATTGTGGCGATGGTTTTAAAGCGTGGCGTGGTCATGATTGCCACTATCGGTATTTTTGTTATTGCCCTGATCTATACCGGAGGAGAAATTGTTGCCTCTATCCAGAAGGTGTTCGCAGCCTACATGGAAGCGGGAACGGATCTTTTTGACATCATGCTGGTTATCGCCCTCATGGTCGGAATGCTCAAGACCATGGAAAGCCTTGGCTCAGATTACCTCATGGTGGCTCCGATCAAGAAACTACTTAACAATCCTCCCATAGCATTCTTTGTCCTTGGCTTTATCATGTATGTTTGCGCGCTATTCTTCTGGCCAACCCCGGCAACCGCCCTGGTTGGTGTTATTCTTATCCCTGTTGCCGTTAAGGCGGGGATGCCGGCTATGGCAGCCGCCATGACGGTGAATATTTTAGGCCACGGCATGGCTTTATCCGGTGACATGTTCCTGCAGGGCGCGCCAAGAATTACTTCCGGGGCTGCCGATGTTGCCATCGAAGGAGTACTCAGAAGCGGAGCTATTTTATCGATCACCGCCGGCCTGGTAGCGATTATCGTTGCTTTCTTTATGATCCGCAAGGAGATCCTCAAAGGCAACGAGGGATCTGAATCGATCCTCGTAGAAGCCGAACCGAGGGAAAGTTATACACCGGGCGCCCGCTTCATGGCTATTGCAGTGCCCGTCGTCTATATATTCCTGGTTATCTTTATGGCCTTTTCCAACATCCGCGGCGGGGCCGCTACAAGCCTTCTCGGCGGCACAGCAGCCTGTTTTATTGTCATCGGTTCCCTGATTTCCCATGGGCACCAGGCTCTTGAGAAGGTAGCCGAGTATGTCAGGGAGGGGTTAATGTTCGCGATCAAGATCTTCGCGGCAGTTATCCCTATCGCCGGGTTTTTCTTCCTCGGTGCCCCCGGACCTGCAGCAGCGATTCTTGGAGAAGGAGCGCCCGGATTGTTATTCGACCTGGGCAGCGCTTTTGCTGCCGTTTTACCGGTATCTAAAATCCCCGTTGCTTTTGGCGTGATGATAACCGGCATTATAACCGGTCTTGACGGGTCTGGCTTCTCCGGCCTTCCGCTGGTCGGCTCCCTGGCCAGCGCTCTTGGCACACCATTGGGGATCGATGTTGCCACCCTGGGCGCTCTTGGCCAGGTTGGAGCAATTTTCTCCGGTGGCGGAACCCTTACGGCCTGGGCATTTGGCCTGGTGGCAACAGCCGGTGTAGCCGGCGTTTCCCCGCTGGAACTGGCCCGCAGGAACTTTATTCCCGTTATCTCCGGCCTTTTTGTAGCTACTATTGTAGCCATAATCATGATGTAGGCGCGGCAGTTCTTTACAATTGCCTGATCGGATAGTAGAATATCTTAACGGTACCTGTCCGACAGCATGTCAACAAAAAAATAGCTGAAATTTGAACCGTATTGGGGCGTGATTTGGGATCGTTGCCCCTTCTCAGATTCCACCAAACGACCGTGAGCAGACAGGTGCCGCTATGAAGGTGCCTGTCTGCATTAAAATGAAAAAATTGCCGGCGCTCCTTGCCAATATCGCCAGTGTTTTTGACCGGGCAGCTTCCCGGTTCAAGCAGCTTCGGTTCAGGTTCCCGAAAGGCATTAAATTATCAGGGTTCTTAATATGCAACGTTTTAGGTCATTTAGGGTAATCTTTGTCGAGGTGAATACAGTGGCCGGTCTAAACGAAAAAGAATACAGTATCCTGAAGATTATCGGCAGCAATACCAGCCCTTCAGGTTCCGGGGCTATCAGCCGGCAGATGAAAATGCTCGACAACGACATCAGCGAAGCTACAATCGGCAGGTATCTAAGAGAACTTGATCACCTGGGCCTGACAGAAAAAAAAGGATACATGGGGCGGGTTCTCACTTCCCGGGGGGAAGCGGCGCTTGATGAATACGAGCACAGTAAAGAGCTGCAGAAAAACACTGCCCTTTTCATGAGGTTAACCAAAGCGGAAGCCAAGAAAGAGCTTCTCCATATCCTGGTGGCCCGCCGGGCGATTGAAAGAGAAACCTGCCGCCTGGCCGCCGAAAATATAGCTGATGAAGATCTGGAGATCTTAACCGGCATTGTTGATCTTCATTACGAACATGTCAGCAGCGGCCGTTCAGGAGCAAAGGAAGACTCTCTATTTCATGCCACTATCGCCCGGATGAGTAAAAACAAGCTGCTGGCTACGGCTCTCGACCTGATCAGGAGAGACGGCTACCTTTCCCCAGTCCTCGAATATATCAGGGAGAGGGTTGGCAGTACAATAGTTGCCGATCACCGTAAAATCTTAGAAGCCATTTCCAGCCGCGACCCGGAAGCTGCTGAAGAGGCTATGGTTTCCCACATATCCAATGTTATGGCTGATGTGAATAAATATTGGGATGCGGCAAACAGGGAAAACGGGGAATAGTTTAACCCTGCCTGGCCCTGCCGCCAACTAATATCCCCTAAGCGTCAATATACTTGCCCGGCCTGGCTTTAAGACGGCCGGCGCACCCAGGCCTGAGCATGTTTTTTGTCCTCACAATTATTTATTCCGGGCAAAAAATGTCAGATATTACAAAGCTGGATCCGGCAAGCCCCGCTTGCATTTGATTAAGAGGGCAGAATTTGGTAAACTCATGTAAAATATGCCTTTTGGGTGAAGGAGGCGGCGGCGGCGGATTGAAACTTCTAAAATTTGAGTGTGAACCGATATACCCGGTCAATCCCTGGCAGGTTGTGGAAGAAGAATTCTCGCCTGAGAACAACCTGCTGAACGAAACTGTATTTGCTCTCAGCAACGGCTACGTCGGCATCAGGGGCAATTTTGAAGAAGGCCTGGGCGATTCTCCCAAACGAAGCATTAACGGAATCTACCTGAACGGGTTTTATGAATCTGTACCCATCCCGCACGCCGAAAAAGGCTTTGGTTATGCCGAGAATACCCAGACTATCCTTAACGTAACCGATACCAGGATCATTGAACTCTACCTGGGCGACGAACGTTTCAGCCTTGGCAGCGGCACCGTGATCGACTACAAGCGGACCTTAAATATGAAAGAGGCCTTCCAGAAAAGGGAGGTAACCTGGCGGTCGCCCCAGGGTAAAGAGGCAAGGATTACCGTTACCAGGCTGGTCCCTTTTATGCATCGCCACCTGTTAGCCTTTCACTACCAGGTTGAACCGCTCAATTTTTCCGGCCGTATAACCCTCTTTTCATCGATGGACGGCAAGGTGGATAACAACACCCATGAGGAATACGATCCCCGCTTTTCCGCGACCCTGGGCGATCTATGCCTGAAGGTGGATAATATAGAGGCTGCCGATAGCCGTATTGCCATGCTGCAGAGGACAAACCGTTCCGACCTGACCCTGGCCTGCGCCATGGAGAACCACCT
>SLPH01000133.1 GCA_007132095.1 Syntrophomonadaceae bacterium | reverse complement strand
TGACTTTATCGAATTGCCTGAGGATATGGACGAACTGCCGATTGATGTGCTGCCTCCCGATTTCCCGGTTGATGTAGACGATGAAGTGATTCGGCTAATCAGGCAGGCCCAGCTTGCATTTGAAGAAGCTATTGAACTTCAGCAGGCAGGCGACTGGGCCGGGTATGGAGAGAAGTTGGCCGAACTGGAACGTGTTTTAAGCGAACTGGATCGCCTGGCGCAGTAACAACTGTCCCGGAGGTGGCTAAACAGCTGTGGAGTATATAATTTACACCGATGGTGCCTGCTCGGGCAATCCCGGACCGGGTGGTTGGGCGGCAGTTGTTCTACACGACGATCGGGAACGGGAAATTTGGGGCCGCGAAGAAGAGACCACCAACCAGCGCATGGAACTGCGCGCTGCCGTTGAGGGCTTACGGCTGGTTCCTGCGGGAAGCAGGGTTAAACTCTACAGCGACAGCGCTTACCTGGTTAACTGTTTTAAGCAGGGCTGGATTGAACGCTGGCAGAAGAACGGTTGGCGAACCAGCGGGAAAGAACCGGTAGCCAACCGCGATCTCTGGCTGGAGCTGCTGGAAGTTTCAGCAGGGCTTGATGTTGAATGGATCAAGGTGAAAGGCCACAGCGATAATCGCGGCAACAACAGGGCTGATCAACTGGCCCGTGAAGCGATTGAAGCCAGCCCCGGTGGCAATGATAAAGGTAATTCTACGGGAGCGGATCAGGTTAAGGGTAGCCCGCCAGAAGATAATGACGCTGGCCGGCAGGGAGAACTCTTTTCCGATGCTGTTCCCAATGTCAACCGGGGGCTGCGACGAATGGGGCTGCTTACCGGGGGCGGCGATTGCCCCGGCTTAAATGCCGTAATCAGGGCCGTAGTCAAGGGCGCCACCTACAATTATAACACCGAAGTAGTCGGGTTCGACAACGGTTTCCGGGGCCTGGTAGAAAATGAAGCCCGGATCATGGACGACCTTTCAGTGTCGGGTATTCTTAACCGGGGTGGCACAATCTTAGGCACCTCAAACCGGGACAACCCCTTTGACTACCGTCCCGGGGGCGGCGATTACCGCGAAACGGGGGTCGACCGTTCACCCGATGCCGTCAGAAACCTGGAAGAATGGGATATTGAATGCCTGGTAGTGATCGGCGGCGACGGCAGCCTGCTGCTGGCTCATCGTTTCAGCGAACTTGGCGTTCCCATTATCGGTATTCCGAAGACGATCGATAATGATCTGCCGGCAACCGATGTCACATTCGGGTTCGATTCAGCCGTCACCACCGCTACCGAGGCGATTGACAAAATTCACACTACCGCCGAATCACACCACAGGGTTATGGTGGTTGAGGTAATGGGGCGTCATGCCGGTTGGATTGCCCTGCAGGCCGGTATGGCCGGAGGCGGCGATATTATCCTGATTCCTGAACTTCCTTTTGATTATCCGCACCTGGGCGAAAAAATTGAAGAGAGGCGCAGCAAGGGCAAGAAATTCAGCATTATTGTGGTCGCTGAAGGCGCTTACCCGGCCGGGGAAGAACCGGTTTACCAAACCTCGGGCGGAGTTAAACGCCTGGGCGGGATCGGCGCTTCAGTGTCGGAAGAAGTGGAAAAGATGACCGGTATGGAGAGCAGGGCTACCGTGCTGGGGCATCTGCAGCGCGGGGGCAGTCCTACCTCTTATGACCGGGTTTTAGCGACCAGGTTCGGTGTTAAAGCGGTGGAGCTCTTTCAGGCTGAAGATTATAATAACATGGTTTGCCTGAAAGGCAGCAGTATCCTGCATGTTCCTCTTAAGGATGCTGTATCGGGCACAAAAAGGGTAGACCCCGACAGCGATCAGGTTCGGGCGGCATTAGCCGTGGGCACTTCGTTTGGCTGTCCCATGAAGAGGTTTATCGTTTAGTAAAGCGGACCGGAGCGAAGAATGGTGAAAACCAGGAGCGCTGAAAATGCGAGTGTAGCCAGTGTAGAGTATAGATCAACCCTGCCGAAACGCAGGGTTTTCATTTTTGTTCTGCCCCTGCCGCCGGTATAGCTTCTTGCTTCCATAGCCACGATTAACTCTTCGGCCCGTTTAAAAGCGCCGATAAATAGGGGTAGAAAAACCGGGAACAGTTTCTTCGTTTTCTGCAGGAAGTTGCCGCGATCGAAAGCTACGCCACGGGCCATCTGTGCTTTAACTATTTTCTCCAGTTCTTCGGCCAGGATCAGCACAAAGCGCAGGGCGATAACCAGGGTCATCACCAGTTCCTGGGTTGGTAAGCCTACCTTTGCCAGCGGTTTAAGCAGGCTTTCCAGGCCATCGGTAAGGCTGACAACAGAAGTGGTCAGGGTAAGCAGGGTTGTTGTTGTAAAGAGAAAAAGCACTCGCAGCGAGATCAGGTTGCCCATGTGCAGTCCCGCCTCGGTTGCTTCAAAAATCCACCAGCTGAAAAGAACGGCGGTATCTTCAGTCTTAAAGAGAAAAAGCTGGAAGACCCACATTATGGCCAGCACCGGCAGCATTGGCTTTAGGCCGCAGAGGGCATAACCGACCGGGATCCTGGAAAGCAATACAACTGCGAATAAAAAGAGGGAGAAAAGCAGGTAGGGCTCGTAAGTGCGGACAAAGAGCAGCAGGATTATAAGGATGGCCGCCGCCAATATCTTTGTGCGCGGATCGAGCCTGTGGATGGAGGTGCTGCCGGGGAGGTAAACGCCGAGGGTAATGTTTTTGGTCAGCTCCATTACTGCTCTGCCCTCCCTTGATCAAGCGCCATGGCTATGGCTGCCTGAGCTTCCTCGATGTTGAAAAGGCCCGGGGGAAGCTTATAACCCAGCTTGCGCAGTTTTTCAACCAGGACGGTAACTTCGGGCAGTTCAAGGCCTATCTCTTCCAGTTCATCTGCCCTGGAAAAAACGGCCCGGGTTGTATCATCAATAATAATTCTGCCCTCATGCATGACTATTATTCGCTCGGCCAGGACAGAAACATCATCCATGCTGCTGCTGACAAAAATTGTGGTGATCTGGTTTTCGCTGTGCAGCCTGGCGATAACGGCCAGAATTTCTTCTCTACCGGCTGGATCAAGGCCGGCCGTTATGTCGTCAAGAACCAGTATTCTCGGTTTGCAGGCAAGAACTCCTGCAATGGCGGCTCGTCGCTTCTGGCCGCCGCTGAGGGCATATATATCCCGCTTGAAGAAAGCTTCGTAATCAAGGCCAACCAGTTCCAACGATTCACGTACTCGCGCCTTAATTTCTTCTGGCGGTAAGTTTTGCCTCCTGGGGCCAAATGAAACATCTTCGCCCACAGTTGAGGCAAAAAGCTGGTAATCGGGATTTTGGAATACGTAGCCGACCCGGTGCCTTAATCGAACCAGGTCGGTGTTTTTATCTTTTGTATCATTACCGTCAATCAGCACTTTGCCCCGGCGGGGGATGTAAAGAGCGTTAAAGTGTTGAGCCAGGGTGCTCTTTCCCGAACGGGTGGGGCCGATGATACCGACAAATTCGCCGTCATCAATATATAAATTAATCCCCTGTAAGGCCTCATGCACGAAAGGGGTTCCTTCTTTGTAGCTGTGACAGAGGTCAATTACTTCAAGCGGCATATGCCTTCGATTAGCTCCTCGGCTTGCATTATTGACGGCGGGAGGGGATATCCGCGACTTCGAAGGGCGGAAGCGATGCGTGTTGCTACAGGAAAATCAAGGCCCATTTCCCGAATTAACTCTTCCTGCATAAACACTTCCTGCGGCGCACCTGCGGCCCGCACTTCTCCCCTATCCATGACTATCATCCTGTCGCAGTAAATTACCTCATTCATGAAGTGGGTTAACAGCACCACTGTAATGCCTTCTTCGCGGTTAAGCTTCAGTGCGCTTTGTAATACTTCGCGTCTTCCGCGGGGGTCAAGGTGGGCTGTAGGCTCATCCAGCACGATGCATTCGGGCTTCATGGCCAATACCCCGGCAATCGCTATTTGCTGCCGCTGGCCCGATGAAAGGTGATGGGGGTTTTCATGTCGCACTGTTTCTAACTTCATAGTGTTTAAGGCCTCGTCTACCCTGTTTATAATTTCTTCGCGGGGGAGGCCTAAATTTTCCGGACCGAAAGCGACATCTTCTTCGACAACACTGCTGACCAACTGGTTATCCGGGTTTTGAAAGACCATACCCACCTTGCGGCGGATTAGCGCTGTGTTAGCTTTATCGGCAGTCGAAAGCCCGTCTACTAACACTCTGCCTTCCTTGGGAGTTAGCAGGGCATTGAAGTGACGGGCCAAAGTTGATTTTCCGGAACCGTTGCGCCCGGTGATAGCGAGTATTTCACCCCTGTATACAGCCATATTAACCCTGCTCAGGGCCCTAACCGCTTCGCCTTCTCCACTGCGGTAGCTGTAAGAGAGATCAATTGTTTCAATCAGTTTATCCAAGATGACACCAATCCATTTCAGGCCTTGCAGCACAGGTCAATGCCGCTGCTGCTATTATGAATGCTATTTTTCTTCTGCAGGCCTGATTCTCTGGATTCCTTTAACGAGGATTACCGTTAATATGGCAGCAACGACCATTTCAGGAATACCATGCAGGAAACCCAGAGATATCGATACTTCGGCCGGCAGGTATCCCCGCCAGGTTGCCATACCCAATACCAGGACTGTATTAGTTAAGGATCCGATTGCGCCGGCCAAAACGCAGGCCAGGACAGTATTGATTCTTTTCGTGGCGAAATAAACCAGGTAAGCGACTACACCGATAAAAAGGCGCGGAAATACTGATACCAGGGGGTCGGCGAAAAAGGGAGCGCCCGGTTGCAGGAAGCTAAACAGTCCGAATATTGCTCCGGTAATTAATCCGACAACGGGCCCCTCAAGGACTCCTCCCAGTATAACCGGTATATGGATAATAGTGGCGTGTCCTGCCGGCGTCGGCACAGGAATAAAGCCCAATCGTGTTACTCCCAGCAGGATTACAATTGCGCCGAGAATGCCTGAGATAACAATTTTTCGGACTGATAAATTCATGGATGTTCCTCCCGGTGTCTAAAATAAGAGCCTGGAATCATGCCAGCATCTCCTTGCATAAAGCCTACCATACTTTCTACATTTAGGGCCTGTAATCCTTCACCCAAAGATGCGAAATGTCATTTTAAAGGCCTGCAACAGGAAGGATTAAGCCCGATAGCGGCGAATTAGCAGTGGTGTATAAGTCTGGCCTGTCCTAACCTGAAAGGGGAATCTGTTACATGGTTAAGAGAATCGCCATCTTCATAGCGCTCCTGCTGGCAGTGGTCGCAGTGATTACAACCTTCAGCAGCGGCAATGAAGACGTTGTCCTTCCGGAAGAGGTCTCTGTCGGGGGCGCTGTTCTTAACGCCGGCTCTGCCCTCGAAAGAGGTTTGTATATAACCGAACCGCAGTTCATTTTTGCGGTGGATGAAGATTTTTTCTATTCCTATGATAACAGGGAACCATTTGCGGGCGGAGCAGTAGTGATCGAAATAATCGATCCTCACGCTGAGCGGGTTATTGCCAGAAAAGAGCGCCATGATATCGATCCCGACCAGTCGGTATTTGCCGATTCTGCCTGGATCGACGCTCCCGGCAAATATCTCCTTTCTGTATCTGTTGACGGAGAGGTTCGCGCTACCCGCTACATCACCGTTGAATAACGGTTTGCCGGGAATACTTAATCATTCGCCTTTGCTTCAAAAGGCCTGTTCTGGAAAACCAATCAATAGTTGGAGTGCAAACGGCTATAAAACAGGGGCGCAGGCTAAAAACCGCAGCTTCCGGGCTTTTTACGGGGTTCTTTAGCGGCCGTCAGGCTCAGGCCTTCTAGCGGAAGAAGGTGTTGATAAACTTGTTCAACACATCTGCGCCGCCGATAATTGTCCCCGCTGTGCTGCCCAGGTTGGCAAAGACTACTACCAGCAGCACGTGGGTCACCTTGTTACGCCAGAAGCCTTTAAAAGTTTGAATGTCCTCAGCCAGGTTTTCAAAGTCGCTTACGTTTGGTTTTCTTACCAGCGCCTCAGTAAGTCCCGCAAACCAGCCGGCCGCCAGCAGGGGGCTGAGAGAACTGATCGGGGCGGCAACAAAGGCAGTCAGAATAGCGAGAGGATGGGCCAGGGCAATCAGGGCCCCTAAAACGCCAAGCGATCCGTTCCAGAGAACCCAGCTAATAATTTGCTCCACGCCGGTTGCCCTGTCTACTGAAAAGGTGAGCGCTATCGCGCCAATGATCACT
>SLPH01000189.1 GCA_007132095.1 Syntrophomonadaceae bacterium | reverse complement strand
TGCTCATGGTCAGCGGCATTGAGCGTTACTTCCAGGTAGCGCGCTGTTTTCGCGATGAAGATTTAAGGGCTGATCGTCAGCCCGAGTTTACCCAGATTGACATTGAAACTTCTTTCTTTGGCAGCGAGAACCTTTTTGCCCTGATCGAGGGCATGATGGCCCTGCTCTGGAAAGAGATTCACGGGCTCGAGGTAAAACAGCCTTTCCTGCGCATGCCTTATAAAGAAGCGATGAACCGCTTCGGTTCCGATAAGCCGGATCTCCGTTTTGCAATGGAGCTGGTTGATGTGGGCGACCTTGCTGCCAGGTCCGAGTTCAAGGTTTTCACCGGCGCCCTGGAAAGCGGAGGGGCAGTCAAGGGCCTGCGTGTTCCCGGCGGCGGCAAGATGAGCCGCAAGGATTTAGATGACCTGACCGCGCTGGCCCGCCAGCTTGGAGCCAAGGGCCTGGCCTGGACCTTCATTGAAGAGGAGGGCTGGCGTTCCCCGATTGCCAAATTCTTCAGCGAAGAACTCCTGCAGGCGATCAGCGAGAGAATGGAAGCGCAGGTTGGCGATGTGCTGCTTTTTGTCGCTGACAGCTGGGAGAAAACATGTACGGTGCTGGGGCACCTGCGTAAAACCCTTGCTCCATCTGACCTGGCCGAGGGGCCGCATTTTCTCTGGGTGGTTGATTTCCCGCTCTTCCATTACGATGAGGAAGAAAAACGTTACGACTCCGATCACCACCCCTTTACCGCGCCGCGCGAGGAAGATTTACCGCTCCTGGAGAACGATCCCCTGGCCGTCCGGGCCATCGCCTACGACCTGGTTCTTAACGGGGTTGAAATCGGCGGCGGCAGCACCAGGATCCACAGCAGCGAAATCCAGGCCAAAATCTTTAAGCTGCTGGGCTTATCAGATGAAGAAGCGCAGGAAAAGTTCGGCTTCCTGCTGGAGGCTCTCTCCTTCGGGGCCCCGCCGCATGGGGGCATCGCCTTAGGGTTGGATCGCATGGTAACCCTGCTTACCGGTGATGAGTCAATCCGCCAGGTTATCTCTTTCCCGAAAACAGCGGCGGCGAGCTGCCTGATGACCGGTGCGCCTGCCGGCGTTGACCAGAAGCAGATGGACGAGCTGAAGCTGGCCCTGCAGGAGGAAGATGAGGAAGCGGAAAAATAACCTCCAGCTAGTAAATCGCCCGCAGGCACCATATCGATATTAGCAGCCCCTGGAGCCACGGTTACCTGAACGAAGAGATGACCGTACGGGGCATGTCTGAAGTCTGGGAAGCGTTTTCTATGGATAACCTCACCGCCGGCGACGAAGTGGGCGTACTGTGGTGGAATCTGTTTTAGAATTGGCTGGTTGCTTGTTCTTTAATTAGCGATGCCTTAGATTTTCAATGGTTTCATCGCTTTACCACACAGAAAAGCGGCAAAAAATAGCTACCTCGGGTTTTATAGCCAGGCAGGGGAAAATATCTATCCCCTGCCTGCACTTTTACAAACCATTTATTTCTCTCCGATATGTTTATTGGAAGTGATTATTCAAGACCTGACCCCCGGAGCAAGACCTGATCCCGGGAGTGGGAGTGTGTGATAATTCAAGACCTGACCCCGCGGGTGGGGACGGTTGCGGAGGGCGGTAAAATCTTGCGCAGATCCTGCTTTTATGCTATGATTTGTACGAAAATAGTAAGCAATTGGGAGCTTAACCCTGCTGTGTTCGTGACAGCCGATTAAGTTTTGAGCTAACACTGGACTTAGGGGAGCCTGGTCTTCAGTTGCGGCGTAGCAGCCTTTGCAAAGAGGACCTGCAAAACAACTGAGAGGGCACCCACCTTATGGGGAACAGTTCAAAACAACGGCCCACGGCATGGCGGGGTATTTATTTGCTTTCAGGCTGTTGGAAAGGTGTTTTTAATCGCCGGCCTCAGTTAAGATCTGGATGGTGAAGTTTATCTTTATGCGACACAGCTGGCGGGTAAACGATAGAGCTGCCTTAGCCCTGCCGTTGGCTTGTTCTGATGCGGCCAGGGTTTTTTTAATTAAGGTCTTTATTATAGCGCTTTTTTATATTAGTATTGATATGGAATAAAAACCGCCCGGGAGGTGAGAGCCTTGAATTTAGATGAGCTATTATTACATATAACAGGCGAGCTGAAAGCGGGCACTCATCCGGGCGATCTGCTTAAGTTAATTGAAGAGCTGGAAGAGCAGGAAAAGATTGACCTGATGAACCGGCTTGAAAGTGAAGATGCGGTAGCGCTGCTCGAGGAGATGGAAGATTACGATCAGGCTGACCTGATCCGCCTGCTGAGCAACGAGCGCGCTTCCGAGATCCTGAGGAAGATGTCGTCCGACGATGCTGCCGATTTGCTCGGGGAGCTATCGCCTGCAGAAGCCCAGGAGATGCTTGAACGGCTTGACCTTGAGGAAGAAGCGGTTCACTTTGGCGATCTGCTGAAGTATCCGGAGGAAACTGCCGGTGGGTTAATGACCACCGAGTTCATCTCACTTCCTGCCGACATTCCCGTTGAAGAAGCTATCGCCCGCCTGCGTGAAATTGCCCCCGAGGCGGAAACGATTTATTACGTCTACGTAGTCGATCCGGAGGGACGCCTGATCGGTGTTTTATCCCTGCGCGACCTGATTGCCTCCAGCGACGGCACATTCCTGAAAAATGTCATGCGTCACAATGTCATCAGTGTCAATGCCGAAATGGACCAGGAAGAGGTGGCCAGGGTTGTCTCCAAGTACGACCTGCTGGCCGTACCGGTCGTAGACGAACAGGAGCGTTTGCTCGGGATTATTACCGTTGACGACGTGCTGGATGTTATGGAGCAGGAAGCGACAGAAGATATCTACCGCCTGGCGGGAGCCAGCGAAGTTGAGGGGATCGAACTGACCGAGGCTTCAGTGGGCAAGGTTGTGCGCCTGCGCCTGCCCTGGCTTTTAATCAGCATGGTTGGGGGAATGCTTTCCGGGAGCGTGATTGGCGTTTACGAAGATACCCTTCAGGCTATTGTAGTTCTGGCCATATTTATCCCCGTGATTATGGATATGGGGGGGAATGTGGGGACCCAGTCCTCCACCATCTTCGTGCGCGGACTGGCTACCGGTGAGATTGAGCGGTCAGAAGTCTGGCCATATTTTTTCCGCGAAGTGAAGATAGGGGCGACGATGGGAGTTATCTGTGGTATTGCAATCTCTATTGCCGCTTATGCCTGGCAGAATAATCCCTACCTGGGATTGGTGGTCGGCATTGCCATGACGGCCACGATCAGCGTGGCCGCCCTGATCGGAACCCTGGTGCCGATGATCTGCAATATGGTCAACATTGATCCGGCCATTACCGCCGGCCCTTTTGTTACGACGATTAAAGATGTTACGGGACTGTTGATTTATTTCCTCGTTGCTTCTGCTTTCATAGAGCATCTGCTTTAGCCTTTTTAACTGCTGCCAGCGGATAATGAGATTTTCGCCATTTAATCAATGCTTGCGCAAAATGACCTGCCGGGCAAAACCTGAGCGATTGCTAACCGACACGAGCTATCCGGCACAACCCCCACCCTGAACAATACATAATAACCTTCCCGCTGCTTCTCTACCTCAGAATGCCCATAAAATATTAAATATGGAATAAAAAGCCAATTAAATAGTGGAAAAGTCTTTTTTTTTTGTGATTTTGACACTTTTTTAGCAGGAAATAATGAAAAGGGGTTGAAATTAGCAGTAAAGTGGTGTAAAGTGGTGAAAAGTGGGTGAAAAGCACCCAAGCGGAGGCGAACAGGTGTTTACAGGCGAATTTCAGCATAGCCTAGATGCGAAGGGCAGGGTCATTATGCCAGCCAGGCTGAGAGAGGGTCTTGGCGAAAGGTTTATCGTGACTCGTGGTCTAGACCAGTGCCTGTTTGCTTACCCACTGGAAGAATGGACACGCCTGGAACAGAAGATGAAGCAGCTGCCCTTTACCAAGGGCGACTACCGAGCCTTCGCCAGGCTTTTTTTCTCAGGAGCGATGGAGGTTGAAGCAGACAAGCAAGGCCGGATCCTGATTCCCCAGAATTTACGCGATCACGCCGGAATTGAGAAAGAGGTTATGATCATCGGGGTATCTGATCGGGTAGAAGTGTGGAGCGAACAGGCCTGGAAGGAATACTTTAACAACATGAACAGCAATTTTGAACAGCTGGCTGAGAAGCTGGTTGATATTGACTTTTAAAGTGATGTGTTGACATGGTTGAGCTGCATCTACCGGTCTTGGAAAAAGAGGTTTTAGAATATCTGCGCATCAGGGATGACGGCGTCTACGTGGATGCTACCGTTGGAGACGGCGGTCATGCCGAAGCGATCTGCCGCCTTTTGGGACCTTCGGGTCAACTGGTGGGAATCGACTGGGACGAGGAAGCGGTGGTTCGCGCCGGGGTGAGATTAAAACCGTATCAGGAGCGGGTGAGCCTTGAAAGGGCAAGTTACACCGCGCTGGAACTGGTTTTACACCGCTTAGGGATTGAAAATGTGGACGGAATCCTGCTTGATTTAGGGGCTTCGACCCTGCAGTTGATGGATGGTGACCGCGGTTTCTCAATTCAACAGGATGGCGGGTTGGACATGAGAATGGATAAGAGTCTCAAGGCTACTGCGGCAGATATCATCAATTCATACAGCGCCGATGAACTGGCGGAAATTTTTTTCCGTTACGGCGAGGAGCGCTGGTCAAAGCGAATAGCGGCCAGGATTGTAGCGGCCCGCGAGAAAGAGGGCCCAATCAGCAGCAGCGCCGAGCTGGCTGAGATTGTTAAGGCAGCTATACCGGCCCGCTATCGCCGCAGTGGAGGCCATCCGGCCCGCAGAACTTTTCAGGCGTTGCGATTGAAAGTAAACGGCGAGCTGGAAAATATAGAAAAGCTTCTGCCGCAGGCAACCAGGGTTTTGAAACCCGGCGGCCGGCTCTGTATCATCGCTTACCACTCGCTTGAAGACAGGATAGTAAAGAACTATTTTCGCGAAATGAAGAAAACCTGTATCTGCCCCCCCGACAGGCCCTGTATTTGTAACAGGGAAGCGATTTTGAAGGTGCTGACATCAAAAGCTGTTAAACCGGGGGAAGATGAGATAAATGATAACCCGCGATCGCGCAGTGCCCGCCTGAGAGCGGCTGAACGCACAGAAGCCGAATGGCTGAAAGCAGGTGAGTAGGAATGTTGGAAGCAAGAAAGATTAACCCGACAGCGGCAGGATATCCCCTTCCACAGCACCCGGCAGGGCGTCCTTACAGCATCCCGCAGGCCGAAAGGCGCAGGAGAAAGGTTCAGCTATTGCTGATTCTTGCTACCTGCTTGATGTTGGCCCTGGTTGTAGTAGCCCAGTATTCGCACCTGGTTATTTTGAATTATCGCATCAGCGGAGCAAGAAGCGATCTGAAGGTGATGCAGGAGCAGGTGCGCGTTTTGGAACTGGAAGCGGCAAGCCTTGGTTCGCTGCACAGGGTAGAGCAGTTTGCCCGCGATGAACTGGGTATGGTTGATCCTGAAATTGGCCAGCTAAGGGTTCTTAGCGCCAGTCGTGGAGAATAATTGAAACAAAAAATTATTAACTGGAGAGTGACCTGATGACTGAATTACCGGTTACAAGGTCTACAGTACGGGGCAGGTTGATCCTGGGGTTCATCCTGACGGTGCTTTTTACTCTCCTTTTAATTAGCAGGTTGGCCTGGATCCAGATTGTGCAGGCAGATGAGCTTTACGAGCAGGCCTGGAAGCAGTGGAACCATAACCTGCCGATCAGTACTTCACGCGGGTCTATTTATGACCGCAGCGGAACGCTCATGGCCGGCAGTATGCAGGCAGATACAATTGGGGCGATTCCGATGCAGCTTGAAGATCCGCTAGCCGCAGCTGCAGCCCTGTCCCCAATCCTGGAAATAGAAATTGAAACGCTTTACGAGCTGTTGCTGCTTGACCGCAGCGCCGTTTATCTAAAGCGTAAAGTTGAGCCCGAGGTGTCTGAGGCTATTCGCCAACTAAATATTCCCGGGATTGTTTTCTTCCGGGAAGAGAAGCGCTACTACCCCAACGACGATCTGGCAGCGCAGCTTTTAGGGGTAGCCGGCATGGATGAAGGTCTTTCCGGATTAGAAGCATACTACGAAGATCTGCTCTCCGGTAGCGCTGGAAGGATTTATTACCCCGCCGATGCCAGGGGACGACAGCTGCCACATGATTTCACCCGTTACATTCAGCCTCAGGAAGGGTTGGACCTTTACCTGACCATTGATCAATCGATTCAGCACATTGTTGAAAGAGAGCTGGACCGGATTATGGTCGAGGCGGCGCCCCGACAGGCAATGGCCGTAGCGGTTAATCCGCACACAGGGGCGGTAATGGCAGCGGCATCCAGGCCCGGTTTCGACCCGTCCCAGTTTAGCCTTTATGATCCGGATAGCTGGACGCCGGCTCCTTTTACCAGTTCTTTTGAACCGGGATCGACTTTTAAGATGATTATCCTTGCCGCAATGATTGAGGAGGGGTTGTTCCATCCGGAGGAAGAGCACCACTGTCCCGGCTATATTGTTGTTAACGGCCGCCGGATCAACTGCTGGACTGTAGACCGGGGAGGGCATGGCACTATAACATCTCATGATTCAGTTGGCGGTTCCTGCAATCCCGTTTTTATCACCCTGGGCAATCGCCTCGGTGCCGATAAGATGTTTCAATACGTCCGCGCTTTCGGGTTTGGCGCTCCAAGCGGAATCGATTATCCCGGAGAGAGTTCCGGCATGATATTTTCTCCTTCGGCGGTTGGCCCGCTGGAGCTGGCTACAACCTCATTCGGGCAGGGTATTTCCGTTACTCCCCTGCAGCAGGTGATGGCTATCGCAGCAATCGCCAATGGCGGTTACTTATACAGCCCTTACCTGGTAGAGCAGGTAAGGAGCCAGGATGGAGAAACCGTTTATAGTCATGAAGCTGAGCCGGTCAGGCAGGTTATTGCAGAGGATACAGCCCGGGAAGTAGCGCTTCTGATGGAAAGCGTGCTCATTACCGGTACCGGTCAGAACGCTGCCCTGGAAGGATATCGCGCTGCCGGTAAAACGGGGACTGCTGAAAAGATTGGAGAGGACGGTCTTTACCGCAGTGACGAATTCATTTATTCACTGGTTGGTTTTGCCCCTCTGGAGAATCCGCGCATAGCTCTTTACGTGGCAGTAGACGGTGTAACAAAAGGTCCGCGGTTTGGTTCCTATACGAGCGCGCCCATGTTTAAGAGAATCATGGAAGAAAGCCTGAATTACCTGCTGGTAGCCCCGACGGAATTTGAAGATACAGGAGAAGAAGAATGAAGTTGAAAATTAAGGAGATTACCGGAGCAGTGAATGGAGCCCTCTTGAAAGGGGCGCCCGGGATTGAAGTGCGCGGCTTTGCCATCGATTCCAGGCAGGTCAAACCCGGTGATCTTTTTGTGCCTTTTAAAGGAGATAAGGTAGACGGTCACGATTATATCCAGAAAGCTTTTGCCAATGGAGCCGCAGGCACCTTATATGCGCGTGAAGGGGAACCGCCAGCGGGACTGCCGGAAGAAGGCGTGGTTATCGCGGTTTCTGACAGTATGACAGCCCTTCAGCATCTGGCGGCCTGGTATCGCCGCCGCTTCGAACTGCCTGTTGTTGGGGTTACCGGCAGCAGCGGCAAAACAACGACTAAAGACTATATCGCCGGGGTCCTTTCAGCCCGGTTTAAAACCTTGAAAACAACGGGTAACCTGAACAACGAGATCGGGTTGCCTTTAACCATACTGCAGCTTGAAGATTTTCACCAGGCGGCGGTGGTTGAAATGGGCATGACTGCGCCCGGAGAAATCACTACGCTTTGTGAAATTGCCGATCCTTCGATTGGGGTAATCACCAACATCGGTGAGGCCCACATCGAGCTTCTTGGCTCGATTAGAGCAATTGCGAAGGCAAAGGCAGAGCTATTAGCTTACCTCGGCTCAGGCGGGGTAGCCGTCTTGAACGGCGATGATCCCCGCCTCCTTGAAATAGGGGAGCGCCACCCGGGAAAAGTCCTTTACTATGGCTTCAACCAGGGCGATATAAAAGGCTTGGAGATGTCTCAAAGGGGAGAAAAGAGCTTTTTCCGGGCGCGTTTTCCCAATGGTAAGGATGGGTGGTTCGAGTCACCTTTGCCGGGACGGGAGTCAGCCGGTAACGCCCTGGCGGCTCTCGCTGTCGGTTACCACCTGGGCATGGAAATGCCCGAACTCGAGGCTGGTTTGAAGGCCGTTGAAGTAACGGCCGGCCGCCTCCAGGTCATACGCCGTATAGGCGAACCTGTTATTATCGATGATACCTATAATGCCAACCCCGCTTCCGTGGCAGCCGCGATCAGGGTTCTGAAAGAACTGGGTGGCGGAAAAACGGTGGCCGTGCTGGGCGACATGCTCGAGCTGGGCCACGCTTCCGGAGAGGCCCACCGGCGGATCGGCCGCATGGTTGCCGAAACGGGCATCTACTGCCTGGTAACCGTGGGGCGGCTGGCGGCGCTTGCCGCCGAAGAGGCTGAAAAGATGGGTGTTATCGTTTATGGATACGAAGATCACGAAGGCGCTATCAAAAGGCTGCAGGAGATGGAGATGGATGAACAGTGGCATCTTCTGGCCAAGGGCTCAAGGGGTATGCGCATGGAGAAAATTATCGAAGCCCTGATCGGCGAGAAAGGGGCGAAGGAATAAGATGGCTGGCAAGCTAAGCATAGTTTTCCTGCTCGCATTCGGGCTGACAGCCCTTGGTTGTCCCCTGCTGATTAAAAAGCTGCGCAGTTTGCGATTTGGGCAGCAGATCCGCGAGGACGGCCCGGCCAGCCATGGAGCCAAAAGCGGGACTCCCACCATGGGTGGAGCGGTTTTTATCCCTGCTGCGATTCTGGCCCTGCTGGTAACGGCTAAGGCAGCCGCTTTCCTGCTGGGAGCAATTTTGGTCACGGCCGGCTGCTCCCTGATCGGCTTCATCGATGATTACTCGAAATTGGCCCTCCGGCAATCGCTTGGGTTAAGGGCCCGGTCCAAATTACTTGGCCAGGTCTTGATTACGCTGCTGCTCATTTTTATCCTGGTCAACAGCGGTTTATATTCAACAGCGGTAATGATCCCCATCTTTGGGGTGACGCTTGATTTAGGGCCCCTTTACCCGGTTTTGCTGTTTCTACTCATACTGGGGTTCAGCAACAGCGTAAACCTGACAGACGGGATAGACGGGTTGGCGGCGGGAGCCGCCTCCATCGCTTTTATTCCCTTTGTGGTTATAGCCCTTCGAAGCGGAAGCCCAGAGGCGGCTCTTTTTAGCGCAGCATTAATCGGTGCCTGCCTGGGTTTTCTGCTTTACAATCGCCATCCGGCCAGGCTTTTCATGGGCGATACCGGTTCGCTCGGTCTCGGCGGCGCCCTGGCGGCGACTGCTGTTTTTTTAAAAGCCGAACTTTTTTTGGTTATAATCGGCGGACTTTTCTTTATCGAAGCGCTTTCTGTGATGGGCCAGGTAGCATCGTTTAAATTAACCGGCAGGAGAATTCTTCTGATGAGCCCCCTTCACCATCACTTTGAATTAAAGGGCTGGTCGGAATGGAAAGTGGTCCTGGTTTTCTGGGCGGCTGCAGCAATCCTGGCCCTGGTGGGGCTGTTAGACTATCTCAGGCTTGGCCCGGCGGGCTAAGCACAAGAGGGCGGTAATATGATGATCGACATGATAAAAGGGAAAGAGGTGCTGGTTGTAGGCATGGCCCGCAGCGGTCTGGCTGCTGTGAAGCTGCTTTCGGATATGAAAGCGGCCTCCATTATCGTGGCCGACAGCAAGCCGGAAACAGAGTTGGCTGAAGAGTTGACCCTGCTCAGCCGCAACCCGGTTGTTACTACGGTAACCGGGGGGAATCCTGCCGGACTGATCACCGCAAACCTGTCCCTGATCGTCAAAAGCCCGGGGGTGCCGCCGCATGTGCCTCTCTTTACCAGGGCGGCTGAGCTTAATATCCCCATTATATCTGAAATTGAACTGGCCTATACATTCTTAAGAGCCCCTTTAGTCGGGGTGACCGGCACGAATGGTAAAACAACAACCACGTCGCTGATTACCGCCATGCTGAAAGAGTCGCGCTTTAATCCGGTGGTAGCTGCGGGCAATATTGGCAACCCACTGGCGTCTGCTGTTAACCAGGTTGGACAGGGCGGGATTATTGTGGCCGAGTTGAGCAGCTTTCAACTGGAAAACATAGTTCATTTTCGCCCCTTTGTTTCCCTTTTTCTTAATTTTAGCGAAGACCATACTGATTACCACGGCAGCGTAGATGCCTATTTCCGGGCTAAGGCCCGCATTGTGGAAAACCAGGGGCCTGGCGATTACGCTGTCCTGAATGCCTCTGATAAGGCTATAGCGTCGCTGGCCGACCAGACCCGGGCAAAGGCGCTCTGGTTCGATCTGGCCCCGGTAGAAGAAGGGATCGGGCTGGACGGGGATGAGATTGCCCTCTTTACAAAGGGGCGCAGACCAACCCGGATCTGCGATCGCTCCGAGGTGCTTCTGCCCGGTGAACACAACCTCTCTAACGCGATTGCCGCAGCGACGGCAGCTTTTGCCGCCGGCGCAGATCTTGGCTCAATCGCCCGGGCGCTTAAATCTTTTAAAGCGATCGAGCACCGCCTGGAGCAGGTAGCGATCATCGATGGGGTGGAGTATATCAACGATTCTAAAGGCACCAACACTGAGGCTACTTTAAAAGCGCTTGAGTCTTTTCCGGGGCGCCCAATTGTGCTCATCGCAGGGGGCATTGATAAGGGCGGTGATTTCAGGGATCTTGCAGCCGCGCTGGCCGGAACTGTTAAGCGGCTGATCCTTGTGGGGGAGACGAAAGAAAAGATCAGTTTTGCTGCCAAAGAGGCAGGTTTTAAAGAGATTGAGATGGCCCATACTTTTGAAGGGGCCGTATTTGCGGCGCGCCAGGCAGCAAACGCAGGAGACCTGGTCCTGTTGTCACCGGCTTGTGCCAGCTGGGATATGTTCAAGAGTTATGAGGAACGGGGAGACCTGTTTAAGCAGATTGTTCTCTCTTTTAAGAGCGCGGGGTGCAGCGATGCCTGAAAC
Organism: Syntrophomonadaceae bacterium; assembly: GCA_007132095.1. Taxonomy (GTDB): domain Bacteria; phylum Bacillota; class Dethiobacteria; order DTU022; family DTU022; genus SLPH01. Next base: position 9,652 of record SLPH01000189.1, on the reverse strand, counting down.
TGAGAAGCACGGTGTTGATAGACCACTGCTGCTGGTGACCCTAATCCTGGCTGGGTTCGGGCTGCTGATGGTATTCAGCGCCAGTTTTGTTGCCGCCGAGGAAGCTTTGGGCGATCCCTATCATTACCTGAAGCGCCAGGCACTCTGGATCGCTATTGGTATGGGGGCGATGTTTGTCATGTCGTACCTGCCCTACCATAAACTGAAACGCTGGTCGATTTTGCTGCTGCTGGCCAATTATGTTCTGTTGGCCATGGTTTTCAGCGGTTTTGGTACCGAGCTGGGCACTGAAGCAAGGCGTTGGCTGAACCTGGGCGGGGTGATCCTGCAGCCGGCCGAGTTCAGTAAACTGGCCCTCCTGATTTTTATCGCCGCTTATATGAGCAGTAAGAGCCTGAAAATCAGGCATTTTTGGACAGCCAGCTTTATACCGCTCCTATTTGTCGCCATCACCTTTGTTACGATCCAGGCTCAGCCTGACCTGGGGACAGCCCTGGTCCTGGCTGCCGGCTGCGGCCTGGTAATGCTTTTTGCAGGAATGCCTGTCCTGCAGGCTTCCGGCCTTTTTCTCGCTTCCCTGGTCCCGGTAGCCTACTACACGATGAAAGAAGAGTACCGCATGCAGCGGGTCTTTACCTATTTTGATCCCTGGGCGGACGCCTCCGGAAGCGGTTACCAGGTCATCCAGTCGCTTTATGCCCTTGGGCCGGGCCACATTTTCGGAACCGGCCTGGGCCGGAGCAGGCAGAAACTTTTCTACCTGCCCGAGCCTCAAAATGATTTTATCTTTGCTGTAATCGGCGAAGAACTCGGTTTTATCGGGGCCGTAATTGTATTGCTGCTTTACCTGATTTTCGTCTGGCGGGGTTTTCTGATTGCCCTGAAAGCGCCTGATCTTTTCGGCAGCCTTTTGGCCGCCGGTATAACTTTTATGATTGCGGTACAGGTAATGGTGAATGTGTCGGTTGTAACCGGAACCCTGCCGGTGACGGGGATCAACCTGCCCCTGATTAGCGCCGGTGGCAGTTCGGTATTTTTCACCCTGGTCGGGATCGGCATTCTATTGAACATATCGCGCAAAGCGCAGATAAATTAGCTGAGGAGAAAGTGATGAGGATATTGATCGGAGGAGGAGGAACAGGAGGCCACATCTACCCGGGGTTAGCCCTGGCCCGTTACGCTATGATGCAGGATGGCGGGGCTGAGGTGCTCTTTGTGGGCAGTGAAGCGGGCCTGGAGAACAAAATTGTTCCTGCCGCCGGCTTTGATCTGGTCACTATCCCCGCGCGCGGTTTAACCCGCAGCCCGGGGCAGCTGTTCAGCTTTTTCCGCGATCTTTTAAAAGGGATCGGCGGCGCGAAAAAGATTATAGAAGATTTTAAGCCTCATGTGGTTCTCGGAACGGGTGGCTATGTTTCGGCGCCGTTAACTATTGCTTCTCTTATAAAAAGAGTTCCCGTGGTGATCCATGAGCAAAATGCCCTGCCCGGCAAAGTTAACCGCCTGATGGCGCCGTTGGCCAAAAGGGTCTGCATATCCTTTCCGCAGACGGCCAAAAGAATGCCCCCATTCAGCCATACCATCTTTACCGGCAATCCACGTGCCGGCGAGGTGGCCTCGCTGAGCCGCGAGGAGGGCTGCCGGTTGCTAAGCCTTGATCCCGGTTTAGAGTACATCCTTGTTTACGGGGGCAGCCGCGGCGCTTTAAAGATTAACGAGGTTGTCGCTGCGTACTTACAAGAAGGACTGCTTCCTGAAAAAATGGGGATGATTTACGTGACAGGAGAGATCTATTACGAAAAAGTGATCGCTGATCTTGGTGAACAACCTGGCCGGGTCAGAGTTTATCCTTACCTGGATGAAATGCCGGCCGCGCTGGCTGCCGCTTCGCTGGCTTTAACCCGCAGTGGGGCTACCACCCTGGCCGAAATAACAGGAGCGGGAGTGCCGGCAATCCTGATTCCTTCCCCGAACGTGGTTCAGAACCATCAGTATTTTAACGCCCGTATTTTGTCTGACGCAGGAGCGGCTGTGCTGATAAATGAACATCAGTTCAGCCCTTCAAGGCTGAAAGAAGAGGTTGACCGTCTTAATAACGAACCGGGCCTTCTGGCCGGAATGGCCGACGCGGGCAGGGCGATCGGGGTCAGGGATGCAGCGGCCCGTCTCTATAGCTGCCTGAGGGAGGTTTCTTGATGGATATTGAACGCGAACTTGGCGCTAAATTGAAGCATGGCCTGAAAACCGGGGAACCGATGAAAAACCATACCTCCTGGGAAGTGGGCGGTCCGGCCGATTATTTTGTCTGCCCGGCGAACGTGGAAGAGCTGGCTTTAATTGTTAAATACAGCAGGGACCATGACCTGCCCCTCTTTGTCTTTGGGAACGGCACCAACCTGCTGGTTCAGGACGGGGGCATCAGGGGCCTGGTTGTGAAAATTGGCGACGATTTTTCTTACACCATATTTGGCAATGACCGGGTGAAAGCGGGCGCCGGCACATCCGTAACAACCCTGGCTTGCGAAGCAGCCAAAAGGGGTTGTGGCGGATTCGAGTTTGCCGCCGGCATTCCCGGTTCGCTTGGCGGGGCTTCCATCATGAACGCCGGCGCTTTTGGAGGGAATATTGGAGAATGGATCCTCGAGGCAGAGGTGGTTAACCCTGCCGGTGAAATTGAAGTTATTCCGCGCCGGGAGCTAAATTTTAGCTATCGCAGCAGCAACCTGCCGGAAAAGGGTATTGTTACCGCTGTTACCCTGAAAATAACCCCCTGTGATCCGGAAGAGGCAAAGGAGAAGATCGAACGCTTTATGTCTGAGCGCCACAGGCGCCATCCCGCATTGGCCAGCGCGGGCAGCACTTTCCGCAATCTGGCCGACCAGCCAGCCGGTCGCCTGATCGAGAGCGCCGGGGGCAAGGGAATGAGGGTGGGTGGAGCCGAGGTTTCCACTCAGCACGCTAACTTTATCATTAACAGCGGCGGGGCCAAGGCTTCAGACATTGTCTGCTTGATCGACCAGGTTCGAAGCCTGGTCAGGGAAAAACACGGGGTTGACCTGCACCCGGAAGTAAAAATCGTGGGCGAAAAACTTTAGACGGGGTAGATGGGGATGAAAAAAGCAAAAAACAAAGATCATCTCAGGCTTGTCCGCGAAGAACGCAAGCCGTCGTTCCTGAAAAAGGGATTCCGTTTCCTGGGACGGATGATTCTTGTCCTCTTGCTCCTGCTTATCCTGAAAGAAGGCCATGTCTACTTCCAGGTGCGCCACATAGATGTAGTCGGAACGGCCGGTTTTGATAGAAATGAGCTGATTAAAGCCGGAGGTATTTTAGAAGGTAGAAGCATCTTTTTCATCAATGAGCAGCAGGTGGCTGAGCAGATCAGGGCGGTGCATCACAGCGCCAAAGAGGTGACAGTTACCCGTGAACTGCCGGACAGGGTAGTGATTGAGATCGAGGTCAGGGAAATTGCCGCCTATGCATCATCGGCTAACGGTTACAGGTTAATCGATGCCGAAGGAATCTGTTTTGCCCTGGTGGCCGATGAACCGGTCGGCTACCCTCCCGTCTATGGGCTTGAAGATAGTCAGGTTGTACCTGGAGAGCCGATTCAGTGCCGGGCATCGCGCGATGCGTTGATCAGCTTTTTCCAGACCTGGCCGCAGGCAGAGGGGTTACCGGAACTGGTCAGCCTGGACCTGTCGAATGCCTATAACCTGGTTGCCACCCTGGAAGGAGGAATGGAAATTTGGCTGGGTGGACCGGATGAGATGTGGGAGAAACTTACACTGGTTAGAAAGGCGCTGCCGCAACTGGAAATAGATGAGATGATCCGCCTGGATGTAAGAACAGTGAAAAGACTGGTTGTATCAGGCATCGACAGTATTGACATTTAGGAGGTGATAACATAAAAAAAAGGGAATTGTGGAAAAGTGTAGAATTATGAGAGTAAGTTTTACACCATGCAGGTAAGGGTAAGGGGGTAGTCGGTAAATGCGCAGAAATTATATCGTCGGTATAGATGTCGGCACAGCCGAAGTTAGAGTCGGCCTTGGAGAGCCGCGTCCGGACGGATCCGTGGGCATTATTGGTTTGGGACTGAGCCCTTCCGATGGTGTAAGAAAAGGCGTTATAGTCGATCTCGACAAAACTGTCAGTTCAATCCAGAGAGCAATTGAAGAAGCCGAAAGAATGGCCGGTTTCAAGATCGATTCCGCCTATGTGGGTCTGAAGGGTTTAAACATCGAGCTGATCAATAACCGGGGCGTTGTCGCTGTCACCTCAGATGACAGGGAAATCAGAGAAGAAGACCTGGAAAGAGTTATGCAAGCCACCAAGGTGGTAGCTCTGCCTATGGATCGTGAGATTGTTGATATTATACCGCGCGAGTATATCGTAGACGGTTTCGACGGTATTCGCGACCCGGTAGGCATGCTGGGAGTTCGACTCGAAGTAGACGCCATCGTTGTGACCAGCTTGATTACATCGCTTCACAACCTGATGCGCTGCATCAACAGGGCTGGAATCAATATCAAGGGCCTGGTCCTTCAGGCCATGGCCAACTCAGAGATCAGCCTTACCCCTGATGAGCGCGAGTTGGGCGCTTTTCTGATTGATATCGGCGCCGGCACCACGGAGGTAGCGCTTTTTCAGCACGGTAAGCTGCAGAAACTGTCGGTAATCCCCATTGGCGGGGACCACATTACAACCGACCTGGCTGCAGGGCTGCGGATCAACCATGAGGCCGCAGAAGAGTTAAAGAAAGTACACGGTACCGCCATGCTTTCTATGGCGGATGGAGAACCGAAGATCGAGATAACCAGTGTTGGCAGCAGAGAGAAACGAATGGTTTCGGAAAAGGACTTGACTGCTTTTATTGAGCCGAGAGTACAGGAAATATTACAGATAATCAAAGAAGAAATGGTCAAAATGGGCTGGCCGCACCTGCCCCCTGCCGGAGCAGTTATGAGGGGGGGCGTGTCGTTGATGAAGGGTATGGTAGATGTAGCCCGCATCAACCTGGAAAGCGACCAGGTCAGACAGGCCGAATTTGATTTTGATGCTGTGCAGAACCCGGCATACTCCACCGCGGTGGGCCTCCTGTATTACGCGCAAAAGCATCAGCCGAGGATGCATGTTTTTGAAAGAGGCCGGCCAACGAAGAAAAGAGGTCCGGGGATTATACAGCGGATTAAAGACTGGTTAAGCGATATAGTTGAATAATTAAGCATACCAATTACTGGAGGTGCTTTATAATGATTGAGTTTGATATTGAAATGGAACAGTTTGCTTCGATAAAAGTTGTAGGGATAGGCGGTGGCGGAAGTAACGCCGTAAACAGGATGATTCAGGCCGGTTTGCAGGGAGTTGACTTCTGTGCTGTGAATACGGATGCCCAGGCGCTCTACCTTGCCAATGCGCCGACTAAACTGCAAATTGGCGAACAGCTGACCAAGGGGTTGGGAGCGGGAGCTAACCCAGAAATCGGCTGCAAAGCGGCCGAAGAGAGCCGCGATGAAATAGAAATGATGCTCAAGGGTTCAGACATGGTCTTTTTAACCGCAGGCATGGGCGGCGGTACCGGAACCGGGGCGGCTCCAATCATTGCCGAAACTGCCCAGAAGCTCGGAGCCCTTACCGTGGGCGTTGTAACCAAACCTTTCAGCTTCGAAGGCAAGAAGCGCAAGCAGCAGGCTGAAGAAGGGATCGCCAGGCTGAAAGAACGGGTCGACACCCTGATTACTATTCCCAACGATCGCCTCCTTCAGGTGGTAGAGAAAAGAACCCCCATCCTGGAAGCGTTCCGGGTGGCTGATGATGTGCTCAGGCAGGGTGTGCAGGGTATTTCCGATCTCATTGCTGTGCCGGGCCTGATTAATCTCGATTTTGCCGATGTGCGGACAATCATGGCTGAAACCGGCCCGGCCCTGATGGGCGTAGGCCAGGGCAGCGGCGAAAACAGGACAGTAGAGGCCGCCAGGGCAGCCACCAGCAGCCCGCTGCTGGAGACTTCAATCGAAGGCGCCAGGGGAGTGCTGATTAACGTAACCGGAGGAAATGATTTAGGCCTCTATGAAGTGCATGAAGCAGCGGAAATCGTAGCCGGCTTCGCAGATCCCGATGCCAACATTATCTTCGGCGCCGTAATCGACGACAACTTTAAAGACCAGGTCCGCGTTACCGTGATCGCCACCGGATTTAAGACCAGGCAGCGCAGTTTCCAACCCGCTATGGCCAGTGTTGGCATCAGCGCTTACGCCCGCGGCGAAAACCTGGATGCACCGGCCTGGTCTCGTTGGAACCAGGATAAAATTGTGAACGAATAAAAATAGATAAAGATGCCTCAATGGGGAAGTAAGAAGAATTAAACTAACGCAAAAAGGGTCGCCCGAAAAAGGGCGGCCCTTTTTAGGTCTGGCTCGCCCTGCATGGGTATTACCGCTGCGTTGAAAATTTGGCGTCAAGTCTGAATGAACCACAACTTAAAAAAATCTAAAAATCCCCTTTACATACTATATATTGTGTTCTATAATGAAGTAGTTGCAATATATTGTTATCCGTCGGTGTCAGACAAAAGCATGCGTTTTCGTTAAGCGACCTTGAAAACTCAATTTGGAAGTAGGTGTTGAAGGGTGAAATGCCCTTACTGCGGAGTAGTTGATACCAGGGTTCTCGATTCAAGGGCAACCCAGGATTCCTCTGCGATCAGGCGCAGGCGCCAGTGTATTTCCTGCTCAAACCGTTTCACTACCATGGAAAAGTTGGAAGAAGAACCGGTGGTTGTGATCAAACGAGACGGTCGCAAAGAACTTTTCGACGCTACCAAAATCCTGAGAGGGTTGCTTCTGGCCGGGCAAAAACGAGATATACCACTTACCACCTGGCAGGAGGTTATTGACAGCCTCGAGCAGGAGTTGCGCAGCAATGGTGTTCGCGAAATATCCTCCGATCAAATCGGCGCCCTGGTTTTAAAGCGCCTGCGTGATATCGACGAAGTTGCCTATGTTCGATTTGCATCCGTCTTCCGCCAATTTCCCGATGTGGAAACTTTTAAAGCAGAACTCGAAGACATGTTGAAAGAAAAGAAACTGACCTGATATATTAAAAAGCAGGCGAGTTGACAGGTCAGGGTTGTTATTATCTTTTTATAAAAAAGCCCGGCACTTTGCAAACAGGATTGGACGCCGGGCAGGGGAGGTCATTTAGTTGCAGTATAGCGCACTTCCAGCTCAAGAGGGAGAATCAGGCATGGAGCAGGAACAAAAAATTTTCAGGGAAATACGCAAACGCGACGGCAGGGTGGTCAGTTTTGACGTCGCCAAAATCACGGATGCCATATTTAAGGCTGCAAAAGCGGTGGGGGGCAGCAACAGGGGTATTGCCGAAAACTTGACCGCCCAGGTAATCAAAACCCTGCAGGGCCAGATTCCTAAAGGGGTTATCCCTTCTGTAGAGGAAGTGCAGGATGCGGTTGAAGTGGCCCTGATCGAAAACGGGCATGCCCGTACTGCCAAGGCATATATTTTATACCGGGATCGCCGGACCCGGATTCGTGATGCCAAGTCAGACCTGATGGATGTGGTGAAGGAAATCCTGGTTGAAACAAGCCGGGAGAATGCTAATGTGAGCAATTCGCCTTCAGCAAAAATGCTGCAGATTGCCGGAGCAGCGAGCAGGATGTATTACCTGAGCAACCTTTTGCCGGAAGAATACGCCCGCGCGCACGAAGACGGGGCACTGCACATACACGACCTCGATTATTACAGCAAGACCCTGAATTGCCTCCAGATTGACCTGGGGCGACTGCTGCAGGAAGGTTTTAATACCGGTTACGGGTATATCCGCCGCCCGAAGCGGATCGCTTCTGCAGCCGCCCAGGCGGCAATTATTTTACAAAGCAACCAGAATGACATGTTCGGCGGGCAAAGCTTTCCTCATTTCGATCGAAGCATGGCAGAACTGGTCCGCGGGTTTGATAAAACTCCCGGTTACGGAGAGATATACCAGGCTATGGAAGGCCTGATCTATAACCTGAATACCATGCACAGCCGGGCCGGGGCCCAGGTCCCTTTCAGTTCTCTAAACCTGGGTACGGACACCTCCGAAGAAGGGCGGATGATTACAAAGGCGGTTCTGGAGGCGTTTTACAGCGGTTTAGGCCGGGGTGAGAGCCCAATCTTCCCAAATGTTGTCTTCAGGATTAAAAAAGGAGTAAACCTCGATCCCTCCGATCCCAATTATGACCTTTACCGGCTGGCTTTAAAAGTAACGGCCCGCCGCATGAATCCCACTTACAGTTTCATGGACAGCAGTTTCAACCGGGAATTTGGAGATGAAGTTTCTTACATGGGCTGCCGCACCCGGGTCATCGGAAACCGTCACGGGGCTGCAGTTTCTGCCGGAAGGGGCAATGTTGCTCCCGTTACGCTGAACCTGCCCCGGGTGGCGCTTGACTGCCGCGGCAGGCAGGATCAATTTTATGGGCAGCTGGACCGCCTGATGAAGACGGCGGCAAGGCAGCTTTTACACCGTTTTGAAGTGCTGGCCGGGTTGAAGGTGCGCGATCTTCCTTTTCTGATGGGCCAGAAACTCTATCTCGATGCGGATAAACTGGGCCCGGAAGACACGATCCGCGAGGCGATCAAGCACGGAACCCTGGCCATCGGCTTTATCGGGCTGGCTGAAACCCTGCATCTTTTGATTGGCAAGCACCATGGTGAAGATGACGAAGGTCTTACGCTGGGCGAAGAAATAGTTACTCATATGCGTAAGCGGATTGATGGTTTTGCCGATGAGTATGATCTTAATTTTACTCTCGTAGCCACTCCCGCTGAAGGGTTGGCCGGCCGTTTCGTCAGTATGGATCGGGAGCGCTACGGCGTCCTGCCCGGAGTTACAGATAAAAGCTACTATACCAATTCATTTCATGTTCCTGTGAATTACGCTATCCCCGTGGCTGACAAAATTGCCGCCGAAGGACGTTTCCACAGCCTCTGCAACGCCGGACATATCTCTTATACCGAACTGGAGGCGCCGCCCATGCACAACCTTGAAGCGCTTGACAGCATTTTGCGCCAGATGGCGGCGGCAGACATGGGTTACGGCGGGATAAACTTTCCCCTCGATGAATGCCGGTTTTGCTCGCACAGCGGTGTTTTCAACGGCCAATGCCCGCAATGCGGCAGCAGCGACATCCGCCATATCAGGCGTATCACGGGGTATCTCTCCACCGACGACCGTTTTAACGAGGCTAAATTGAAAGAACTATACGACAGGCGAGTCCACTATATTCCTGCCGGAAAATGATGAAACTGAAGCTGGCCGGCATAAAAAGGGACAGTATTGTTGACGGGCCGGGGCTGCGTGTTTCTGTCTTTGTGCAGGGCTGCCCACACTGCTGCCCGGGCTGTCAGAACCCGGAAACCCATGACCCGGAAGGCGGTTATACCATAGATGTGGAAGATGTGGCCGCTGAAATCGGCGCCGCCCGCGGCATTGACGGGGTAACCTTTTCGGGCGGCGAACCGTTTGAACAGACGCAGGCCCTTGCTTACCTGGCCCGAAAGTGCAGGAAAATGGGGTTAAGCCTGGTTTATTACAGCGGTTACACCTTTGAGCAGCTGCTTCAGAAAGGCCGCTCCAACCGGCATAT
>SLPH01000029.1 GCA_007132095.1 Syntrophomonadaceae bacterium | reverse complement strand
GCGCCTGTAGCTCAGGGGGAGAGCGCCTGCTTGACACGCAGGAGGCCACTGGTTCAAATCCATTCAGGCGCACCAATAAAATCAGGGCTTTCAAGCTTCATTCTTGAAAGCCCTGATTTTATGTTGTCAAGGGGACGGGGGTTTGGCAACCCGCCTTTTGCATAACCCCCTGATTTGTCAAGGGGACGGGGGTTTGGCAACCAATTTACACCTTTTGCACACCCCCCCTGATTATCCCCGTCAAGCTTTCGATCTGGCGCACCGATAATCCTTCTCTTTTAACTGCACCAAACACCAACAACTTTTTCGCGTTTTAATGCCTGTAACTCGATTGCATAACTGCACCGGCTGACAGTTTCAAATTATATAGCCTCTGCTTTGCGGATAAATCGGAAGACGTATAGAACAGCTAAGTTCTGCTTTGTGTATGCCTAAAATCTTTAATTATTTATCACTTTCTTCTTCGCCTTTAGAAACCGTCTGGAGGTTGATATCTCTTAACAAGACACGGTATATCCCACTCCCACTTTTCTTTCTGACCTGTCAAGGAAATTGATCATCTCGGAGACAGAATACCAGATTCCCTGGAGTTGTCAAACCCCCGTCCCCCTGACATACTGCGCAATTTAGCAGGCCAAGCCCATGCCTGGCGCACCAAAGGTGAAGGCTGCCGCTTAGCGCAGGCAGCCTTCTATCGCCAGCTTATTTCCTATTTCAAACCGCAGGGGGTTAACTTACATTGAGGCCAGGCTTTTATCAAGCGCTTCAGCAATTTTATCCATACCTTCGCGTTCGATGACAATGGGCGGAGCGATCCGCAGGTTGGTTTTATGGGTTTCCTTGGCATAAACCCCATGGTCCAGCATTTTCATACTTAATTCATGGCCGTCAAATTTGGGGAATATCTCTACCCCGATCAGCATCCCTTTACCGCGTACCTCTTTGACCTTTTCAGGATGCTTTGCGGCAACTTCCCTTAAAACGCCCTGCAGGTATTCACCGTTTTCGGCGGCCAGTTTAGTTACATTTCTCTTTTCGATCTCGCGAATGGTCAGTAACCCAACAAAGGCGGCAAAAGGATACCCTCCGAAAGTGCTTCCTTCACCGTGCGGCTCGAAGAGGCTCATAATTTCTTTTTTCCCGCAGAGACAGCTGACCGGTAACACTCCTGAGCTCATCGCTTTACCGGTTGTGATCAGGTCGGGCTTGTCAAGACCATAGAGCTGCCAGGCAAAATTGGCCCCGGTGCGGCAGTAACCGGTTTGGACTTCGTCAAGGACAAAGAGAGCATTGTTTTCTTTGGCCAGCTGCTGCACTTTATGCAGGTAGTCTTCAGCAGGAACAAGTATCCCCGCTTCAGCCTGGATTGGTTCGATAAAGACTGCGGCCACAGAGCCCTCATATTTACTAAATGCTTCTTTTAGCGCATCAATATTATTGAAAGGAATATGCACAAAGCCGGGCATTAAAGGTTCAAGATCTTTCCGGGAAGTGTCGTCATCCATCATCGCCGTTGAGCCAAGGCCGCGACCGTGAAAGGCATTTTGGGCCGATATGATGATTGGAACGTCCTTAATACCCTTTCCATCTTTGCCGCCATAATTTTTACCCCATTTGCGGATGGCCTTAATGGCAGCTTCGTTGGCTTCGGTGCCACTGCTTTTGGGGTGGAACATATCCATACCCGTAAACTCTTTCAGCTTAACCAGCCAGGGACCCAGATAGCTGTGCGAAATGGATCTCGGTACAGTGGCCATCCCGGCAACAAACTGCTGGACAGCCTCGGTGATAACCGGATCGCGATGTCCGAAAGGTACAGCAGAGTAACAGGCCAAACCGTCAACCAGTTCTGTTTCGACTTCTTCGGAACCTTTTACCATGCGAACCTTAAGCATGTATGGTTTAGAACCGCCACCCAAAAGCAATACCCCGTGGAAGGGTTCATAGATGCGAGCGCCGAGTGTATCCAAAGCCTCGTTGTGCTCACTGATAGTCCAGTTTTTTATAGGTTTTCCATTCACCACAAAATCTTCAATAGCAATCATAGCTGAGCTCCCCCTTAGTTTACATAGTATTAGTGCGCTTCGTATATAAGCCATACGGGCATTATTTAATTAATTTTACTCTATTTTCAACATTTGGACATTGGTTTTCCTGGCAAAAAGCATTAACTATTTTATATACACGGTGTATAAAGCAGGAAATTGCTCAGGCAAAGCGAAAAATATATTTGTTATAAAATCTAGAAGCAAAAGATGAGGTCAATGGAATGCCGTTAACAGTTGGCAGCGCCCTGGAAATAAATACATTCGAAAAATGCCGCCTGCTGGCAGGAAAATCCAGCCTGGCCAACGAGATTACATGGGTGAATATCCTGGAAATTCTCGATGACCTCAGGCATATTGAACCGGGAGAATTCCTGATCACTACGGCGCATGGCTTTGAAAGCGGAAACGAAATCAGGCAGCGCGACATGATCAGGCTTTTTGCCGCCAGGAAAATTGCCGCTATCGCCATTCAGATTGGCCATTACATCAAAGATATCCCCCAGTCATTCATCAACAGCGCCGAAGAATTCCGTATTCCCCTGATCGAAATACCGCCTGAAGCCAGTTTCAAGGAAATTACCCGGGCGTTGATGAATAAGATTTACCAGGAAAACACCCTGGAGGAGCTCTCTGCAGTTGAGCCGGGTTCTGCCAGCTTCCTTGAAGCAGAAGCGCTTGAGATGAAAAGTTTGTGGAACAAACTGCTGTTAACTAAGAACCCAAAAGACCTTCAAATATATTTAAACAGGTATAGATTATCCGTTTTGGAGCCCTTTTTTGTACTAATGCTCGGATTCGCCGGGCAGAATGAAAAGAATAGCGGCCGGAAAGCAGAAAGCCGGGTTCCCCCGCTTAAACGCCTGGAGCTTTCGGTTATGAGCATCCTGAGACAGCTGCAGTTCACCTACCTGCTTGGACCTACCGACAACCGCCTGATCCTGCTTTTTCAACCGGGCAGAATTAAGAGCGACTTCCACAATTTTAAGACGCTGCACCTGAACTACCTGGTTGAACAGCTTCATGATGTTTTTGAGGATCAAATAATTGAAGGCGGGCTCAGCGGCCTGCATAATAATATCAACAGCCTGAAACAGGCAGTAGATGAAGCGGAAAAAGCGCTCATGGCTAAAAGACTGAGCCTGGCCGGGTATGGAAAAGTAATTTCATACCCGGATCTTGGGCTATACAAACTAGTCATGAGTATATATGACATGAATATACTGAAGGAGATTTACGAATCTACAATTGCCCCGTTGAACGGTTATGACCTAAGCTGCAATGGCTGCCTGAGGCAGACATTGCAGCAGTTTTTGATCGCCGGGAGCATTAAGAAAGCGTCAGAAGATATTTTTATCCACCGGCACACCATGAAATACCGCATCAGCCTGATCCATAAACTGACCGGCTTAGATCCACTTACGCCCGGTGATGCCTTCCAGCTTAACATGGGGCTCCATGTATGCCGCTACCTGGAAACGCTTAAACTGGCCCCCTGATTTGACATTTTCAAACTCTCATCAAATCTTCCACATATCAGCGATATCATCAAAGGATTCCACTTTCATGATCTGCTCCAGCCAGACCTCAATTTTAGAGGGCGGCAGCAGGAGTGATGAAAGACGGCGGAACTTATTATGAAGATCGTCAAGCGAAACCTTGTTTTCAGGGTCACCCTTGGGGTAATCGGTCATTTCGTGAATGACGGTTCCGTCTTTAAGAATAACGTTCAATTTCGCTCCCCATTTATCCGGATAATGAGCATCGATCAGCGGGTCAACCTCAACGGTAATATGGCTCATAAGTTCTTCCAGGGTTTTGTCATGCAGCCTTTCTTCAGTAAAGTCCTCGATGCCGACATGGCCGTAAACAAGCGCCGTGGAAACGCAGAAAGGCAGCGAGTACTTGGCTTCATAAACAGTTTCCGGGAAAGGCTCACCGACAAGCTCCCTGGCAGTTCCATAAGTCTGAATCCTCAGCAGTTCGATATCTTCAGGCTGGATACCTCTTTCGCGTAACCGCAGGCCGAGATCGATACCGGCATGGGTATGCCTGGTTGATGCATAAAGACGGTAGCTAATATCCATAATCTTGTATTCTTCGCCCAAACTCTCGATAACTTTATCCGTATTTGCCTGGGGCGCAAACACTTTGAAGAAGCCTTTTTCACCGGAAAGGATGCTTTTTGTGCTCGTATACCCGCCGGCGGCAAGCATTGCAGAAAAAAGCCCATTGTGGGCAGCTTTACTGGCATGCAGGGGTTTGCTGGACATTCCTTCGGCGCTGTAGTGAAATTCCATCAGGCCGGCCGCCTGTGTACCGGCATGCCCCATGGCGTCAATAATCTGTTCCTGGCCCAGTTTCATCACCTTGGCTGCGGAAATGGCAGCGGCGAAGGTGCCGCAGGTTCCAGTTGTATGCCAGAAGCTGTAATGAGTGGGTGTCATTGCCTCCGCTATCCTGATCCCGATTTCATAGCCAGCAATAATTGCAGTAATCAATTCTTTTCCGGTTGCTCCCACTTTTTCGGCAGCAGCAAGTGCCGGCGGTATGATCGGGGCTCCGGGGCGGAATATGGAGTGCCGGTGAAGGTCGTCAAACTCCAGGGAGTGGGCATAAAGCCCGTTCCCAAGCGCGGCTGAAAGGGCGGGCACTTTCTCTTTGCGCCCGATCAGGACGGCCTGGGGGTTCCCCCCCGCTTCTTCAATGATATCGGTAACGACATGCCCGGGAAGGGCTGTTGCGCCGGCACAGGCCGCCCCAACCAGGTCGAGCAGGCATATTCTAGCCTGGTTAATTACTTCTTCAGGGAAGCTTTCGTAGTCGATTTCGCTGGTATATTTTGCTATTTCTTCTTCCAGTAAAAACTGTTCCATATCGGTCAGACCTCTCCTTTACCTCTCGCTAATATTCATACCCTATTATACAGCGAACTAGCGCCGTTATCTACAGGAAGAAATGCAAAGACATAATTACAATTAAAAGAATGAAAAAGACCAGCAGGTAATACTCGAAATTTGCCGTGTTAACCATTTGGAAAAACTTGCCCTTATACGAATAGTCAAGGCTGAACAGGAAATAGAACGCTGACAGGAAGATAGTTTTTGAGCGGTGGAAAAAGGATTGAAGTAATCTTACCCAGCTTTCATGGATTAATTGCAGCAGCGCTGCTGTTCCGCTTAAGGAGTTATTAAAAAGATCCCTCTGCTGCTCGATTGAGCCAACCAGGAAACTAAACCGTTTGAGGTGAACCTGACTGCCCACGATCATCCCTTCTGCGGCTGATTCAAGCAACTTGCCGCTGATGCAGTAATATGTCAGCAGGCGGGGGCTATTAATATAAGCAGCGTCGACAGCTGTTTCCACCACCTGTCCGGCACGGGTAAAAAAGAAAGTGAAAACGGCAACTGCCGGCCGGTAAAGCAGCTTTTCAATGCTCAGTATTCCCGGCAGCTTAAGCTCAAATAATTTCTTGCGCGTGCCTGCAAAAAAGAGCAGCGCGGCTACGGTTAAAACGCCAACCATGCCGAGTAAATCAGGGGCAGCCCAGAAATTCGTTTTCAACAGGTAGTTAAAAGAATATGAATCAAAGGGAAATGCGCCGGTAACAGGGCCAACGAGTTCGCGCAGGACCAAAAAGGGGCTTGTACCGATGAAAACAATGATTGCGCCAATGATAATGAAAACCAGCTGCTCATTGAATGGCTCTTTGCCCTTAGCCATCAACCCTTCCGGTTTCGGGCCCAGGAAGATGGAGCTAAACAAACGGGCGATATAGCAGGTGGTCATTGCCCCGGTGAGCATGAAGATCCGTTCGGCCATGTAGAGGGCATAACTTCCATTGTGCTTAAAGGTTTCTTCAATGGCGTGATGAAGCAAAACCTTGCTGGTGTATCCGTTCAAGCCGGGGATACCGGCAATACCCATGGCGCAGATCAGAAATACAACCGTGGTAACGGGGAAATCCCGCCAGAGCCCGCCAAGACGATTAAGTTCAAGCTCGCCGGTGCGAAAATAAACGGCGCCGACCATCATAAACATTCCTGCCTTAAAGAAAGCGTGATTAACAATGTGCAGGGTGAAGCCTCCAAAGGCCATGGGGCCTTCGAAACCGAGATAAGCACAGGCGCCGATACCCATGATAATATAACCCATCTGGCTGACACTGCTGTAGGCCAGCAGCCGCTTGGCGTTGCTTTG
>SLPH01000181.1 GCA_007132095.1 Syntrophomonadaceae bacterium | reverse complement strand
CGGGTGCCCGTCTCCGGCGGCCAGGTTAACCAATCGCCCTTCTCCTAAAAGGTAGATCCTGCGCCCGTCTTCCAGTACATACTGATCAATATTTTCCCGGGGTTGGCCTCCTGGTTCAGCTAACGAAGCAAGAGCAATTTTATCGATCTCAACGTCAAAATGGCCGGCATTGCTTAAGATAGCGCCGTCCTTCATAAGCGGGAAGTGATCGGCCCCGATTATCTCGCGGCAGCCGGTAGTGGTGACAAAAATATCGCCCAGCGCTGCAGCTTCCTTCATCGGCATCACCCGGAACCCTTCAACCACCGCTTCTAAAGCCCGGACCGGTTCAATTTCAGTAATGATTACATTGGCGCCCAGACCGGCAGCGCGCATTGCCACCCCGCGGCCGCACCAGCCAAAACCGGAAACAACTACAGTTTTACCGGCAATGAGCAGGTTTGTCGTGCGCATAATGCCGTCCCAGACAGACTGTCCTGTCCCGTAACGGTTATCGAAAAGGTACTTGCAGAGCGAATCATTTACGGCAATGACGGGGAATTTAAGCTTGCCATCAGCGGCCATAGCCCGCAGCCTGATCAGCCCGGTAGTGGTCTCTTCGGCGCCCCCGATTACTTCCGGCAGCAGGTCGGGCCGTTCCTGGTGCAGCATGGTGATCAGGTCTCCCCCGTCATCAACGATTAAACGGGGGGCGCTGTCGACAACGCTGCGGATATGTGAGTTGTATTCAGCCTTCGTCGCTCCGTGCCAGCCGTAAACCTCGATTCCTTCATCTGCCAGCGCTGCCGCGATGGCATCCTGGGTTGAAAGGGGGTTGCTGCCAGTAATAACAGCGTCTGCGCCACATTCTTTGAAAGCCTTGGCCAGGTAAGCCGATTTAGCTTCCAGGTGAATACAAACGGCCATCGTGAGTCCTTTAAAGGGTTGCGCCTGCCGGTGCGTTTCAATCAAGCGGTTTAAAACCGGCATATGACGGCTTACCCATTCTATGCGGCGATGGCCTTCGGGGGCCAATTCGGGGTGTCGGATTGCACTCATATTACATTGATCGCTCCTGTCTTTTCAAGAAATATTGATTCCGCTCTTTATGATCTGCTTCAAGCCGGAATTGCTGTACAGAAACAGTACGGCACTTAGGTAATTCTCAAAGCGACGGGAATAATCCTGCTGAAAATATTATCTAAAAAGCGAAAGGAATTAAGCGATCGGCGCCGAAATATTGCACAGGCTGCCGATCTTGTCAGATTTACGATAAATATTGCTTCAGAGGTTAAATTATAGCCGCTTTTTATAAATTTTGCCTCAAACAGGTATTTGGCAGACGCAGCTTTTTGCAGTAATATACTGCAGGGATTTATTAAAAAGAGGAGGTTTTTGTTGTGAGAAAGTGGTTAGCCTTGTTTATGATTGTCTGTTTCCTCTTTGCCCTGGTTGGATGTGGCGATGACGCCCCGCCGCCGGCGGCAGATGACGACGAGAATGGTGATGTCGTTGATGAGGCTGAATTAAGGGTAGGCATGGTTACCGATGCCGGGACTATTGATGACAAATCTTTTAACCAGGGCACCTGGGAAGGAGTACAAATGGCGGCCAGGGATTTTGGCCTGGAGACCAGGTACCTTCAGCCTGGCGGGACCACCGAAGCCGATTATATTACTGAAATCGGCAACCTTGTTGATGCGGGGTTTATGTTTATTGTCTGCCCCGGTTTTAAGTTCGAGACTGCTATTTACGATGTTCAGGACAGATACCCTGATGCAAAGTTTGTTTTAATTGATGGATATCCCCATGCAGGCGATTGGGATCCTGTTGTTAAAGAAAACGTTGTTTCCATCTTCTTCACCGAACATGAGTCGGGATTCCTTGCCGGCCTTGCTACAGCTTTGCAGCTTGGCGAAGGAGAGGTAGGCTTTATTGGCGGGATGGAAATTCCCCCCGTCCAGAAATTCAGCTGGGGCTTCCAGCAGGGCGTCCTTTACGCTAATGAAAACTACGATACCAATATCGTCATGCAAGCAGAAAACTTTATTTATGAAGGCACCTTTGAAAATGTCGCAGCAGGCCAGCAGCTTGCCGCAGCCATGTTTGATAAAGGGGTCGATGCTATATTTGCTGCAGCGGGTGGTGTAGGCATTGGCGCTATCAACGAAGCTAAGGCCAGAGCCGCTGCCGGGGAAGAGGTCTGGATAGTTGGTGTTGACGTAGATCAGTATGATGAAGGTATTTATGAAACCGGCAAATCGATCATCCTTACTTCGGCTATGAAATATATCGATGTAGCCACCTATGACATGATTCAGGCCGAACTGGATGGAACTTTCCCGGGAGGAGAAATCCTTACTTTTAATGCCGGAAACTATGGGATCGGGATCCCGCGGGAAAACCCCAATCTTGATCCTGAAGTTGTTGAGCTGGTTGATGAGGCTTTCAAGGCAATGCAGGATGGCACCCTTGTCGTTTCTGATGAGCAGGGAGACCTCTTCAGGTAATGAGTGTGGGTTTTTAAAAAGCAATGAAAGGGCGGATTATTCCGCCCTTTTTTAAACCATTCTAATCATGCTTAAAGCGCTAAGCTGGAACTGGGGAGTTGATGTGTTTGAATAATATTGTTGAGATGCGTGATATCCGCAAAGAGTTTCCCGGTGTTGTAGCCTGCGACGATATTACTTTTCAGGTAAAAAAAGGCGAAATTCACGCCCTGTTGGGAGAAAACGGCGCCGGCAAGTCGACCCTGATGAATATTCTTTTTGGGCTCTACCAGCCAGACCAGGGAGATATATACCTCAGGGGCGAAAAAGCTAACATTGCCAATCCAAACATTGCCAATGATCTCGGCATCGGTATGGTCCATCAGCACTTCAAACTGGTCCACAACTTCACTGTTACAGAAAATATCATTCTCGGCTTGGAGCCAACCCGCCACTTTATGATCAACAAGAAAACAGCTTCAGCCCGTATTGCAGAGCTATCAAAAAGATACAGCTTGAATGTTAACCCGGACTCGATTATTTCTGATGTCTCTGTTGGAATGCAGCAGCGCGTAGAGATTCTGAAGATGCTTTACCGTGATGCCGAGATCCTGATTTTTGACGAACCAACTGCAGTCCTGACTCCTCAGGAAGTGCGGGAGTTGATGAAAATTATGCGCGGTCTGATCGATGAAGGGAAGACAATCATCCTGATTACCCACAAACTGCGTGAAATTATGGCAATTGCCAGTCGCTGCACAGTAATCCGCCGGGGCAGCGTGGTTGGTACAGTTAATGTAGCCGATACGACTGAAGAAAAACTTGCTGAAATGATGGTTGGTCGCACGGTGCTTTTTGACGTTGAAAAAGGCGAGGGCAAACCCGGAAAAGAGATGCTGCAAATTGAGAAGCTCACTGTTGAAGGCACTGGAGGCGGCCATGGCTTAAAGGATTTTTCACTAACTGTCCGCTGTGGTGAAATCCTGGGGCTGGCCGGGGTTGACGGGAACGGCCAATCTGAGCTGGTCGAGGCAATAATTGGCCTGCGCAGGGCTAATGATGGCAGGGTGTTGATTGGCGGACAAAATGTTACAGCACTGTCAGTGAGAGATCGCATCCAGATTGGAATGGCCCATATTCCAGAAGATCGCCATAAACATGGTTTGATCCTCGATTACACGGTTCAGGAAAACCTGATCCTGAAAAATTATTTTACTGAACCCTTTTCACGAAAGGGTATTCTTGACTGGAATTATATCTACGGTCATGCAGAACGAGTGATCCGGGATTTTGACATAAGGGCTGGAGAAGGAGCCCATGCTACTGCTCGCTCTCTTTCCGGCGGAAACCAGCAGAAAGCGATTGTCGGCCGGGAAATTGATGGCAATCCCGATCTCCTTGTGGCTGTTCAGCCAACCAGGGGTCTTGATGTGGGAGCGATCGAGTATATCCACAAACGCTTGGTAGAACAGCGTGATCAAGGTAAAGCAGTCTTGCTTATTTCCCTTGAACTTGATGAAATCCTTGATCTATCTGACCGCATTGCAGTGATATTTAACGGTGAGCTGGTCGGGATTGTCAACGTTGATGATGCTGATGAAAATATGATCGGTTTAATGATGGCCGGTGGGAAAAAGGAGGTTTCCGCTTGAAAACAAGGGTAAGAGTTAAAAAAGATTTTACCATGTCTCTTTTTGCAGTACTCCTGGGAATGCTGGCGGGCGCCCTTCTGATGCTGGTTACCGGCAGCAACCCGATTGAAAACTTCTACTACCTTTTTCGTGGCGGCCTGATGAATATTGAGCGAATCGGTAATACCCTGGCTACGGCGACCCCGCTTATTTTCGCCGGTCTGTCGGTTGCTTTTGCTTTTAAGACCGGCCTTTTTAATATTGGCGGAGCCGGGCAGATGTTGATCGGCGGCCTTTGCGCCACCGCCATCGGTCTGACTTTTTCCTGGCCTAAGCCGATTTTGCTTACGGTTATCGTATTGGCCTCCCTATTCGGCGGAGCTCTTTGGGGTGCGCTGCCGGGAGTTCTAAAAGCCAGGTTCAATGTTCACGAGGTCGTATCTACTATCATGATGAACTGGATCGCTTACTGGTCTGTTTTCTACATTGTCCCCCAGTACTTTAAAGGCCCTTTCCTGGAAACTGAATCTCAGCGCATACCGGAAGCGGCATCGTTGAAAATACCCTGGCTGACCAGTCTTTTCAGCGGCTCTTATATCAACCTGGGCATCTTTCTCGCTGTGGTTTGTGTTGTTATCATCTCCATTATTTTAGAAAGAACTACGCTTGGCTACGAGTTAAAAGCTGTCGGTTATAATCGTGATGCCGCCAGCGCCGCAGGAATAAACGTAAACCGCAACATTGTCCTCTCAATGGCCATTGCCGGTGCGCTGGCCGGCCTGGGAGGAGCAACCTTTTATGTCGGCTTTGCTTCCAACATGCAGATCGGCGTCCTCCCGTCCCAGGGGTTTGACGGAATTGCCGTAGCTCTTCTTGGCGCTAATTCGCCCTGGGGGGCTCTGGCCGCAGCAATTTTCTTTGGCCTTCTGCATACCGGTAAAGGTTTCATGAGCGCAATGACGGTGACCCCGCCTGAAATATCGGACACAATAATTGCTACAATCATCTATTTTGCTGCGACAAGCGTTTTAATCGAGCGAAACTGGAACCGGATCAAGCAATACAGCCCCGTAGCCCTTTATAAAAAAGTAAGGCCTGGCGGCGTTGATTCCACAGCAGGGGGTGAACAGTAGGTGGAAGACTTAATCTACAGGCTCTTCCCTTATGCTATCGCTTTTACCATTCCCTTGCTGATTACATCTCTGGGCGGTCTCTTCAGCGAGCGGAGTGGGGTAATCAATATAGGCTTGGAAGGCCTTATGCTCATGGGTATGTTTGTGGGAGCCTACACAATATCGCAGACAGAGATGCACTATCCGGGGACTGCGGTCTGGATCGGGCTGCTGGCGGCAATGGTTTTCGGCGCCATTTTTGCCCTGCTGCATGCATTTGCCTGTGTTACCCTAAATGCTAACCAGGTGATAAGCGGTATTGCTATTAACATGATTGCCAGCGCCATAACTGTCTACCTGGCGCGCTTCTTGACCGGCAGCGGGAACGTGCAGATTATCAGGGGCCTTAGCAGGTATACCATACCCTACCTTTCCGAAATCCCGGTGCTGGGCCGCCTGTTTTTTACCCAGACTTACGCGACTACATGGTTTGTGTTGTTCATCCTGGCTGCTTCCACTTTTCTGCTCTACAAGACCAGGTTTGGCCTCCGTCTGCGCGCCTGCGGGGAACACCCGCACGCCGCTGATTCAGCCGGGGTCAATGTTTACCTGATGCGGTACGCCGCTGTTTGCATATCCGGGGCCTGCGCCGGGCTGGGCGGGGCAACCTTCATCGTCACCCTATCAGGCGAATTTAACGGTACTGCCGCCGGTTTGGGCTTCCTCGCCCTGGCTGCTTTGATATTTGGTCAGTGGAAACCCTGGGGCATCCTGGGAGCAACTTTTTTCTTCGGTTTTGCAAGCACCATTGCCAACGTTTCCCAGGTTGTGCCTGAACTGTCCCAGGTACCGGGAATATATCTGAAGACATTTCCCTACGTGATTACCTTGATCGCCCTTGTCTTATCGTCCAAATCTTCACAGGCGCCAAAGGCGATCGGTGAGCCTTACGACAAAGGGAAGCGCTAGACTGAGCTTGTATGCGCAACAGGATTGGTAAATGCAAAATAAGACAGGTGAATTGAAGATGAGGGTTTACGATTTAATT
>SLPH01000197.1 GCA_007132095.1 Syntrophomonadaceae bacterium | reverse complement strand
GCGCTATGATCTAGTTCTGTAAATAGCCAGTTGCAAGATCCTGCTTAGCCTTCCCGGAAAGAAAGCACCTTCAACAATAATAATAGAACTGGCGGTTTATGCTGAATATCTTATTTATTTGCATGAGCATCTTTATTGGAGGCATTTCTATTGACCGGGGTCTTCAGGTATCATTCAGGTGCTTGTATTGGCTTTTTAAAAATACAGAGAGCTTCAGAGCGGTTAGAAGTTTTACTGCCTGTAATTCATTTAAAACGGGCTTAACCAGGGTTAAATTCGCGCTTTATTGATCTGTCAGATCAAAAACGGCAGATCAAAAACCACCTTACCTTTACCGGTTAATTGTGATACAATATGCGGGTTGCAAATTATTAAATGGAGATGAGCTTGATGCAAATAGGACTTGTCGGTATGCCTAACTCAGGTAAGACAACATTATTCGAACTTTTAACGGGCAGTAAACTGGCGTCAGGATCAGGCAATAACGGCGAAGCGCACCTGGGAAGCGCGATAGTACCAGACAATAGAATCGGATTTCTGTCTTCCCTGTATAAACCCAGAAAAATTACATATGCCAGGATTAACTTTAAGGATATCCCCGGGGTCAGGATGGATGACAGCAAAAACCGGGCTTCGCGCCTGCTTGATGAAGTTCGCAGCGCTGATGCCCTGGTTCAGGTTGTTCGTGCGTTTAATTCAGAAGTTGCGAACCAGGTTGCCGGTAACCCCGATCCATATTCAGAACTTGTTAATTATGGGGCCGACCTTATCCTGGCCGATATTGATATTCTGGAAAAAAGAATTGCCCGAATCGAGAATACTAAAAAACCGCGAAAAGAAGACTCTGAGCAGATAGCCCTGTTAGAAAAGCTGCTCCATACCCTTGAAAGTGAAAAGCTGATCAACAGTTTAGGTTTAACCACAAGGGAAAAGGAGCTGTTGGCCGGTCAGAGCTTTCTCAGTGAAAAACCCCTTTTCATCGTGATTAATATCGATGAGTCCCAGCTAAGGGCAGGCAGCTACCCCGATAAAAAGAAAATTGCAGAATATACCGCCCAAAAAGGCCTTCCCTTAATCGAAGTGTGTGCCCAGGCAGAGTATGAAATAAGCACGCTGGCACCTGACGAACAGTTGGAGTTTATGCAAGATCTGGGACTTAAAGAGTCCGGACTGGGGAAGTTGGCCCGCATGGCTTATAAACGCCTCAGCATGATCTCCTTTTTTACCGTAGGCGATGATGAAGTTAAAGCATGGACATTAAGCAAAGGCGCTATTGCCCGCCAGGCAGCCGGAAGAATCCATACAGATATTGAACGCGGTTTTATCCGTGCCGAAGTATTCCATTATGATCGTCTTGAAGAAATGGGCAGTGCGTCAGGAGTGCGCGAGGCCGGGCATTTTAGGCTCGAGGGGAAGGAATACACAGTTACCGACGGCGATATAATCAGCTTCCGGTTTAATGTTTAACACCAGGTTTAGCTGCCTTCTTGCGATTGCATTTCCGGCTATTGATATAATTGAATTAAGCTGTTTGCGCTCAGCAATAGCAATCAGGGTGGCATCTGCAAAATCGATCGACTGCAAATGAAAGGGTTTCCGGTGTTCCCGGAAACCCTTTCATGATGGGTCTTTATCCTGGTGCCGAAGGTGGGAGTCGAACCCACATGCCCGGAGGGCGCACGATTTTGAGTCGTGTGCGTCTGCCTGTTCCGCCACTTCGGCCCGGTGCAAAAAGCTTAGCACATTTACGAAGGGGAATCAAGACCGTCGGTACTATTTCTTAGGTCGCAATCATTTTTCTCCTTAAAGCACGACCAATTTAATGCGACCAATGCAAATACGATCGAGGGTCAAAGAATTAATCGCATCGCATCAAAAAAGAGCAGATAATTCTGTCATAACGATGCAAATTACTGAATAATTTATGCAAGTTAATATATTCACAAAGCAGGGAAAAGATATTTAACCATCGAAAATATTAAACGGTGAAAGTATATTTTGCCTGACTATTTATATAAGGGGTGATAGTTTAATGAGTGAGTTAATCAAGGGCGGGGCTTTTTTGCTGGGTTCCGTGGACGAAAACACTGTTTTTACGCCGGAAGATTTTGATGAAATCCACCTGATGATTAAGAAGACCAGCAATGATTTTATGCGTAACCAGGTAGAACCAAAGATCGATGAAATTGAAGCTATGGCAGAAGGGGTTACACTCGGTCTGCTGCGGGAAGCAGGAGAATTGGGCATGGTCGGCAGTGATATCCCGGAAGAGTACGGCGGAGAAGAGGCCGACAAGATTACCACCATGGTTATCACCGAAAACATGTCGCTCTGCGGCGGTTCATTTGCAACTGCCTTTGGTGCGCATACCGGTATTGGAACTCTTCCTATTGTTTATTTTGGTACTGATGAGCAGAAGCAGAAATACCTGCCGGGCCTTGCCACGGCAGAAAAAATTGCCGCTTACGCCCTGACCGAGCCTGAAGCAGGTTCAGATGCTCTAAACTGTAAAACAAAAGCGGTTCTTTCCGAAGACGGCAAGCATTACCTGCTTAACGGGGCCAAGCAGTATATTACAAACGCTACCTGGGCCGATGTCATTGTTACTTATGCCAAAATCGATGGGGAAAAGTTTACTGCATTTATTGTAGATGCTGATACTGAAGGGGTGTCTATTGACCCTGAAGAGAAGAAGATGGGAATCAAAGGCTCTTCTACCTGCAGCGTTATATTTGAAAACGCCAAAGTTCCTGTTGAAAACATGCTCTGGGAAGAAGGCAAGGGGCACCAGGTTGCTTTTAACATTTTAAATATCGGGCGCTTTAAACTTGGCGCAGGCTGTGTAGGCGGCAGCAAGCGCGTACTCGAGTTTTCTTCCGAATATGCTCTTCAGAGAGTTCAGTTTAAGCAGCCCATTGCCCAGTTTAATATTATCAAAAACAAAATTGCCAACATGGCTATCCTTACCTACTTAATGGAGAGCCTCGTTTACCGTATCGCCGGCATGATTGAAGAAAAACTGGAAGAGGTTAAAGAAGCCGGAGCCAAACCTTCGGATATCGTCCAGGCGATCCAGGAATATGCTATTGAGTGCTCTATTTCTAAGGTATTCTGCTCTGAAGCAATGGACTATATTGCCGATGAGGGTGTGCAGATATTCGGCGGTTACGGTTATGGTCAGGAATATCCTGCAGAGCGCTCTTATCGCGACAGCCGTATTAATCGCATTTTTGAGGGGACCAATGAAGTTAACCGCATGCTGATTCCCGGAACATTGCTTCGTAAAGCGATGAAACAGGAAGTCCCCTTCATGGAGGCGGTAATGGGCCTGGGCGGAACTTTGAAGGCGCTAAAAGACGCTGAAGCTCCGGCTGAAAGCCCTGCCAGGGAAGAATTCTACCTCAACAACATGAAGACCCTCTTCCTGCTGGCCTCGGGTAATGCTGCCCAGAAGTTTGGCCAGGATCTAACCAATGAGCAGGAAATACTTTGCCGGTTGGCTGACATGGCCATGGAAATATTCGCAGCGGAGAGCGGGCTGCTCAGGGCCAAGAAAATGCTTGCTGCCGGCGAATCTGAGGAAGCAAAACTGGCAATGAGCATGACCAGGTGCTTTATTAACGACATGATTCCGAAGATGGAAATGTGGGCGAAGGAAGTTATCGCCGGAACCCTTGAGGATGAGGCGGCTGCTAAAGCCTATTCCGGTTTACGCACTTTGACCCGCTTTGAACCGATGAATACCTTTGCGCCCAAGCGTGAGATTGCTGACGCAGTATATGACGGTAAAAAGTATTTCCTTGACCGCTTCTAAGCTGTTGGCAGGGAGGTAGACCACTAAAGCGCAAAAGAGAAGGGAGCAGTCAGATGGCTGCTCCCTTTAAAAATTTCTTCGTAAGATAAAACAGATCCTGGTTTCAAATAAGACCAATAATACCTAAACGGCTCTTTCAATTTTACCGGCCTTGATGCAGCGGGTGCAAACGTTGGCCCTTTTTGGCGAACCGCCTAACATAATCTTGATCCTCTGAATATTCGGATGCCATCTTCTCTTGGTTTTAATGTTAGAGTGGCTAACCTTGTGCCCGGTTGCTTTACTTTTGTTGCATATAACGCATACTTTTGCCATTTATTACACCCCTCTCTGCGCCGAGATGCCACGAGATATATTGTAGCACATGGCGATTTTTCAGACAAGAGCAATTTTAGCGCCCGCAACGATTATTTTATGATTTTAAAAGGGAACTGTGTTTAAGTAGCGAAAGTAATTTAAACGCTAAAAGATATGGTTGGCAAAAGGGGGAAACGTTTTGAACAAAGCAATCTATCCAGGCAGTTTTGATCCTGTCACAAAAGGACACCTCGATATTATTACCCGGACCAGTAAAATCGTAGATCATCTTACGGTCGCCATACTAAAAAACCCGCGAAAAATAGCCACCTACACGATAGAAGATCGGATCGAAATGATCGAAATGGTGACGAGTAAGTTTGAGAATGTGGATGTTGCTTATTTTGAAGGGCTTTTAATTGACTACGCTTTGCAGCAGGATACCAAAATTATCATTAAGGGACTGCGGGCCATTTCTGATTTTGAGTTTGAATTTCAAATGGCCCTGGCAAACCAAAAATTGAATCCGGATATTGAAACCCTATTTATGATGACAAACAGTAAATATTCATATTTAAGTTCCAGCATAGTAAAAGAAATCGCATCCATGGGCGGAGATATTAGCAGTCTCGTTCCCCCTGAAGTGCATTATATTATCGAGTCCAAATTTAGAAAATAGCGGCCAGAAGGCTTTTTTGACTAAAATATACCCGGTCAGTTTAGAAAGAAGGCATCAGTGTGAAGAAGCATTATAAAAAGGGCATAGCGGTTATCCTAATCGTTGTTATCGGTCTCTTTATTCGCCTTGATTATTACCTGATAATGCCCAGCCGCGCAGTGGAACTGGGTGAGATTATCATGGTCGATACTGAGATTATGGAGGAAAGAGGTTCTTTTTACCTCCTTACTGTAAGTCAGCAGCCGGCAACCCTGACTACTATCCTCTATGGCTATGCTAACCCCCAGGTTGAAGTTAGACCCGCCTACAGGGTCATACCCGAAGGAATGGACGAAGAAGAATACCGTCGGCAGCTGGAAAAAAACATGATCGAGAGCCGCTACCTTGCCCAGGTTGTTGCCCTGAGGCGAGTCGGTTACGATGTTGAGATTAACAGCGACGGCATTGAGATAGTCGGCCTGATTTCCGGTGCCCCTGCGGAAGGAATAGCGCAGGAAGGTGATATTATCATCGAAGCTGACGGGCAGCCTTTTACCCTGGCAGGCGAGCTATCGCTTTATATTCAGCAACTGCCCCTTGGTGAAGCTGTTAACCTCGAAGTGATCAGGGAAGGCATTCAGCAGGATTTGAGTATCAACACGGGCGTCCATCCCGATCTTGATGGAGCTTCATTTTTGGGCATCTACCTGCAAACCTTGAACTGGGAGCCCGTTCTTCCGCTGGAAATCGTGATGAATACCGGCAGGATTGGCGGACCATCGGCCGGGCTGATGTTTACGCTGGAAATTATCAACCAGTTAACGGTCGAAGATATTACTGCCGGGCTGCTTATTGCCGGAACCGGAACAATAGACCTGGATGAAAAGGTCGGCAGGGTAGGCGGGGTTGTCCAAAAAGTTGTATCTGCCGAAAGGGCGGGCGCTGATTATTTTCTCGTTCCTGAAGATAATGCAGTTGAAGCGTACAGGACTGCGCGAAGGATTGAAGTGGTTCCGGTTGCCAACCTGGGGGAAGCCCTTGACTTTTTAGAATCGCTTCAACCCGGGGTCAATTGATCTTTTTGACGCTTCGAGCTTACGATGCTATAATTATGTTAAGTTGAATGAAGAAGAACCGAGTATGCAAGACAGCCGCGGAAAGACCGCCGCAAGGCGCTTTTCGAGGAAAGTCCGAGCTCCGCAGGACAGGGTGCTGGGTAACGCCCAGTGAGGGTGACCTTAAGGCCAGTGCCACAGAAAATATACCGCCCGGCGCTCATCTGTTTCCTGCCCCTTTTGAAAACAGGTAATAATCAGGGCTTCTTAGCCCTGATTATGCCGGAACCTGATCAGGCCGGCAGGAAAAAGATGAGCGTCGGGTAAGGGTGCAACGGTGCGGTAAGAGCGCACCAGGGACCGGGAGACCGGTTCGCTAGGTAAACCCCACCCGGAGCAAGACCAAATAGGAGGGGGATGAGGTTGTCCGCTGACTCCTCGGGTTAGGTCGCT
>SLPH01000031.1 GCA_007132095.1 Syntrophomonadaceae bacterium | reverse complement strand
TCCGGCAGGGGCGTATTTTAGCAATGGGTGGAGCTGTTTTCTGGCAGCAGCAAGCAGCTCTTCCAGCAAAACCGGCAGCGGATCCCGGGAACTGTGAATCTTGTCATCGACAAACCCAAACTTGATTGCTTTAAACGGCAGCAGTTTGCCGCCTGGCTGCGCCATATTTCTAACCGCCTCCAGGAACCCCGTCGGGTCGGCGATCAACTCGGCCAGTAGGTTCTCATCCATATTTAACAAATGCCCGAGCAGACCTTCATCTTTAAGCGGTTGAAGCTGGGTGTCAGTAACTGTCGGCTGCTCGGCCCAGGTCAGTCCTTCGCGCAAAACCTCGTAATTAAAACTGTCAAGTGCTTGCTCCAGCAGGGCTGACCAGAGATCCAGCCGGGCTCCATCAACAATAACCAGGTAAACTCCTGCTGAATAATTTTCTTTGCCCGCCCATTCGGCAAGCTTTTTCAGCAACCCGGACAGCGACTGCCGCCGGACTGCTTCTTCATTCTTCAGGTATTCCGCAAAAGCTTCCACCATGGGAGCAAGCATTAACTTGTAGCGTTTACGCCAGTTTTTGGCCGTTACCCCGGGAAACAGCGCCCGGGCACCGGCTTCTTCAAGATGCCCCATTGACAGCTCGAAAGGTGAGATAAGGCGATAGAATCTCTCCCATTTCTTGTCGCTATCAGGCGGTCTGGCTATGTAGTTGTCTGCTTCCTGGATAATTAAACTGCATCCGGCGATCTTCTGTAAGATCCCAAGCGCTTTCTCTTTATCCTTCCTGTGGTCCGCGTTTAACCCTTCGGCTTCCCTGTCAAAGATAATTAGAGCTTCCCGCAACAAACCGGATATGAGATTAAGCTGAGAAACTGCTTCACCGGCAGAAATCTGCCCGGCTAAACGGTGGGCAGCCTTTCTGCTCACTTCAGGAAAAATAGGCTCATCCAGAAATAGATTGAGCAGCGCTTCAAAGTTATAAGCAGAAGAAGCGCCTGATTGCAGGTACAGCTCGATCAGTTCCTCTGCCGTAATCATTGCCATCGCCTGCTCGGCTGCAGCATCACGGAATGCGCCCGGCAGATCGTACTTGTCCCTTTCATCGATCACTGCTTCGCCCAGCCTGGTCAAATCGGGCAGCCGATCGCTGTCCCGGTCACTATAAGCCCCTTTGACATCTAAGACCTTGTTTACCAGAACAGCTCCCTCTTTGCCAAGGTTATGATGCTTAAACCAGGCGCATAAAAGAGCCAGGCCGATTAGCTCTTCCGCCTTCATTTTTGCAGCAAAAGGCAGCAGGGCGGGCGCCTCAGACTCCAACAACCCCTTAAACTGCGGCTCCGCTTCCCGCGCCAGATCGTTACCGGAGCCGCCTTCCGGCTGGTATCCGCTGCTTTCCTCGCTGGTTACCCTGACATAGGCGGGTTTTTCTGCCTCATCGCCACATAGCCAATTATCAAAAAGCTGCTGCAGCTGGTTTAAACTGAAAACCCTGCCGGACAAAAGGTGCTGTAAATTTTTGATAGATCGTTCCGCAATAATGGCGTCCCCGGTCAAAACCCTGTTTACCGTTTTCACAACTGCGCCGTTGACGATTTTTCCCAGCTCCTGCACCAGCTGATCCGCAGGCATCCCGCTGTCCAATTGCAATAGCTTGCGCAGAGGCGCGGCTTCAAGACGCCTGCCGACCAGTTCAAGCTGATCGGCGTGTTCGATCAGCTTCTGCCCCACCGCAGCAGCCTGCAGGGCCTTCAGGTAAGACCGGACAGCCTCGCCAATCTCTTTCTCCAATTCCCGGCGCTCCGGCAGCACAAACTGCTCACCCAGCTGGTAGCCGCATGAACAGGCCGCATATTTTACCAGGCGGCTTTCATCAGCTGCAGCGCATTCAAGCCCCAGGACGGGAGCGATAAGCCTGTTCAGGTAAACCAGGTCTTTTTGGAGCACCAGGGTATTGATCCGGCCCAGCTGCTCAAGCAGCCGGTAAGCGCTAGACCCCGTCAGGGCGCGATAAGCTTCAATCCGTTGCGGACCGACTTGCTGCTCATGACCGGACAGGTAAAGTTCGGCATATTCTACCCGGAACGCTTCAAATTCGCGCTTCAACCGTTCGCGATGCTTCTCTTCGAAAAGGATACTGTCCGATTTAAGCAGTTCGCTTATAACACGATGGCGCTGCCTTAAAAGATCGTATTTTTCGTCAGGAGGAAGGATCAGCTTTTCATCATTAAGGTAATCGAAGATGTGCAAGACATCGGCAATATCCTGATCGAAAAAATCGCTGAGAGCGCTAAGGTGCCTTAAATCTTCAGCATAAAGGGGCGCTGCCCCGCAGGCAGCCAAAAACCTTTCCAGCCCTTCCCGCGAAGCATAAGAAGTTTTTATTTCGTTTAAAAACTGGTTAAAGCGATCAACTGTCCGATGAATGCTCTCCCAGTTGGTATTTTTAAAAAAGGGATGGTTGACAAACCTTTCAATCTGACGGTTTATCCTGGCCAGACGATTGGCCCAGTCCATCTTAAATTCAATCACTTTTTCCCAGGCCTGCTGTTGAACGGCAAAAGTCAGCGGGCCGCTGCGCAGACGGGCAGGCAGAAAAGAGACCTCTGCCAGTACTTGCTGCAGCTCGGGGCGAATCAGCGATCCGGGGCCTATTTCTTCAATGTTCCAAAAGCGGTAGTAATTGACCTGGGGCAATGCCAGGCGCTTACCACCCTGGTAAGCAGAAACAGCACCGCTCAAGATCAGGGTCATGGCGAGGATCAGGAAAGCGGGCCTGCTTAAACCAAAGGCCCCTTTGCCAAGTCTGCTGTAAAGCTGTTCAAGGGCTATTCTGCCCCCGTCGGGGATACCGGACAGAAATTCAGCAACCAGGGGTGAAGTCTTCGGGTTAATCTCGGGCACAAAACCCTGCCCTTTTTTCCTGACCAGGCCCATGGGGTTGAGAAAACCTTCAATCGCCACCTTAATACCCCGGTCCGGTTCCCCTGCTGTCTCTTGTTCCGTTGAAAAGAGGTAGTCTAAAGCCTGCTGCACCAGGGCTCCTGAAACCTGCTCGCTTAAAGGGCGGATTTCAGAGTGACGGGGGTAACGCTCTTTTAGGCTTTCTGCAACAACACGGGAGGTCAGTTCCATGAACGGCAGATAGCCGAAAGATACCGGTGCCGGCATGTGACCGCCGGCCTTGATACGACCCTCAAAATAAATTTTCCGGAACAGGTTTTTAACTGTAGCTTTTTCTTCACTGAGCAAAAGGGCGAGCTGCCTTTCGGCCTGTTTCCCTACCGGACTGTTGTCTGAAGCGTACTCCCTGTACAGCTTGAGGTGGGCATAGGCACTGCGCATGAGCTCTTCCTCAGAGGGATTCACACTGCGCGGCAGCCACAGAACCATGACCCGGCGCAGTTCATCGCTGCACTGCTCAAAAAAGGCCTGCCAGGTTTCTGAAAGTTGACCCTGTTCGCCTGCTAATTCCGGCGGTGCGACCAGGAAGATAAACTCAATTTTACCTTCTGCCAGCTCCCTCTCTAAAAGAGCGAGACTATCGCGGCTCAGGCCCGCCAAACTCTTAAACATAACCTTGCCGGCCCGCCTGGTATTCTGCCAGGTAACCTCTACGTCAAGTTCAGGCTGCTCGTGCAGCGATTTCAGGGACAACCAGTTCTCGTCGACCATACCAAAAAGGCCTTCCAGGACGCGCCTGTCTCCCGGGGGCAATTCAGCTTTTATCTGGCTTAACTTCTTATCCAGAAGCAAGCCAATATCCGCTTTCAGGTCGATGCTGTAATATGGCTCACCTTCTTTTTCCGCCACCGTAAGATAGGCCCCATGCGCCATAAGCTTACCCATAATACCGCTGATATATTCATAGTTAACCGCACTTTCCAGGATACTGTACGGGTAGAGCAAAAGGGCGGTTAACTCGTTAACGCTGTAGGATTGGGGGTCGCGGGCAACGGCGCCCAGGATCAGGATCTTTAACAGGCGTAATGCAGTCTGCGCATCCTCGGGATCACTGAATATTTTTTCGGCTTCCCGTTCGTAATGATGAAAAACCTGCTCGCTGTAAGGGTTTGTTTCCACAGTTTCCTGCAGGCGATCGCGGAAGTGATCGAAAATATAGTCCGGGGTCAGCAGTTCAAGATCAGAATTATCGATAAAAGGCTCGATGCCCCGGCCCGGATCGCCGGCCAGCCGGTAATGGATAAAATCGATAACCCCGCGGTGCTGCGAAAAAAGAAGGCGCAGTTCATCCAGCATCGCCACGGTTGAAGGATGAACGGGATAGAGGGCTAAAAAGTCCTCGCGTGAAAAAGGAAGCCGGTTAAAAATTCCCTGCAGCTGATCATAAACGCGAGGCAGCCTTTCGGCGGCAGTTTCATTTTGGCAGACCAGGCGCCCGGAAACAATCTCTTTGACATGCTCTCCGCTCAGCCGAAACCGAACGGGGTAGCGATCCTTAATCTTGTGCAGCATCTCTCCGGCCAACGAACCGGTGTTTTCGATGTTTTCCTGCATGGTGGCCACAATCCAGGCCGGAACCGTTTCGGCAAATTCGCCTAAGTACTGCAAAAAGCGGATATCTTCATTGTAGGCGCGGGGGTTATCTTTTGACCTGAGAAACTCGGACAGCTCATCAAATAAAAGCAGCAATCCGCCGTGGCCCCGGTCCCTTAAAACCCCTGCAATCGTTTCAAAGGCTTCCCGCCGGGGCATAGCGCCCAGTTGCTGCAGCGGTCCGGCTTGCCCTTTCATGTCAGAAGGCAGGCGGGCCGAAACCTCTTTTAAAACAATCTCTTCCAGGTATTCGCGGTTACTGTGTTCAACTAATGATATCTCCACCACCAGGGGATTAACCCGGGCTGCAGCTTCAATCGGGTCGGCCAGTGCATTACCTGAACTGCCGCCATCCCTGCAGGACTCAATAAATGCCGCACGAGCCTCCGGATCAGTGAAGATTAAGCTTAGAACATTCAGGAGGTGCGATTTACCTGAACCAAAATTACCGATCACAAAGAAGCCTTTACCTTTCAGGTCGGCAACGCTATCCATAATATTCTTAACAGCAAAGGAAACCTCTCCGGTAAAGATAAAGGTCTGGACCAGGTGACGCCTGAGGCTTTTGTCAGAAAGGTCAGCCAGGCGAATAACCGTGCGGACGGGTGAAAGGGTGATTAAATCGCTAATCTTCATCTTTACCGTCTCCTATCTGGCCGGTAGAACCGCGCAGCTTTCTGATCGCCCCAAAAAGCTCTTTGCGTTCGGGATACTTTTCCAGCAGCTCTTCCATGAAAAGCGCCGCTTCTTCTTCTCTATTCAGCTCCCTGGCATCTTTCAGCAGCGAAGATTTTGCGGTGACATCATCAGGGCGCATGCTTAACAGTTCCTTAAGCAAAGGCCAGGCTTCTTCCCTGTGGCCGGCCCGCCTTAAGGCAAAAAGGTATTGCGAAAGCGCCAGCACATTCTGGGCATCAAGCTCATGGGCCCGTTGATATGATTCAAGAGCGGTCTCCTCATGACCTGCCCTGCGGTTGATATCGGCCAGCAGCAGATGCAGGTAAGGGTTATCTTTTCTATTTCCCACCTTGATTACCTTTTGAAGCTCTGCAGCAGCCAGGGAAGGGGCCAGATCATTTAACCTTGCCCGCATCTGTTCGGCATAGAGGAAATAATCGTCTTCTTCCAGGGCGGCAGAGGCAACCGGGGCCGGCTGGTGACCTTTAGCGGCAGTGCTGCTTGCCCCGGAGGCAGCTTTCGGTTCAAGCTTGCTATACTGGCGAAGCAGGAAACCGTCACGGGGGTTGTGCTGCAAAGCCTGCCTGAGCACCGCCAGAGCTTTTTCGAAGTCACCCTGCAATTCGTAAGACCTGGCTAACCGGCCAGCCCGGTAACCGCTGGGAAAGAGCTCGTTTGCCTTTTTCAGGTTTTCTATCGCCTCGGGGTATTCTTTCCTGCTCAGGGCTACCATGCCCAGCACCGTCAGGGCGGTAGCCTGGTCCGGGTCTTCAGCTAAAACACTCAAAGCTGTTTCTCTTGCTCCCCCCAAATCACCTTTTTGCAGCATTGCATCGGCCAGGTTTGCCTGCAAAACCCGGTAATCAAAACTGCCCGGCCGGTGCTGCGCCAGGCCTTCATGAAGCAATAGCTCGGCTTCTGCCAGACGTTTGCTCTTCCGCAGTTTCCAATACTGATCCAGGATCGACTTATAACCTTCAGGCATCTTTGAGTATCACCGCTTTACCGCCTCAATCTTTTTATGGTCAGACCACAAGGTTCTACATCAACGGCTTTGCATCCTTCCCT